>CAIMEE010000260.1 GCA_903839865.1 Enhydrobacter aerosaccus | reverse complement strand
ATCATGATGCGCGCGTTGGGCAGCGAGAAGCGCTTGCCCTTGGCGCCGGCCATCGACAGCAGCGAGCCGGCGGAAGCGGCCTGGCCGAACACCAGGGTCGAAATCTGCGGCCGGATGTACTGCATGGTGTCGTAGATCGCCAGGCCCGACGTCACGACGCCGCCCGGTGAGTTGATGTAGAAGGAGATGTCCTTGGTCGGGTTCTCGGACTCGAGATAAAGCAGCTGGGCGCAGATGACGCCGGCCACGTTGTCCTCGATCGGCCCGTTCAGGAACACGATCCGCTCCTTCAGCAGTCTCGACCAGATGTCGTAGCCGCGCTCGCCGCGGGCCGACTGCTCGACGACCATGGGAACGTAGTAGTTGTTGTAGATTTCAAGCGGATCGCGGTCGCGAGTCATCGCGTGGCCCTTTCGTGATTCATCCGTAGAAAGTGGCAGCGACGGCGGCCCGGTTCAAGGCCGCCGCGACTGTATTGATCAGGCGGCCTCGGCCGTCTTCTCTTCGTCGGCCTCACGGGCGGCCTTGAGCAGTTCCTCGGGAGTAACCGACTTCTCGGCAACCTTGGCCAGCTCCAGAATGAAGTCGACCGTCTTCTCCTCGAAGATCGGCGCGCGCAGCTGCTCCTTGAGCTCGGCATTCTTGCCGTAGAACTCCAGGACCTGACGCTCCTGCCCCGGATAGCGCATCGCTTCGCGCATCACCGCCTGGTTGAGCTCGTCCGGCGTCACGTCGATCGAGTTGGAGCGGCCGACGTCGGCCAGCAGGAGACCGAGGCGGATACGCCGCACGGCGATGTCCCGGTACTCCTTCTTCATCGTCTCTTCGTCGCCTTCGAGCTTCTCGCCGTTCTTCTTGGCTTCCTCGACGCGCTGCCAGATGGCGTTGAACTCGTTCTCGACGAGGCCTTCGGGCACCTCGAACTTGTGGCTTTCGGCCAGCTTGTCGAGAAGCTGGCGCTTGATCATCGAGCGCGAGACCTGGGCATAGTCCTGGCCGATGCGCTCGCCGATCGCCTTCTTCATGGCGTCGAGGTTCTCGAAGTTGTTCTTCTTCGCGAGCTCGTCATCGGCCGGCTTGTCGACATACTCGCGCACTTCCTTGATCGTGCACTTGAAGACCGCGTCCTTGCCGGCGAGTTCCTTGGCGCCGTACTCGTCGGGGAACTTCACCTTGACGTCGATTTCCTTGCCGACTTCGGCGCCGACCAGCTGGTCTTCGAAGCCCGGGATGAACGAACCCGAGCCGAGATCCAGCGTGTAGTCCTCGGCCTTGCCGCCGGGGAACTCGACACCGTCGACCGAACCCGTGAAGTCGAGCTTCACGGCGTCGCCCTTCTGGGCCGGACGCGGCGGATCGACCGGCTTCTGCTCGCGGTTCGCCTTGGCGATGCGCTCCAGCGCTTCTTCGACATCCTTCGCCGGCACTTCGGCCTTCAGGCGCTCGAGCTCGATGCCCGAGAAATCGAGCTTGCCGATTTCCGGCAGCACTTCGATCGCGACTTCGAACTCGACGTCCTTGCCCTCTTCCAAGGTCTTGAGGTCGACCTTGGGCTGCAGCGCGGGCTTCAGGCCACGATCTTCGATAGCCTTGGCCGTGCTCTGGTTCACCGCCGCTTCCAGTGCTTCGCCGTAAAGCGCCTGGCCATACTGCTTCTTCAGCAGACCGACCGGCACCTTGCCGGGACGAAAGCCCGGCATCGAGGCGGTCGTCGCGAGTTCCTTCAGGCGCTCATCGACCTTGGTCGAGAGGTCGCCCGCAGGCACCACGATCTTGAACTGGCGCTTCAGGCCTTCGGACGACAATTCCGTAACTTGCATTTGCTCACTTCCATTCATTTCGTCTGGTGCGGGCGGAGGGACTTGAACCCCCACACCTTGCGGCACGAGAACCTAAATCTCGCGTGTCTACCAATTTCACCACGCCCGCCCGACTGCCTCCGGGCCGTGCCGTAAGGGCCGAATCGCGGGTTTCTTAGTCCGCGCCCGGCGGGCGGTCAATCAACGCTATGCTTTGGCCGCTTGCGGCGGAGAAATCGCCCGTTCGAGGGCCTGCGGAATAAGGCCCGGAAGGTCCTCGGCGATCATGCCGGGGCGGCCGAAGCGGTACGCGCTCTCACCGTGCAGCCAGGCCGCCGCGGCGCCGGCGGCGGTCGGCGCGAGCCCCTGGGCCATCAAGCCGCCCGCCATGCCGGCCAGCACGTCGCCCGATCCAGCGGTCGCGAGGCTGGCCGTGGCATGACCGTTGATGATCACGCGGCCATCGGGCGCAGCGATCACCGTGTCCGGTCCCTTGAGCAAGATCGTGGCGTGGCTGCGTTCGGCGGCCTGCTTGGCGCGCTCGACCTTGGAGGTCAGCGCCGCGAGGTCGGGGAACAGCCGCCGGAACTCGCCCTCGTGCGGTGTCATCAGCACCGGCCCTGCGATCGAGGCAAACAGCGCGGCCTGCTGGTCGGCGAAAGCGGTGATCGCATCGGCATCGAGCACCACGGCGCGACGCGACGCGAGCACCGCGAGCACCGAGCCCCTGGTGCGGTCGTTCACACCCGAGCCCGAGCCGATCACGAAGGCATTACGGCGCTCGTCGGCCAGCAGATGGGTGAACGCCGCGTAGTCGCTGGCGTCGGCCACGAGATTGCCCGGCTCTGCCATCTGGTAAATCGCCATCGATTCGCGCGGAGACGCGATCGTGGCAAGCCCCGCCCCCACGCGGCGTGCCGCGAGGGCGGCCAGCCGTGCGGCGCCCGTCGCCACGGCGCCGCCCAGGACCGTGAGATGGCCGCGCGAGAACTTGTTGATGTTCGCGCCCTCGCGCCGCAGCAGCGCCACCCATTGGGTCGGATCGTTGCGCCACGCACGCGGCACCACGGAGTCGAGCACCTTGGCGGGAATGCCGATGTCGGCCACGCGCAGCGAGCCGCAGCGCGTGAGACCTTCTGCCGAATAATGCCCAAGCTTGGCACGGAAGAAGGTCACGGTAAGCGCCGCCGTGAAAGCCGTTCCCATGACCTCGCCGGTGTCGCCATTGACGCCGCTTGGGATATCGACCGAGACCACCGTGAGGCGCTCGGCGTTGATCCGCCCGATCAGGCCCGCGGCCGCCCCGTCGATCGGCCGGTTGAGGCCGGCGCCGAACAACGCATCGACGATCAGCGGCCGTCCGGACAATTGCGTGGTGGCGAGGTCGCCCATCGGGCCCTTCCAGAGCCGCGCGGCCCACGCGGCATCGCCCTTCAAGGCGTCGGGCGTTCCCATCAGCGAGACGCGCACCGACCAGCCGGCGGATTTTAACAGGCGCGCCACGACGAAGCCGTCGCCCCCGTTGTTGCCGGGGCCGCAAATCACGATCACGGGCTGCGGCCGGTAATGATCGGATATGGCGGCGACCACGGCCCGCCCCGCCGCTTCCATCAGCTCGGTGCCGTAGGAACCGCCGGCGATTGCCGCGGCGTCCGCCCTGGCCATTTCCGCGCAACTCAGCAAAGCGAACTCGTCGCGCAACACCAGGTCGAGTTGAGGCGGTTTTTCGGGGGTCATGACATCCTGGGGCAAGGCGACTGGGGCGGCCGACCGGAATTGAACCGGCGACATCCAGAATCACAATCTGGCGCTCTAACCAACTGAGCTACGGCCGCCATCGTGGGTCGCTCCCGCGAAGCCGCGCTTTCCTACGCCCAGCCGGTCAAAGCGTCAAGAAACAGCCGGCGTGGGCGGCAAGAGCCTGTCGATGGCGCGAATCCACAGCGTGCATGCCTCTTCTATGGAGAGCTTGTAGAAATGGCGCATGCGCGCCCAGCTCTCCATGTCGGTCAGCGCCTCGAGCGCAATCAGGAGGCGCTTGCGGCTGACCTCGTCGAGAGTTCCCAGCTCGCGCGCGTACATCTGCTCCAGGCGCGCGATCGTGCGGTCGCGGGCCAGCTTCACGCGCTGCTTCAGCTCGTCGGAATCCTGCTGGAAGACCAGCAGCATGCGCCATAGCAGCAGGCCGCGCTCGCAGGTTCCCGCCCGCGTCTCGACCTGGGACTTGATGCGTGTCGCACGATCGCCGTCGACGTTGCGCGCGGGCGCCAGCGCCGCGGCCTGCGACAGCGAATAGTCGGTCGCCATGACGCGCAGGGCATGCAGGTCGGGAAACCGCTCGAACACGGAACGCACGGAGTATCCCGCGCGCTCCGCGGTCTGGGCGGCTGTCGGGTTGCGACTGCCTTCGCGAAGCAGCGCAAGGTACGCTTCGACGATCAGCTGCTTCGTGCGCTCGCTGCGCAGCCGCCGGCCGTCGATGCGTGTCGGCTTCCGTATCGCGGGAATGGGCGCAGTCGTCATGGAGTCCTGGCTCATTGCGGCCTAGGCGGCGTGGGCGGCAGCAGCCGGTCGATCGCGGTCATCCACACCGCGCAAGATTCCTCGAACGAAAGCTGAAACATCTCGCGCATACGCGCCCAGCTCTCATGATCTGTCAGCGCCTCGAGCGCGATCAGTAACTCCTTGCGCTCGGTCTCCGGCAGGGTCGAGAGTTCCGGCCGGTACATCAGCTCCACTCGCGCCATCGCGTGCTCGCGCGCCTTGGCGATGCGCACGGCAAGCTCGCCCGATTCGTCGTCGGAAGACAGCAGCACGCGCCACAGCGCGACGCCGCGCTCGCAGGTGCCCGCTCGGGTCTCGACCTGGGACCTGAGGCGCATCGCGCGATCGGCATCGACGTGGCGCGCGGGAGCAAGCGCCGCGGCCTGCGCAAGCGCGTAGTCCGTCGCCGCGACGCGCAGCGCGACCAGGTCCGGGAAGCGCTCGAAGATCGAACGCACGGAGTAGCCCGCGCGCTCGGCGATCTGCACGGCCGTCGGCATGACGGAGTTGTCGCGCAGCAACGCGAGGAACGCTTCGATGATAAGCTGCTTGGTCCGC
This sequence comes from Enhydrobacter aerosaccus, assembly GCA_903839865.1. Lineage (GTDB taxonomy): Bacteria > Pseudomonadota > Alphaproteobacteria > Reyranellales > Reyranellaceae > Reyranella > Reyranella aerosaccus_A. Next base: position 34,446 of record CAIMEE010000260.1, on the reverse strand, counting down.
TCGCTGCGAAGGCGGCGGCCATCGATCCGTCCTGGCTTGCGTCCGGGCAAAGGGGTCGTCGTACTATCCATCACTATCGAGCACGGCTCATGACTGCAAAAAGTTAAATCGCCATCCGACTGCAGTAATATAGGACAGCCACGGCCAAGAGTCTCAAAAAATCCGCCTAAATTGCAATTCCGCAGGGGTTTTGTGGGTAAGGCGATTTAACGGGTAAAATGCTGCCGGAGGCGCACGATTGCTGCATCCAGGGTCTCGTCGTGCTTGCAGAAGCAAAACCGCGCAAAATGCCGCGGTGCCTTTTCCGTGTCGTTGTAGAACGCACTGACCGGTACCGCCGTGACCCCCGCCTCGACCGTGATGTGCCGGCAAAAATCCTCGTCTGTGCCGTTGAATCCCAGCGGCCGGAAATCGGTCGTCACGAAGTATGTGCCGCTGGACGGCAGCACGCCGAAGCCGATGTCCGCCAGCGCGTCGGCCAGCCGGTCGCGCTTGCGCTGCATGTCGCTGGCCAGGGTCGCGTAATAGTCGTCGCCCAGCCGCAAGCCCGTCGCCGTCCCCCATTGCAGGTTGGGCGGCGTGGTGAAGGTCATGAACTGATGCGTCTTGGCGATCGCCTTCATCATCTCTGGGGGCGCCGTGACGTAGCCGACTTTCCAGCCGGTGACGCTAAAACTCTTGCCGGCCGAGCCGATGCGCGCCGTGCGCTCCCGCATGCCCGGCAAGGTCATGATCGACAGATGCCGCGCACCATCGAAGATGATGTGCTCGTAGACTTCGTCGCAGACAGCGTAGGCATCGTGCTTGCGGCACAGACCGGCGATGAACTCCAGCTCCTCGCGGTCGAACACTTTGGAGCACGGATTCATCGGCGTGTTGAACAGGATCAGCTTGGTGCGGTCGCTGAACGCTTCCGCCAGCTCCCGCCGCGGCAGGCTCCACGAAGGCGGCTCTAGGCGCACCAGCTTGGGAATACCTCCCGCGCGGCGCACGATCGGCAGATAGGAGTCGTACAGCGGCTCAATCAGCACGACCTCGTCGCCGGGCTCGATCAGGCCGAACAGGCAATCGGCCAGCGCCTCGGTCGCCCCCGACGTGACCAGCACCTCGCTCTGCCAATCGACGTCTAGTCCCTGGAAGCGCTTGGCATGCTCGGCCACCGCCTGGCGCAGCTCGGGAATCCCCATCATCGGCGGGTACTGGTTATGTCCGTCCATCAGATAGTCGGCAGCCGCCCGGCGTACTTCCTCCGGACCTTTGTCGTCCGGGAAGCCTTGCCCGAGGTTGACCGATTGGTGCTGGCGGGCGAGCCCGGACATGACTTCGAACACGGTCGTACCGAGGCCGGACATCAGCGAATTGGCGGACTTCATGGAGCTTTCCGATATGATCTATTTTTGAGCTGTTTTTTGCCTAACAATCACGCGAATCGATTAATTTACAGACAGTTTTTAAGCATTTCCCGCTGTCCTTATCGTAAATATCGATGGCATAGATGGTGCTTCCCCGTTGGAGCATCGGGCCGTCTTCACTGACTGCGCCCGACGTTGGCGTCTGGAGTATCGCAGGCAAATGAAGAAGATCGAAGCGATCATCAAGCCCTTCAAGCTCGATGAAGTGAAGGACGCCCTCAACCAGATCGGCCTCAAAGGCATTACCGTGCTCGAGGCCAAGGGCTTTGGCCGTCAGAAGGGCCACACCGAGCTTTACCGCGGCGCCGAGTATGTCGTGGATTTCCTGCCCAAGGTGAAGATCGAGTTGATCATCGAGGACGAGATGGTCGAAAAGGCCGTCGAGGCCATCCGCGCCTCGGCTCACACCGGCCGAATCGGCGACGGCAAAATCTTTGTTTCGAGTATCGAAGACGCGATACGAATTCGTACTGGCGAGCGCGGCGACGCCGCCGTATGAGGAAAAAGCCCTAGGGGCAGGGTCAACCCGAAGAGAGAAGGACGGAGCGATAATGGACGCCAAAGCAGTTCTCGCGATGATGAAGGAAAAGGACGTGAAGTTCGTGGACTTCCGTTTCACCGATCCTCGCGGCAAGTGGCAGCACACGGCCCGCATGGCCTCCGCCACTGACGAAGACACGTTCACCGACGGCGTGATGTTCGACGGCTCGTCGATCTCCGGCTGGAAGGCCATCAACGAGTCCGACATGATCCTGATGCCGGATCCCTCGACCGCCGTTCTCGATCCCTTCACCGCCCAGACGACGCTGATCATCAACTGCGACGTCATCGAGCCCTCGACCGGCCAGCTCTACGCCCGCTGCCCGCGCTCGACCGCCAAGCGCGCCGAGGCCTACATGAAGTCGTCGGGCCTGGGCGACACCGCCGTGTTCGGCCCCGAGCTCGAGTTCTTCGTGTTCGACGACGTGAAGTACAAGGTCGAGATGTCCGGCTCCTCGTTCAGCATCACGTCGAACGAGTCGCCGTGGCTCTCCAACGCCGAGATCGAAGGCGGCAACCTCGCCCACCGTCCGGCCGTCAAGGGCGGCTACTTCCCCGTCCAGCCGGTCGATTCCATGAACGACCTGCGCGCCGAGATGATGACGGTCTGCACCGACCTGGGCCTGGTCATGGAAATCCACCATCACGAGGTGGCGCCCGCGCAGAACGAGCTCGGCTTCCGCTTCGACACGCTCGTGAAGACCGCCGACAACGTGCAGAAGTACAAGTACACCCTGCACAACGTCGCCCACAGCTATGGCAAGACGCTGACCTTCATGCCGAAGCCGCTCTATGGCGACAACGGCTCGGGCATGCACTGCCACCAGTCGATCTGGAAGGACGGCAAGCCGCTGTTCGCCGGTTCGGGCTATGCCGATCTCTCCGAGACGGCGCTCTACTACATCGGTGGCATCATCAAGCACGCCAAGGCGCTGAACGCGTTCTGCAACGCCAGCACCAACTCCTACAAGCGCGTCATCCCGGGCTTCGAAGCCCCGGTGCTGCTCGCCTACTCCGCGCGCAACCGCTCGGCCTCGTGCCGCATCCCGTACGTGTCTTCGCCGAAGGGCAAGCGCGTCGAGGTGCGCTTCCCCGATCCGTCGGCCAACCCGTACCTCGCCTTCTCGGCGATGCTGATGGCCGGCCTCGACGGCATCCAGAACAAGATCCATCCGGGCGACCCGATGGACAAGAACCTGTACGACCTGCCGCCGGAAGAACTCGCGAAGGTTCCGACTGTCGCCGGCTCGCTCCGCGAGGCGCTGAACTGCCTCGACGCCGACCGCAGCTTCCTCACCAAGGGCGGCGTGTTCACCGACGACCAGATCGACGCCTACATGGAACTCAAGTGGGAAGAGGTCTACGCCTGGGAACACCAGCCGGCGCCGATCGAGTACAAGATGTACTACTCGATCTGAGCCAGACGCTCGGACAGACAAACGGAAAGGCCGCCCTCACAGGCGGCCTTTTTGTTTGTCATTCGCCGGCCATGGGTCGAATCCTCGGCTCACCGAGCTCAGGTGCAATCGCGGCGATATCGGAGAAGTAGATCGCGATAAATTTGGCGACCAGATGCTGCAGTTCGCTGTCGGGCTGCCGGTCACCATCCGCCAGGGTCATTACCGTTTCGGTCGGCGTCTGAATCCACAGCATCGACCGTTCCGGTGCGCCAGGCAGTCCCGCGAAGCTGATGATCCCAAACCCGAGTGCGTTGAGCGAACGCGCGTAACGTGTGAACGCGTTGTCCAGGGCGAGATCGCCAAGGGCCAAGCCTAGCCTTCCCTTGGTACCGTCGCGCAACGATACTTCGTACTCTCGTCCTGCATCCCTGAACATCGACGGGTTTTTAATAATGATTTTCGGATCATGGAAGGGCCCGCTGTCGCGGATCGGCCTTTTGTTGGAGGATGCCACAGATAATTCGAGGGAATGAAAATGGGCTGGATGGATGACGCGATGGTCGAGCTGCGGCCCTGGATCGGGCGCGTGCGCATCACCGAGGACGATATCGGGTTGATGGCGGTCCGCCGGGTGGCGGCGACGTTCGATGTCGACCCCGCCTCCATCAAGGTCGGCCAGGAACTGCCGCCGCACTGGTTCACCGTGTTCTTCGGCGAAACAATCGTGCAGAGCGAGCTCGGGCCGGACGGGCATCCCAACAAGGGCATCGTGCTGCCCCCTATTCCAATGCCGCGCCGCATGGGCGCCGGTCGTCGGGTCCAGATCATGGGCCGCCTGCGTGCCGGCGTGCCCGCGGTAAAGAAGGCCGAGGTTGCCGACATCGTTCCCAAGGCGGGCCGCTCGGGCGACATCTTCGTGCTGACCATGCGCCACACGATCGAGCAGCAGGGCAAGACGATCGCGATCGATACGTTCGACGCCATCTACCGCCCCGCCGTGCCCCCTGGGCAGAAGACCACCGCCACCGTCGCAACACCCGCGCGCACCGATCAGAAGTGGAGCGAGGTCACCAAGCTCGCGAACACCCTCAACTTCCGCTACGGGGCGCTCACCTGGAATGCACACCGCATTCACTACGACGGTGACTACACGCGCAGCGAAGAAGGCTATCCCGCGATCGTCTCCAACGGCGGCCTGTCCATGCACCTGATGATCAACGCCGCACTGAAGCACGGGCGCGGCGAACTCACGGGCCTCACCGCCCGCCTCGTCCATCCGCTGTGGGTCGGGGAACTAATCGACGTGCGCGGCGAGGAACAGAAGGACGGCAAGCTCAAGATCTGGGCCGCGAACAAGGACGGCGTACTGTGCGGCGAAATGGATCTGGAGTTCTCGAAGTGAGCGCCAGAGAATCGGGAGGCCCGCTCGCCGGCGTCAAGGTCATCGACCTCACCACCGTCGTCGTGGGGCCGATCTGCGCGCGTACGCTGGCCGACTACGGCGCCGACGTCATCAAGGTCGAGGCGCCGGGCGGCGATCTGCTGCGCACCATGGCCGAGGGCCATCGCAACGTCGGGATGTCGGGCAAGTTCATCAACTTCAACCGCAACAAGCGCTCGATCGGCATCGACATCAAGAAGCCGGAAGGGCTCGCCGCCCTGCGCAAGCTGATCGACCAGGCCGACGTGTTCGTGAGCAACGTGCGCCCCGAGGGGCTGGCACGCGCCAAGCTCGATCATGCGAACCTGAGCAAGACCAACCCGCGCCTGATCCACTGCCAGATCCTGGCCTTCGGCCGCGACGGCCGGTACTACAACCGCCCCGCCTACGACCCCGTGATCCAGAGCCTGTCGGGCGTCGCCGGCACGATCGCACGTGCCACTGGCGAGCCGCGTTTCGTGCCGATGGTGATGAGCGACCACACCAGCGGCCTGATCGCCGCGCAATGCATCGGCTTCGCCCTCTATCGCCGCGAAAAGACCGGCGTCGGCGAGGCGATCGACGTGCCCATGCTCGAGAACATGGCCTCGTTCGTTTCGAGCGAGCACCTGGGTGCGGCCACCTTCGATCCGCCCGTCGGCCCGACCGGCGACGGCCGCCTGCTCAGCCCCAACTACAAGCCCGTGCCGACCAAGGACGGCTACGCCACCGTGCGCCCCAACACCAATGCGCAGGCCTTCGCCTTCTTCGATGCGATCGGCCGGCCCGAGCTCAAGGCCGATCCCCGCTTCGACAGCGCGGCCTCGCGTACGAAGAATGCCGCGGCTTACTTTGAGATCCAGTCCACTGGCCTCGTCGGCAAGACGACCGACGAATGGGTCGAGCTGTTCGACAAGCTCGACGTGCCCGCCGCGCGCTACAACACGATCGACGAGCTGATGACCGATCCGCACCTCAACGACGTCGGCTTCTTCCGGGAAGAGCACCATCCCACCGAAGGCAAGCTCCGCCGCAGCAAACCCGCCAACACCTTCTCCGGCGGCATGCGACAGGAGCAAGGTCACGCGCCATTGATGGGCCAGCACACGCGCGAGATTTTGTCCGAGGCCGGCTACGCCAATGCTGAAATCGACGCAATGCTGGCAGCCGGCGCGGTGACGGAGCCGTCTAGTCGATCTTGATATTTCGCTCGCGCACGACCTTCCGCCACATGCTTTCGTCGTGCTGCATCTTGGCGCGCAGCTGCCCGGGCGTTGATGCCTCTGCGGTGAAGCCGATTTCCTCGTAGCGCTGACGCACGGCCACATCCTCTAGCGCGCCGGCGACCGCCTTCGAGAGCTGTTCAGCCACGCCATCAGGCATGTCGCTCGGTCCGACGAGCCCGAACCATTGCGCCACGACAAAATCCTTCACGCCCAGCTCGGCCAGCGTCGGCACGTTGGGCAGCTGCGACAGCCGCTTGCCGACGGTGACCGCCAACGGTGTCAGCCCGCCCGACTTCACGTGACTGAGCGTGGGACCCAGGCCCAGGATGCCCAGCGGCATCTGGCCGCTGACCAGATCGTTCACGGCCTGGCCGCCGCCCCGCGAGGGTACATGCACCATGTCCAGCTTCAGCTCGCCCGCGAGATATTCGCCGACGAGATGCTGCGGATTGCCAATCCCCGACGAGACGTAGCTGATCTTGCCGGGATTGGCGCGCGCGTAGGCCACCATCTCTGCAAAGGTCTTGAACGGCGCGTTCGGCGCCGCCAGCAGGATGACCGTGCCTTCGCAGATCGTGCTGATCATCTTGAAGTCGGTGAGCGGATGGACCTTCACGCTGGCGCTCAGCAGCGGCGCCAGGACATAGCTATCGCCGGAGATCAGCAGCGTGTGGCCATCGTGGGCATTGCGCATCACCTCGGCGGCGATCATGCCATTCGCTCCCGGGCGGTTTTCGACGATGAACGAAGCACTATTGAACTGGCCACGCAGCCGGTCCGCCAACAGACGCGCCACCACGTCCGTGCTGCCGCCCGCCTGGAAGCCGACGATCAGCCGCACGGGGCGATCCGGCCATGCGGCCGCGGAAGACGTGGCGGCAAAGGCAACTGCCGCCGCCCCGACGATGATCCTGAAAAGATTGAACATCGCCCGCGCCCTGCAACGACGGTGCCAAGCCATCGCGTCAGCTCTTCGGCTTGGGCGTGAACCCGTCGGGCGAACCGGAGGGAATCGGCGGATTGGCTTTCAGGCTGTTCTGGAAGTCGAGGATCATGCGCCGGATCGGGCCGCGCACCCAGTTGTGCTCGGTGCCGACATCGGTCTCTTCCTTGGGGTCCTGCAGCAGGTTGAAGATGCGCGGTGATTCGAGATGGATCGGCCCGTCGTTCGGCTCCACTTCCCAGACCACGTGCATCTTCCAGTTCCGCCACTTGGCCGCCCGCAATTCGTCCTTGATGAAATAGACGAAGCCTTCCCGATTGGAGGTCGCGCGCTTGCCCAGCAGGAAGTCGAGCTGATCGACGCCATCTATCGGCCGGTCCGCTGGCACCTGCGCCCCCGCGATCCCCGCCAGGGTCGTGTAGAGATCGACGATGTGAATGATTTCGTTGGTCGCGCCGCCCGCGGCAATTCGGCCGGGCCAGCGAAAGATGAAAGGAACGCGCAACGACCCTTCCATCGCGGTGTGATAGGTGCCCGTCCATGGACCGGCGGTGCCGCGCCATGGCCTGCGAAACTCCGGGCCGTTGTCGCTGCCGAAGATAAACAACGTGTCGTCGGCAATGCCCAACTCCGCAATCGCGTCGAGCATCTGGCCCACCCTGTGGTCCATCTCGACCATCGAGTCGGCGAAGTCGCCCGCCTTGGTGCGCCCCGCGAAGTCGTGATGGGGCAAGGTCGGAAAATGAAGCTGCGTCAGAGGCACGTAGGCAAAGAAGGGGGTCTTCTTCGCGGCCTGCTCGCGCATGAACGCGATGGTACGGTCGGTGAGCTCACCGTCGATCTTGCGGCGCGCCTCGAGGTCGTAAACGTGCAGTTCCCTCGCCGCCTTCCCGGCCTGCCCTTCCATCACGTACGGCAAGGGCACGACATCGGAATCGTATCCCGGCGTGCTGGTGAACATGCTCTCGTTACTGGTGCGCGGAATGCCGTACCAGTCGTCGAACCCGCGATCGTGCGGCAGGCGGCCAGGCCGGTCGCCAAGATGCCATTTGCCGTAGCAGGCCGTCGCATAGCCCTGCTTCTTCATGAGGTCACCCAGCGTGACCTCCCAGGGGATCAGCCCCTGCGGCAGGCCGGCCGGGATCGACTGCATGGCGCCGGTACGGATCGGATGGCGGCCCGTCATCAAAGCCGAGCGCGTCGGCACACAGTCGCTTTCCACGTTGAAGTTGAGGCACTTCAGCCCTTCGGCCGCGAGCGCATCGATGCGCGGCGTCGGCGCCCCGCGCAGGACGCCGCCGCCGTAGCAGCCCAGTTCGCCCCAGCCGAGATTGTCAGCCAGGATAAGGACGATGTTCGGCGGGATGCTCACGGGGGCCTCGAAAGACTGGAGAATTGGGCTTTTGGCGTCAGTAACGACCGTAATAGGTGATCCGCCGCCATGCACCTAGACTCGCGCGATGGCGCACCAATCAGCCCACAATTCTCACTGTCATCCTGAGCGGAGCGGATACTTGGCGCCGCTCAGGACGACAAAGTGCGCTCGCTATTTTCTCGCTATTTTAACGGTTACTTTTAGTAACGTTTATATTCGGCTCTTTAAAAGCGTTACTCTTGGTAACCACTCATCAGAACGGCCGATCGCCTTCGATCAGGACCCGCTGCATCACGCGCTTCTCGCCCATCGGATAATCGACGTCGACGCGATGCATGGTGGCGCGGTTGTCCCAGATCACCGCGTCCCCCACCGCCCACTTGTGGGCGTAGTGGAACTCGGGCTTGCGGCAGTGCGCGGCCAGTTCGTCGAGAAGCGCATCGCTCTCGGCGCGCTCCATGCCGACGATGCGGTCGAGCCGGTTGAAGTTGAGATAGAGCGCCTTGCGGCCGTTGTCGGGATGCGTGCGCACCAGCGGATGCTCGACGTCGGGCGTCTCGGCGATCTCCTGCGCGGTGCGCGCCGACGGACGATTGCGTGCGCGCGACGTGTCATAGGCATGGATGGCGCGCAGGCCGTCGATCCGCCTTTTCGTCGCCTCGGGCAGCGCCTCGTAGGCCGCGCGCATGTTGCAGAACCAGGTGTCTCCGCCGCGGCTCGGGATGTCGATCGAGTGCAGCAGGGTCGCCTTTGCCGGCGTCTGGAAATAGGAATCGTCGGTGTGCCAGTCTTCCGCCCGCAGCGCCGTCTTATCGGTCGTGCCGTCAGCCATCAGGGTGCTGACCATTACCGACACTTCCGGCACCTCGCCGCTGTGCTTGTAGCGCAGCAGCTGGATGCGCGGTGCGCCGAACGCGGCGGCGAAGTCGCGGGTCTGTTGCGGCGTCATCGGCTCGCCGGGAATTTCGAGCAGGAGATGATCGCCCAGCGCCTTGTGCAGCATGGCGGCGATTTCGGGCCTGGCGATCTGGGTGCGGTCGAGCCCTTCGATGCGGGCGCCAAGGGCAGCGTTGGTCGGGACAATCCGGAGAGTGCTCATCCCCCGAGATTAGCGCGCAAAAAGCGCGGAAAACAATTCCATCAGTCGCAGCCGCGCCCGGGCGACGACGGCCTTGGCCTTCTGCCAGGCAGGAAGTCCGCGCACAAAAGCGTAGGCGCGGTCACGCCAGAAGAAGAACCACGTATCGAGCCGCGCAAACCAGCCGATGGTCATCAAGGTTGGCCGCAGAACGACGTAAAGCCGCGCCACGATCGCGGTCGCCAGCAGCTTGCCGATCACGACGGCGGCAATGGCCATCATGAACATGTGATGCGCGGCGAAATAGATCGCGGAGACCTTGATCGGCAGGATCAGGATCGACGGCATCACGAAGGCCGCGAGCGCGATGTAGGGCGGCTGCTTCCTCAGCCACGCCTCGAGCGCGGCGATCGGGGCCCAGCGCGCGAGCGCGGCCGTGATCCCGTTCAGCACGCGGATCAGTGTCTGCTCGAAGAAGACGACTGCCGCCGCGAACGGAACGATCAGCAGTTCGAGCGCATACTTCAAGTGAGCTTTCATGCAGGCGTCATGTAGCGTTCAATCGCGGCTATTTCAGGGGGATAACCGGGCCCGCAAGGGCGTATCCCGGACGGACCATGCTTCCCGGTTCGCTCACGCCCTCTGAGGAATTCATGCCCTACAAGAACGTTATGGCCGGCGCATCGCTGGTCCTGCTCGCTTTTATTGCCGTCCCGGCGGCCTATGCCGCGAATGACGGCGCCAGCAGCGTCCAGAGCGCTCCCTCTTCAAGCGCTCCCTCGTCAAACGCTCCGTCCCAAGCCACCCACACCGCCAAGCCTCACCGCGTCATGGATCCCGCCAAGCGAGCCGCTCTCAGGGCCAAGCGCCAGGCCAAGCGCGAGGCGCGCCGTCAGGCCCACCAGCAGCAGATGCAGGGGGCGGCCCCGAACTGAAAGAAAAAGGGCCGCCCCGAAGGACGGCCCCTTTCCTCTATTCCGGCTTCACTCCGGCGGCTTTCACCGCGGGAACCCATTTGTCGATGGAGGCCTTGAGCTGCGTCGCCAGCGCCGCCGGCGTCGCCTCTTCCTTGCTCGGCAGGTCGACGGCAAGCTCGGTCAGTCGCTTGACGATCGCGGCGTCGCCCAACGTCTTCACCAGCGCGTCGTTGATCCTGGCGATATTGTCCTTCGACATGCCCTTCGGCCCGAAGAACGCGTTCCAAATCGTGACCTCGTAGCCCTTGAGGCCGGAGCTATCGATCGTCGGCACGTTCGGCAGCTGCGGTAGCGGCTTCAGGCTCGACACGCCCAGCGCCTTGATGTTGCCGCTGTTGATCTGCGCCAGCACGTTCACCGCCTGGTCGACCATGTAGTCGAACTGGCCGGAGACGAGATCGTTCAGGGCCGGACCCGTGCCCTTGTACGGGATCTCCAGCACCTCGACCTTCATCATACTGTTCAGCATGAGGCCTCCCAGGTGCGACGCCGAGCCAATGCCGGCCATGCCGTACTGGACCGTCTTCTGGTTGGCTTTCACGTATTCCTGGAACTCGGCGAAGTTCTTCGCCGGCAGCGCCTTCTTGGTGACCAGCACCATCGGGTTGGTGCCGCCCATGCCGATCGGCTCGAGATCCTTCTGGCTGTCGTACGGCAGCGACTTATAGAGCGCGATGTTGACGGCGAGCGTTCCCATGTGGGTGAACAGCAGCGTGTAGCCGTCGTTGTTCGCCTTCGCGACCTTGTTGACGCCGATGGTGCCGCCGGCGCCGCCGATGTTCTCGACCACGAGCTGCGAGCCCAGGATTTCGCTCATCTTCTGGCACAGCACGCGCGCCAGAGCGTCGGTAGGCCCACCGGCGGCGAACGGCACGATCACGGTGATCGGTTTGGTCGGATAGGCCTGAGCCTGTACGGCAGGCGCAAGACCAGAGAGGCTGGCAGCTCCCACGGCCGCCAGCAGATTACGTCTTTTCATGATGCACACCCTTTCCGGGGCGCGCAGCTACACTGTTTTCACCAGCTCTGCAATGGCTGCGCCCACGGTCTTGGTGTCGCCGTTGCCGCCCAGGTCCTTGGTGCGCGGGTTGCCCTCGAGCAGCGATTCGGCGATCGCGCGTTCGATGCACTCCGCCGCCTCGGGATAGCCGAGGTGACGCACCATCATGGCGCCCGACCAGATCTGGCCGATCGGGTTGGCGATGCCCTGCCCCGCGATGTCCGGTGCCGAGCCGTGCACCGGTTCGAACATCGACGGAAACTTGCGCTCGGGATTGATGTTGCCCGACGGCGCCACGCCGATGGAGCCGGTCAACGCCGGGCCGAGGTCGGAGAGAATGTCGCCGAACAGGTTGGAGCCGACCACGACATCGAACCAATCCGGATTGCGCACGAAATGCGCGGTCAGGATATCGATATGATACTGGTCCGCCTTGATCTCCGGATATTTCTTGCGCATCGCGTCGAAGCGCTCGTCCCAGAACGGCATGGTGTGGATAATGCCGTTCGACTTGGTGGCCGAGGTGACGTGCTTTTTCTTCGTCGTCTTGGCGAACTCGAAGGCGAACTTCAACACGCGGTCGACGCCCTTGCGGGTAAAGATCGCCTGCTGGATCGCCATCTCGTCGTCGGTGCCCTGAAACATGCGGCCGCCGACGGAGCTGTACTCGCCTTCGGTGTTCTCACGCACGACCCAGAAATCGATGTCGCCCGGCTTGCGGTTGGCAAGCGGCGACGGCACGCCCTCGAACAGGCGCACGGGGCGGAGGTTCACGTATTCGTCGAACTCGCGGCGAATCGGGATCAGCAGGCCCCACAGCGAGACGTGATCGGGCACGCCAGGCCAGCCCACGGCGCCGAGGAAGATGCTCTCGTACTGCTTCAGCGTCTCCATGCCGTCGTCCGGCATCATCTTGCCGGTCTTGGCGAAGCGATCGCACGACCAGTCGAAGTCGGTGAACTCGAGCTGGAAGTTGAAGCGACGCGCCGCGGCTTCCAGCACGCGCACGCCCTCCGGCACTGTTTCCTTGCCGATTCCGTCACCCGGAATGAGGGCGATCTTGTGCTTGGCCATGTGTTTCCTCTCCTTGCGTCACACGACGTATACTGAACGGGCATTCAGGAGCAAGTCATGAGCTTTGACCTCAAGATCGCAGGCGGCACCATCGTCGACGGTACTGGCAAGCCGGGCTTCGTGGGCGATATCGGCATCAAGGACGGCAAGATCGTCGCGGTGGGCAAGGCGGACGGTCCGGCCACCACGACCATCGACGCCACGGGCAAGGTCGTCTCCCCCGGCTTCGTCGACGTGCACACCCATTACGACGCCCAGATCCTGTGGGACCGCATGCTGAGCATCTCGCCCTGGCACGGCGTGACCACCACCGTGATCGGCAACTGCGGCTTTGGCGTTGCTCCCACGCGCGCCGCACATCGGAAGTTGATTTTGCAGACGCTGGAGAAAGTCGAGGGCATGAGCCTCGATGCGCTTCAGGAGGGGCTGGGTGATGCCTGGCCGTTCGAGACCTTCCCGCAGTATCTCGACACCGTCGAGAAGCGCGGCTCGGCGATCAATGTCGCCGCCCTCTTCGGCCACACGCCGCTGCGGCTGTATGTGATGGGCGAGGAATCGACCGAGCGTGCCTCGACACCGGACGAGCTGGCGGCAATGAAGAAGCTGATGCGCGAGGCGATGGAGGCCGGCGCGATCGGGTTCGGCACCTCGGTGTCCGTCAGTCACAACGGATATGCCGGCAAGCCGGTGCCCAGTCGCCAGGCCACGCCCGAGGAAATGGACGGGCTGGTCTCAGTCATGGGCGAGATGAAGCGCGGCCTGATGCAGATCACCATCGGCCGCGAGTTCTCGACGCGCCACATGGCCGAGGTCAGCCGCAAGTATCAGGTGCCGGTCACGTGGACGGCGCTGCTGTCGTACCTCTACGGGCCCGGCGGCCATCGCAAGCAGCTCGACCTCGCCGCCGAGCAGCGCAAGTCGGGCGCGATGGTGATCCCGCAGGTGAGCTGCCGGCCGCTCAACTTCGAATTCACCTTCGCCGAGCCGTTCATCTTCGACGTGATGAAATTCATGAACGAGCTCGCCGCAGCCGACGCCAAGTCGCCCGGGGCGCGCCTCCGGGCCTATGCCGATCCGGTGTGGCGCGAGAAGCTGCGCAGCGAGGTGACGCCGCTCTTCCAGAAATGGTGGGACCGCGTGGTCATCGCCTGGGCGCCGTCGGCGCGCGAACTCGAGGAAATGCCGCTCGTTGCCGCTGCCGCGAAGCTCGGCAAGGATCCGGTCGACCTCGCGCTCGATCTGGCGCTGGCCAACGACCTGCAGGCGCGCTTCCGCATGGCCGTGATGAACTTCGACGAGAAGGAAGTGGCAGAGCTGATCACCGATCCGAACACGATCATCGCGCTTTCCGATGCAGGCGCGCATGCGAGCCAGCTCTGCGACGCCTGTTACTCGACCTACCTGCTCGGCCACTGGGTGCGCGACCGCAAGGTCTTCACCCTCGAGGAGGCCGTGCACAATCTCACACAGCGCCCCGCCGAGATGTTCGGCATCACCGATCGCGGCCTGCTGGCCGAGGGCCGCCCGGCCGACGTCGTGGTGTTCGACCCGACGACGGTCGGCCCGGGGCCACTGAAGAGAGTCCATGACATGCCGGCCGGCGCCGACCGGCTGGTGTCGGACGCGAGCGGCATCGACGCCGTGATCGTGAATGGAACGCTGATCCGCCGCGACAACAAAGATGTCTTCGCGGCCAACGACAGGCTGCCCGGCCGCCTTCTGCGCGGCGGCAAGGCTTCCTGATTTTCAATAGGGAGAAACGACAATGATCCACGTCATCGCCATCATCACCGCCAAGCCCGGCAAGCGCGCCGAAATCCTCAAGAACTTCAAGGCGAACGTGCCCGCGGTCCATGCCGAGAAGGGCTGCATCGAATACGGCGCCACGGTCGACACCGACGGCGGCCCCTTCGCCAAGTTCGGCGCCGACACCTTCGTCGTGATCGAGAAGTGGGAAAGCATGGACGATCTCAAGGCGCACGGCGCGTCGGCGCACATGAAGGCGTACGGCGAGAAGAACAAGGATCTCGTCGCGACGCGCGCCGTGCACGTGCTGCAGAACGCTTGAGTACACCCGCCGACGTCGCCGCTTACGACCGCGACGGCGTCGTTTGCCTGCGCGGGGCGTTCGATTCGTCGTGGATCGAGCGCCTGCGCGCGGCGGTCGAGCGGGATCTCGCCGCACCTGGCCCCAACGCGACCAACTTCGCCGAGGGCAGCAGCGCCGGAAAATTCTTCGGCGACATGTTCATGTGGAAGCAGGACGAGGACTTCCGGGAAGCAGCCCTCGCGTCCCCCGCTCCCGTCATCGCTGCGCGTCTCATGGGCTCGGCGCGCGCCGACTTCTTCTACGACCAGCTGTTCGTGAAGGAGCCCGGCACCGCACATCCAACGCCGTGGCACCAGGACCAGCCCTATTGGCCAGTGAAGGGCTGGCAGATCACGTCGGTGTGGATCGCGCTGGACAACATCGACCGCAGCAACGGCGCAGTCGAATTCATCGCGGGCTCGCACAAATGGGGCGTGAACTATCGGCCGACGCCGTTCCGCAAGGGCCACGAAATGAAGTTCACCGACAGCGACCTCGTGCAGATCCCCGACATCGATGCCGACCGCTCGAAATACGACATCAGATCGTGGCAGATGGCGCCCGGTGACTGTCTCGTCTTCCACGCGATGATCGTTCATGGCGCACCGGGGAACGACACGCCGGGTGCCCGCCGTCGCGGCCTATCACTGCGCTATACCGGCGACGACGCGCGCTACGATCCGCGGCCGGGGACGTTTCAGTTTCCGCACAAGCCCGACCTAGTGGCAGGCGCACCGATGACCTGCACCCTGTTTCCCCAGGCCTGGCCGCAAGCCTAGGACTCAGGTGATGACGCCTTCGGTCACCATGTCGAGCATGCCGTCGACCAGCTCGTCGCGCTTGGTCCAGGGGAATTCCGGATTATTGATGAGGGCCGCCACGAGGCCGTGCAGGCCCATCCAGCACAGCTCCGCTGCCGTGTCGGCCGGATATTTGAGCTTGAGGCCCGCGGCCTCGGCGGTCTTCAGCTGCTCGACCAGCTTGGCGAAGGCGATCGCCCCGGTGGCGCCCGGCTTGGTGGCGTCGATCTCCTCGGGCTTGTGGCCGCGCGCCTTGATCGGCTTGGGCGTGTTGCCCGACATGAAGGTGAGCCAGTACTCGCGGGGGTGCTCGAGGCCGAACTTGATGTACGCCGCGCCGCAGGCGCGCAGGCTCTCGACCGGGTTGAGGTTTGCGCGGTCGATGCGGCCCATCTCCTCGATCAGGAAGCCGAAAGTCTGGTCGCAGAGCGCCAGCATGATGGCTTCCTTGTCGGCGAAGTAGAGATAGAGCGCGGGCGCGGAGACACCTACCCGGTCCGCGATCTTGCGGATCGTGGTCGCGGCATAACCCTCCTCGAGGAAGAGTTCCTTGGCGGCGACCAGGATCTCGTCCCGGCGGGTATGCCCCTCCCCGCGGCGCTTGCGCCCCGGGCTGCTTGGTAAGGCCGGCAAAATTTCCTCCATGGCCTTGACTCTTATATGATCGACGTTAACTTATCAACGATCAGTTAACGCCGATCAGTCGGCGGCTCCCTAGTGTAAACGCACGAACGAGGCCCCGCTATGCGCCTTCCTCCGTTAAAATTCATCCTGATCGCCGCTGCCGCTCTCGCCGTAGCGTCCGTCGGGTACACCGCCTATGCGCTCCAGGCCAAGAACACCAAGGTCGCTGCCGTTGAAACGGTCGTCCGTCCCGCCCGCGTCATGGAAATCGCCTATCGGCGGGAAGGTCAGTCGCTGGTGCTGGCGGGTACCGTCGTGCCGCGCATCGAGAGCCAGCTGGGCTTCCGCGTCTCCGGCAAGATCGTCCGCCGCGCGGTCGATGTCGGCGCCGTGGTTCAGGCCGGCCAGCTGATCGCTGAGCTCGACCCCACCGACTACAAGCTCGCCGTCGAAAACGCCCGTGCCGCCTTTGCCGCGGCCGAGGGTGACTATATGCGCGCCAAGGCCGATCACGAGCGTTACCTGCAACTCCGTAACGGCGCGGCCTTCATGCAGCAGCCCCTCGATACCCGCAAGTCGGCCGCCGTCACCGCCCAAGGCCGTATGGACCAGGCAAAGAGCCAGCTCGAGAGCGCCGAACACAATCTCGCCTATACCGAACTCAAGGCCGATGCCGACGGTGTCATCACCGCCGTGCAGGCCGAAGTGGGCCAGGTCGTGGCGCAGGGCCAGAGCGTGGCCAAGCTCGCCCGCACCGACGAACTCGAGATCCTGGTCGGCGTTCCGGAGCATCGCCTGCAGGCGGCACGCGCGACCGATGCCGCAAGCTTCGAATTGTGGTCTGAGCCCGGCAAGCGCCACCCCGCGAAGCTGCGCGAGCTGTCGCCCAGCGCCGATCCGACGACGCGCACCTATCCCGCGCGCTTCAGCGTGCTCGACAAGCCGGCCTTCATCGGCCTCGGCATGACTGCAACACTCGCTTTCGAACGGCCCGACGCACAGCCCGTGGCCGAAGTACCGCTGGCCGCAATCTTCCAGCACGGCACCCGCCCCGCCGTCTGGGTGGTCGACAGGGAGAGCGGCACCGTCGAATTGCGCCCGGTCCAGATAGCGCGCTGGCGCAGCAACACGGCCGCGATCCTGTCCGGCGTGAAGGACGGCGAGTTGATCGCCACGGCGGGGGTGCACAAGCTCGAGGCCGGGCAGAAGGTGAAGCCGCTGCAGCAGCAGGCGGCGGCGCGCTAGACATGGCGACCCGCACCAACCTCAGTGAGCTCGCGCTGCGCAACAGCACGCTCACCGTCTTCTTCATGCTGGTGCTGACCATCGCCGGCGTCTTCGCCTACTTCAACCTCGGCCGCGGCGAGGATCCGCCTTTCACCATCAAGCAGATGGTGGTCTCGGCGGCATGGCCCGGTGCCACCGCGCGCGAAGTCGAGCAGCAGGTCACCGACAAGATCGAAACCAAGCTGCAGGAGCTGCCCTACTTCTACAACGTCACGAGCTACACCAAGCCCGGCGAGACCGTGATCTACGTCTCGCTGCGCGACGACGTCCCGCCCGCCAAGGTTCCCGATCTCTGGTACCAGGTGCGCAAGAAGGTGGGCGACATCAAGGGCTCGCTGCCGCAGGGCGTCGCGGGCCCGTTCTTCAACGACGAGTACGGCGACACCTACAGCCTGATCTGGGCCTTCGAGGCCGACGGCTTCTCGCCCGCCGAGGTGAAGGCGATCGTGAAGGACGTGCGCCAGCGCCTGCTGCGCGTGCCCGACATCACCAAGGCCGACCTGTTCGGCCTGCAGGACGAGAAGATCTACATCGAGTTCAGTCACACGCGCCTGGCGATGCTGGGCGTCAGCGTCGACCAGATCCTCGATGCCGTGCGCAAGCAGAACGCCGTCGTGGCGTCCGGCGTCGTGGAAACCAAGGGCGAGCGCGTGGCCGTCCGGGTCGACGGCGCTCCGACCACGCCCGAGGAAGTGGCCTCCCTTCCGTTTAGCGCCAACGGCCAGACCCTTACCCTCTCCGACGTCGCCACCATCCGGCGCGGCTATGTCGATCCGCCGCAAAGCTCGATGCGCTTCGGCGGCAAGCCGGTGATCGGCCTCGGCGTCGTGATGGCCGCGGGCGGCAATATGGAAGTGCTGGGCAAGACGCTCGAGAAGACCATGGCCGCGATCGAGCGCGATCTGCCCGTGGGCATTACCGTCCACCGCGCCGCCAACCAGCCCGAAGTGGTCGAGAAATCGTTCGAGGAGTTCATCCATTCGCTGGGCGAGGCGCTCGCGATCGTGCTCGTGGTCTCGTTCGTGAGCCTGGGTGTGCGCACGGGCATCGTCGTGGCGCTGTCGGTGCCGCTGGTCCTGGCGATCACCTTCGTCGGCATGATGCTGCTCGGCATCGACTTTCAGCGCATCTCGCTCGGTGCGCTGATAATCGCGCTCGGCCTCCTGGTCGACGACGCAATCATCGCTGTCGAGATGATGATGGTGAAACTGGAACAGGGTGCGACCCGCATGCAGGCCGCGACCTACGCCTACACCTCCACCGCCTTCCCGATGCTGACCGGCACGCTGGTGACCGCGGCGGGTTTCGTGCCGGTGGGCTTCGCCAAGTCGAGCGCCGGCGAATACACCAACTCGATCTTCTGGGTCGTCGGCCTCTCGTTGATCATCTCGTGGTTCGTGGCGGTGCTGTTCACGCCGTGGCTGGGCTATCACATGCTGCCGCAGCCCAAGGTCGAGGCGCATCACGATGCCTACTCCGGCCGCCTCTACACCGTCTTCCGCAAGATGGTCGTGTGGTGCGTCACCTGGCGCAAGACGACCATCGCCATCACGGCGCTGGCCTTCGTGGGCTCGATGGGCGCTTTCGGTTTCGTGCAGAAGCAGTTCTTCCCGACCGCCAACAGGCCCGAGCTGATCGTCGATCTGCGCCTGGCGCAAGGCGCCTCCTATGCCGCGACCGATGCCGAGGTGACCAAGCTCGAGAAGTGGCTGTCGAAGAACGACGACGTGGCCACCTACACCTCCTACATCGGCGCCGGCAGCCCGCGCTTCTACCTGCCCACTGTGCCAGAGCTGACCAACGCCAACTTCGGCCAGATCATCGTCATGGCCAAGGGCCTGGACGAGCGCGAGCGCCTCGTCACCCAGCTCAACGGCCTGTTCAACGAGGGCTTCGAGGCCGTGCGCGGCCGCGTGCAGCGCCTGCAGAACGGCCCGCCCGTCGCCTACCCCGTGATGTTCCGCGTGCTGGGGGACGATCCGCAGAAGGTGCGCGGCGTGGCCGAGCAGGTCCGCCAGGTCTTCAAGGCCGATCCCGCGATCCGCGACGTCAACTTCGACTGGAACGAGCTCGCCAAGTCGGTGCGCCTCGAGGTCGACCAGAGCAAGGCGCGTGCACTCGGCGTCGATTCGCAGTTGCTCGCGAACACCCTGCAGACCCTGCTGACCGGCGTGACCGTGACCCAATATCGCGAAGGCACCGAGACGATCGAGGTGGTCGCGCGCGCCGTCGATGCGGAGCGTCTCAGCGTCGAGGGGCTGGAGGCGATCAATCTTCGTACCGCGACAGGCGGCGTGGTCTCCCTCGCCCAGCTCGCCAAGCTGCACTTCGACCTGGAAGAGCCGATCCTGTGGCGGCGCAACAAGGACCTGCTGATGACCGTCCGCGCCGGCGTGATCGACGGCGTGCAGGGTCCCGACGTGGCCACCCGCATCGACAAGGCGCTCGAGCCGATGCGCGCCACCCTCCCGATGGGCTATCGCATCGAGGTCGGCGGCGACAAGGAAGAGAGCGCCAAGAGCCAGGCCTCGATCTTCAAGATGATGCCGGTCATGGGCTTCCTGATGCTGCTGTTCCTGATGCTGCAGCTCAGGAGCTTCTCCAAGCTGGCGCTGGTGCTGCTCACGGCGCCGCTGGGCATGATCGGCGTGGCGCTGTTCCTGCTGCTGTTCAACCAGCCGTTCGGCTTCGTGTCGCTGCTGGGCGTCATTGCGCTGGCGGGCATGATCATGCGCAACTCGGTGATCCTGGTGGACCAGATCGACCAGGACATCGCCGCCGGACACGCCGCCTGGGATGCCGTGATCGACGCCACCGTGCGCCGCTCGCGGCCGATCCTGCTCACCGCCGGCACCGCGATCTTCGCCATGGTGCCGCTGTCGCGCAGCGTGTTCTGGGGGCCGATGGCCGTGGCGCTGATGGGCGGACTCCTGGTCGCCACGGCGCTGACCTTGTTGTTCCTGCCGGCGCTCTACGCCGCCTGGTTCCGGGTCAAGCAGGGAGAACCGGCCAAGGTCGCGGAGCCTGTCCGCCCCGGTCCGCCCCATCTGGCGATCGCTGCAGAGTGAGAAAAATGACGCCGAGTTTCCCAATTTCCTGGGACACCTCGGATGCCCATTTCATAACGCTTTTAGGCATTTTGCACCGGATTCCGCCACTCCCCTCGCGCAACATTATTGCGCGGCGAAGCTAGGAAATCCGACCTTCGGCGGTGTGGATATCCTCGGCGTGACTCGCGCTGGTCTCCAGGATGATCTCGATGCCGCGCACGAAGTCGTCGAGCGCCATCGATGGGGCACCGCCCACCCGGCTCGCCTGCTCCGGCAGATAGGGAATGTGCAGGAAGCCGCCGCGCATCGGCCTCGGCTGCTGGCGGATGATGTCCATCAGCGCGTAGAGGATGTGGTTGCAGACGAAGGTGCCCGCAGTATTCGACACCACCGCCGGCAGGCCCGCCCTGCGCATCTCCGCGACGCAGGCCTTGATCGGCAAGGTCGCTAAATATGCCGCGGGTCCGCCGGCCACGACCGGCACGTCGATCGGCTGGTTGCCGTCATTGTCGCGGATGCGGGCGTCCTGGACGTTGATGCCGACGCGCTCGAGGCAGAGATCCGTGCGGCCGCCCGCCTGTCCGACACACAGCACAAAGTCCGGCCTCGAATCGTCGATCGCGGCCATCAGCACCCTCGCCGAATTCGCGTAGGACGTCGGCAGGACGGCTGTCATGACCTCGACGTTGCCTACGACGGACGGCAAGCGCCCGACAGCGAGCGACGAGGGATTGACCTCGTCGCCACCGAACGGATCGAAGCCTGTCACCAACGCGCGCATTTGCTGTCCCCCAAAACGAAAGGCGCCCCGTGAGGGGCGCCCGACGTTAGTCCTTTACGGACGAAGCTTCTACTTGTTGGCGGCGTCGACCGCGCGGCGGGCCATCACGCCCACCAGATGGGCGCGATACTCGGCGCTGCCGTGGATGTCACTGTTGAGGTCCTTCGACGGGATCTTGATGTCCTTGATCGCGGCCGATGTGAAGTTCTTCGCCAGCGCGTCTTCCATCGCCTTCACGCGGAACACGGCGGAGCCGGCGCCGGTGACCGCGACGCGGACGCCGTCCTTGGTCTTGGCCACGAACACACCGACCATCGCGTAGCGCGACGCCGGGTTGGGGAACTTCATGTAGGCGGCTTTCTCGGGCTTGGGGAAGGTGATCGAGGTGATCAGCTCGCCGTCCGCCAGCGCCGTCTCGAACAGGCCCTTGAAGAAGCCGTCGGCGGCATGCTTGCCGGTATTCGTCGTGATCGTGGCGTTCAGCGCCACGACGGCCGCGGGATAGTCCGCCGCCGGATCGCTGTTGGCGACCGAGCCGCCGATGGTGCCGCGGTTACGCACCGCCGGATCGCCGATGTGGCCGGCCAGTTCGGCAAGCGCCGGGATCGTCTTCTTCACGTCGGGCGACACCGACACGTCGTAGTGCTTGGTCATGGCGCCGATCGTGACGCTGGACCCATCGGCCTTGATGCCGGCCAGTTCCTTGATGCCGCCAAGATCGACCACGTCGCTGGGCTTGGCCAGCCGCTGCTTCAGGGTCGGGATCAGCGTCATGCCGCCCGACATCGGCCGGGCCTCATCCTTGCCCTTCAGCGTGGCGACCGCGTCGGCCAGGGTCTTGGGGCGGTGGTAAGCGAAATCGTACATAGGTCTTCCTCCAGTTACTCGGCGGCCACGCGCTGGGCGCCCTGAATCGTTTGCCAGATGTTGAGCGACGTGGCCGGCATTTCCACGTGCTTGATACCGAGCGGTGCCAGCGCATCGCAGACAGCGTTCATCACGGCAGCAGGTGCGGCGATCGCACCCGCTTCGCCGCATCCCTTCACGCCCAGCGGATTGTGCGGGCATGGTGTCGTCTTGTAGCCGAGCTTGAACGACGGGAAATTGTCGGCGCGCGGCATGGTGTAGTCCATGTACGAGCCGCTGATCAGCTGGCCCGTGCCCTTGTCGTAGACGGCGTTCTCGAAGAGCGCCTGGCCCACGCCCTGCACGATGCCGCCATGGACCTGGCCCTCGACAATCATCGGATTGATGATGTTGCCGAAGTCGTCGACCGCGGTATGGGCAATCACCTCCACCTCGCCGGTGTCGGGATCGATCTCGACCTCGCAGATCTGCGTGCCGGACGGATAGACGAAGTTCGCCGGATCGTAGAAGGCATTCTCGTCCATGCCTGGCTCGACTTCAGCGAGCGGATAGTTGTGCGGCACGTAGGCCGAGAATACGACCTGCCCCAGCGGCACGCTCTTGTCCGTGCCCGCCACCTTGAAGGTGCCGTTCTCGAACTCGACGTCGGCCACATCGGCTTCCATAAGATGGGCCGCGACCTTCTTGCCCTTGGCAATGATCTTGTCGGTGGCCTTCATGATCGCCGAGCCGCCGACGGCCAGCGAACGCGAGCCATAGGTGCCCATGCCGAACGGCGTCGTCGCCGTGTCGCCATGGACGATCTCGATCTGGTCCATCGGCACGCCGAGCTTGTCGTGGATGAGCTGGGCGAAGGTCGTTTCGTGGCCCTGGCCGTGGCTGTGCGCCCCCGTCATGACCTGGACATTGCCCGTCGGGTTGAACTTGATCTGGGCAGATTCCCATTGGCCGACGCCCGCCCCGAGCGAACCGACGACATTAGACGGCGCCAAGCCACAGGCCTCGATGTAGGACGAGAAGCCGATGCCGCGCAGCTTGCCGCGCGACTTGGCCTCGGCACGGCGGGACTCGAAGTCCTTGTAGCCCGAAATCTTGATCGCCTCGTCGATGATGGGCGGGTAGTTGCCCGAATCGTACTGCAGCGCAACCGGCGTCTGGTACGGGAAGGCCTCCTTCGGAATGAAGTTCTTCCGGCGCAGATCCGCCGTATCCATCTTCATCTCGACCGCCGCCTTCGACACGATGCTCTCGATCACGAAGGTTGCCTCCGGCCGTCCGGCGCCGCGATAGGCATCGACCGGCGCGGTGTGCGTCACCGCCGCCTTCACGTTGGCGTAGATCAGCGGCGTCGTGTACTGGCCCGCCAGCAGCGTCGCATAGAGGTAAGTCGGCACCGCCGTCGAGAAGGTGGACAGGTAGGCACCCATGTTGGCAATCGTCTCGACCTTGAGGGCGAGAAACTTGCCGTCCTTGTCCATCGCCAGTTCGGCGTGGGTGACGTGGTCGCGACCATGCGCGTCAGTCATGAAGGACTCGGAACGCTCGGCGGTCCACTTGATCGGACGGCCGACCCGGCTCGCGGCCCAGCACACCATGGTCTCTTCGTTGTAGCAGAAGATCTTGCTGCCGAAGCCGCCGCCCACATCGGGCGCCACGACACGCAGCTTGTGCTCGGGAATGCCCAGCACGAAGGCCGACAGGATGAGACGCAGCACCTGCGGGTTCTGCGATGTCGACCACAGCGTGTAGTTGCCCGTGCCCTTGTCGTACTCCGCTGCCGCCGCGCGCGGCTCCATCGCGTTCGGGATCAGGCGGTTGTTCACGATGTCGAGCTCGGTGACGTGCGCTGCCTTGGCGAACGCTGCCTCGACATCGGCCTTCACGCCAATCTCCCAGTCGTAGATCAGATTGCCCGGTGCTTCCGGGTGAACCTGGGGGGCGCCCTTGTCGAGCGCGCGGGCGAGATCGACGTTGGCCGGCTTTACTTCATAGTCGACCTTGATCGCTTCGGCCGCGTCCTTGGCTTCATCGATGCTGTTGGCAACGATCATCGCCACCGTGTCGCCGACGTAGCGCACGGTATCGAGCGCCATCACCGGATGGGCGGGCGCCTTGTGCGGCTCGCCGTTCTTGTCCTTGACCACCCAGCCGCAGATCAGACCGCCCATCTTCGCGTCGGCGGTGTCCTTGCCCGTGAAGATCTCGACGACGCCCGGCATTGCCTTTGCCTTTGCCGTGTCGATCGACTTGATCTTCGCATGAGCATGCGGGGAACGCAGAACATACGCGTAGGTCGCCCGTGCGAGGGGCAGATCGTCCACATAACGGCCCGTTCCCGTCAGGAAGCGCTTGTCTTCCCGACGGAGTACCCGGGCACCGATTCCGGTTCCGGCGGTCATGGCGTTTACACTCCTGCAGACTTCATTGCTGGCGCGGCGGCCAGAATTGCCTTCACGATGTTGTGGTAGCCGGTGCAGCGGCAGAGGTTGCCCTCGAGCTCGCGGCGCACCGTCGCCTCGTCGAGCTGGTAATTGTTGCGCTTCACCATGTCGATGGCACTCATCACCATGCCCGGCGTGCAGAAGCCGCACTGAAGCGCGTGGTTGTCGCGGAAGGCTTCCTGCATCGGGTGCAGCTTGTCGGCGCTCGGCGCGAGGCCCTCGATCGTCGTGACCTTGGTGCCTTCGGCCTGGACAGCCAGCATGGTGCAGGACTTCACGGACTTGCCGTCGACGTCGACGACGCAAGCACCGCACTGGCTGGTGTCGCAGCCGACATGGGTGCCGGTCATGCCGAGGTTCTCGCGCAGGAACTGGACCAGCAGCGTGCGGGCCTCAACCTTGCCGGAAACGGCCTTGCCGTTGACAGTCATGGCGACGGAAAGCGTCATTACTCTTCTCCCTCGAAATTCGTTGCGTCGCGGCGCGTTGACGCGCGCCAACCCGGCGTTGAAAGGGACTCTCGCGCGCCGCTCGTGCGCCGGTCAAGCGAATTACGAATGCGGAATAACGCTCTGCGGTAAGGATCGCGCAATCGCCCCTAGACGATTGCGCGTCAGCGCCGCAGCAGGAAAACCACGATCAGAACCGCCACGACGATGCCGATGATCGTCCAATGGCGGAAGCCGCGTTGCGCTGCAGCAGACGACGCAGGCTGGATCGGGTCATTCGGCGCCATGGTTACGCCGCGGCAACCGGTGGCGGTGCGCCGACGCTCTCGGCGAACTTGCCGAAGAACTGATCTGCCAGTTTCTTGGCCGTGCCCTGGATCAGGCGTGCGCCGACCTGGGCGATCTTGCCACCGACCTGGGCATCGACTTCATATGTCAGAACCGTGTCGCTGCCGTCCTCGGTCAGCTTCACCACCGCTCCGCCCTTGGCAAAGCCCGCAACACCGCCCTGCCCCTCGCCGCTGATCTTGTAGCCGTTGGGCGGATCGATGTCGGACAGAGTGACCTTGCCCGAGAAGCCTGCGCTCACCGGCCCGATCCGCAGGCGAACCTTGGCCGTCATTTCAGTGTCGGACAGCTTCTCCAGCGTCTCGCAGCCCGGAATGCAGGCCTGCAGGATCGCCTGATCGTTCAGCGCCGCAAAAACCTTCTCGCGTGGGGCCGCGATCTTGTACTCGCCCTTAATTTCCATGGGTGATTTCCATCTGTCTACTCCAGCCTTCAGGCTACCACTTGCTCGTATAGGAGTCCGGCGGCAGTTCTGCCAGCGGCTCGCGGATCGATACGTATATGGTCGCGAGATAGGGAATCGCCATCAGAACGGCGAGGCCCGCGAACCAATCGGCCTGCGTGTTCCAGAACAGCGTGCGGATCACCCAGCGTCCGCCGTCGCTGCCCACGAAACCGCCCGCGCCGCCGTCGTAGACCTTGATCGCGCCCTCCGTGACCACCAGGGCGGCGGCCCATACGATCAGCAGGCCGGCCAGGGCGATTTCAGGCAAGACCGGCCGCAAGCGGCTGAAGGACTTGTCCATCCGCACATAGCCGGCACTGCCGTCAAAGCCCAGCAGCCGGCCGAAGGAAAGGCCGCGCATGAAGCGCTCCCGCCGGGGCACCTTCTCCTTGCGCAGCATGGTCATGATCTTCCAGGCCATGAGCACGACGCTGGGCATCGCGAAGCTCCAGATCGGGAAATCGCGGTACCGGCCGTCGATGGCGATAGCGAAGTAGCTCAGGCCGATATGGAAGCCGCCGCCGTACCAGTCGATGGTGATTACCACGAGATAGAAGATGCACAGCACGGTGAGCGCCAGGTAGAGCAGCTGCAGGAACAGGTCGATGCGCTGGAATATCCGCAGGCGCGGCAGCTCCCGCCACGCCTGCCAGGCCTCGCGCACGCGCGCGCCGTAAAGCGACGGATCGGCCATGCGTCCGGTCAGGCTGTCGGCGATGCCGCGCAGCAACGCATATCCGAAGGCGCCCAGCAGCAGCGCCCAGAAGACCATTCCGAGCATGCGCTCGAAATAGAAGGTCCGCGAAAGATCGATCCAGACCGACTGGACGTAGACCGTCGCCACGAGTTGGGCGAAGACCGCGAAGATGGCGATCTGCTTGGCCTCAGCGCGACGGCGCCACGACGCGAAGGCCAGCACGAGCAGCCCCGACAGCATGATCGAGAGCGTGTAGAGGATGCGCCAATGCGGCTCGGCCACAACGGGCTTGCCGAGCTGGAACTTGTCGTGCCGTTCGGCATCGAGCAGGCCCCAGGTGGCGCCCACCGTGCCCTCCTGGCGGGACTTCCAGAACTGGTCAAAGGCTTCCACGACGTTGTAGTCGAGATGCTCGCGTTCGGCGATCGCGCGGAAGATCGAGAAGTACCGCACCTGCTCGATCCTGCCCGTGCGTGCATCGGAGCGCATGCGGCCATCGCTCGGCCAGCCCGTCTCGCCGATCACGATCTTCTTGCCCGGGAAGCGGGCCTGCACCTTGTGCACGATGTCGACGATGTGCTTTTCGATCCGCAGCGTCCCGTCCGGCTCACGGCGATCGAGGCCAATCGGCTCGTCTTCCCAGTACGGCAGCACGTGGATCGTGATGAAGTCGACTTCGTCAGCCAGGGACGGGTTGCGCAGCCAGAATTCCCAGACATCGGCGTAGGTGACCGGCTGTTTCACCCGTTGCTTCACCTGCCGGATGTAACCCCGGAGTTGATTGGCGGTCAGGTCCTTGCGTAGCAGCACTTCGTTGCCGACGATCACGCGCTCGATCGTGTCCGAATACTTGTTTGCGTGATCGATCAGGAGATTGATCTGCTCGAGATTCTCCTTGTCGTTGTCGTTCAGCCACGCGCCGTGCCAGACCTTCAGCCCGTATTTGCCGGCACGCTGCGGCACCGCCTCGAGGTTCTCGCCGGTCGAATAGGTCCGCACCGCGCGCACCTTGCCCTTCAGCCGGGCAAGATCCTCGTCGATCTGGTCCGGTGTCGGGAATGTCCGCGTCAGCGGACTTTGGCCGGGGCGATAGGGCGCGAACGACACGCTCTGCAAAGGCGCATTCGTCCAGCCGGCGATCTCGACCGGCCTGTTGGGCCACCACCACCAAAGGAAATTGAGCGCCGCCACGATTCCAAACGCGACGAGCGCCGCCAAGGCACGCATGACGGCTTTGTAGCAGGATCGACTAGCGGACAAATGGCTCTTTTTGGCCGCTTGTCCCCAAGCTCAGATGGCCCCGAGTTGCACGCCGGCGATGGCCTGCCGTACGACCTGGTGCCCGCGGAACAGCACGGCCTCCTTCCAGTCGTCCGTATCGGGGTAGAACTGCCGGCGCATGGCCGCCCGGACCGGCGCCGCCTCCTTGCCCTGCGGATCGCCATATTTGTACAGCCAGTGATCGGCGCGGAACGCCTTCTGGCCGCTCTCGCGGTCGAAGGTGCCGTATTCGAGCGTGCACATGGTGAGCCTGGTCTCGGGTTCCTTGAACACGCGGTTGAGGCCGTAGTGCCCCAGGCCATCACGGGCGGCCGAGGCCGTCTGCCCGCGCTTGGACTCGGTCACCGATTCGCCCCAGAAGGCGCGCACCCGTCGCGAGCCGCCGCTGTCGATATCGTAGTGCGTGATCGGCTCGCCGTAGCCGTAGGGACCGAGGCCGGTATGGAAGTCGATCACGGCAATATCGCTGCGGCCCTTGAGATACTTGTCGGCGATCGCGTGCAGCGTGCGGTTCGACCAGCTCGGTCCGCCACCGCCGAAGAAGAATCCATCGGGATGGGTGTACTGGCCACCCGACATCGCCGCGAAATAGGCCTTGTCGCCCACCTTGGCCCGGTACTCCGCGAGCTTGGCGTCGGCCTGGGCGACGCTGTTCGGGCCGAAATCCTTCGGGATCAACCAGTCGTGGATGTCGGCATAGCCGTTGTTGGCCGGATAGGGCTTGGAGTGATCGACGTAGTTGCGATTGAGGTCGTTGCCCTCCTCCGTCACGCGCCGTGTCCAGGCAAAGCCGTACGGGTTGATCGCATGAATGAAGAGCGCAGCGGTATCCTTGGGCAGGCCGCCGGCGCCGATTGTGGCCAGCCAGTCGACCTGGACACCCGAACCGCAATAGCCTTCGGCGCCGTGCGTGCTGGAGATCGTGACCACGATCTTCGACGCATCGTCCGGGCCGAGGCGGGCGACATCTGTCGACAGCGACTCGCCCTTGGGCCCCTTGGTGGGATTGTCGTAGCGCGCCGTCGCCGCATTGGCGATCCGGGCTGCCGCCAGGAACTTGTCGCGCGCCTCGCTATAGTCCGCGGCGAAGGAATGAATGTTGGCCATGTCGATGTCCTAGGTTCTGAGCGTCAGGCCGCCATCGACCACGAGTTCGTGACCCGTGATGAAGTCGGCATCGTCGGAGGCAAGCAGGAGCGCCCCGCGGGCAATATCGATCGGCTGTCCCAAGCGGCGCAAGGCTGCCTTCTTTTCCCAGACTTCCCGGATCTCGGGTTTGTCGAAATTGCCCTGGGTCATGCCGGTGTAGATCGCGCCGGGACAGACGTAGTTCGCGGTGATGTTGAACTTGCCGAGCTCGAGCGCCAGCGTGCGCGTCAGGCCGCCGACACCTGCTTTCGAGGCGCAATAGGCCGCGAGGCCATAGTCGGTATCGAACGCCATCACCGATGCCGTATTGACGATGCGGGCGCGGCCTTTTTCCCTCGCACGGGCTTTCAGCGCCGGGATCGCCTCCCGGCACAGCCGGAACATGCCCCGCACGTTGACGTCATTCACGCGATCCCACTCCGCATCGGTCATTTCTTCCACGAAGGCGCGGCCGCTTACGCCGGCGTTGTTGAACAGGATGTCGAGACCGCCGAACCGGGCGAGCGTCTCCGCCACGATCCGCTTCGGTGCATCGTCCGCCGTGATATCGGCCGCAAACGAGGCGATGGCGTCATGGCCGGCGTGCACCGTCGCGATCTCGGACTGCGGGCGGTCGACGGCCATTACCTGGGCGCCCTCCTCGGAAAACAATCTGGCCGAGGCAGCGCCAATACCCGATGCGGCGCCCGTCACAATCGCTATCTTGCCCGCGAGCCTGCCCATGTCCGGCTAGCCTGTCGTCAGGACGACCTTGCCCGTCGCCTTGCGCGAGAGCAGCGCGTTCATCGCGTCCGCCGCCTTCTCCAGCGGGAAGCGCATCGAGATATGCGGCTTCAGCTTGCCTTCGGCATACCAGGCGAGCATCTCGTCGAAATTCTTGCGCGCCTCCTGCGGCTCGCGTCCGCGCCAGGCGCCATAGAACACACCACGCACGTCACAGCTCTTCAGCAACGCGAGGTTGGCCGGCAGCGACGGAATGCGGCCGGCGGCAAAGCCCACGACCAGCAGGCGCCCGTACCAGGCGATGCAGCGCACCGATTCGTCGAAGGCGTCGCCGCCCACGGCGTCATAAATGATGTCCGCGCCATTGCCGTGGGTGAGTTCCTTCACCTTGTCGCGCATTTTATCCTTCGTGTAGTTCACGAACATGGTGGCGCCGTACTTGCGGCAGACCTCCATCTTCTCGTCAGAGCCCACGGCCGCGATCACCTTGAGGCCCATCAGCGCGCCCAGCTCAACGGCGGTGAGGCCGACGCCGCCCGACGCGCCCGTCACGAGCAGGGTCTCGCCCGGCTTGTAGCTGCTACGCTGCTTCAGCGCGTAGTACGAGGTGCCGTAGGTCATGGTGAAGGCCGCACCATCTTCGTAGCTCATGTTCTTGGGCATCGGCAGTAGCGCGATCTGGTCGGCGACCACTTCGGTCGCATAGCCGCCATGGCCGATCGCGGCGATCACCCGGTCGCCCACTTTGTAAGCGGTGACGCCTTCGCCCACTTCGGTGATGTCGCCCGCCACCTCATGGCCCGGCGCGAAGGGACGCGGCGGCTTGAACTGGTACTTGTCGGCGATGATCAGCGTGTCGGGGAAATTCACGCCCGCCGCGCGGACGGCAACGCGCACCTGGCCCTTGCCGAGCGGCTTGGACGGAAGCTCCATCAGCTTCAGGCTTTCCGGTCCGCCCGGCGTCTCGCTCATCATCGCCCGCATTATTTGCTCCCTGGAACGGCTGTTTCGTCTTGTGGCCGCATTGATACGATGCGGGGCCCGGCACCGTCCATCCGTGCTAGGAAAGGGCTCTTTCGCAGGGGAAAAGATGGCAGGTCTCTATTTCGAGGAGTTTTCGGTCGGCCGCGGCTTCGATCACGCCTGGACGCGGACCGTGACTGAAATGGACAATGTGCTGTTCAGCTCCCTCACCATGAACGTGCAGCCGCTGCATCTCGACGAGGAGTTCGCGTCGAAGACCGAGTTCGGCCAGCGCATCGTGAACAGCCTGTTCACCCTGGGCCTGATGATCGGCATCACGGTGAACGACACGACGCTTGGAACGACGGTCGCCAATCTCGGGATGACCGACGTGCGCTTTCCCAAGCCCGTGTTCCACGGCGACACGCTCAAGGTGAAGACCACGGTGCTGTCCATGCGCGAGAGCAAGTCGCGCGCCGATGCCGGTATCGTCGAGTTCGCTCATGCTGCCACCAACCAGCGCGGCGAGATCGTCGCGGAATGCAAACGCCAGGCGCTGATGCGCAAGCGTCCCAAGAACTGAGGTAGATCATGCGTTCGTTCCTGTTCGTGCCCGCCGACTCAGAGCGCAAGCTCGCCAAGGGCCCTTCTTCCGGCCCCGACGGTCTGATCCTCGACCTCGAGGATTCCGTCGCGACGGACCGCAAGAAAATCGCGCGCGAGATGGCGCTGGCCTACCTCAAATCCGCGAGCCGCAGCGGGCCCAAGCTCTATGTCCGCGTCAACGCGCTCGACACCGGACTGACGCTCGGCGATCTCGCCGTCGTCATGCAGGGCCGGCCGGACGGCATTGTCTTCCCGAAATGCGTCGGCCAGACCGATCTCGACCGTCTCGCCATGTGGCTCGATGCCTTCGAGGCGCGCGAGGGGATCGAGATCGACTCGACGCGCATCCTCACCATCGCTACCGAAAGCGCTGCCGCCGTCCTCGCGCTGACCGCGGCTCCCGCCAAGCACATAAGGCTGATGGGGCATTCGTGGGGCGGCGAGGATCTGATGGCCGATCTCGGCGCGCTGGCCAAGGGCCCGAGCGCCGGCGTCTACGACGACACGTTCAAGCTCGCCCGCACCATCAACCTGATGGCCTCGGTCGCAGCCGGCGTCACCGCCTACGACACCGTCTATCCCGACATCAAGAACATCGACGGCCTGCGTGCCGAGGCCGTCGACGCCCGGCGCATGGGCTATGGCGGCAAGATCGCCATTCACCCCGACCAGGTGGCGATCATCCACGAGGTCTTCACGCCCAGTGCCGCCGAAGTCGAATGGGCCAAGAAGGTCGTGGCGACGTTCGAGAACAATCCTGGCGCGGGCGTCCTCACGCTCGACGGCAAGATGCTCGACAAGCCGCACCTTGTGCTCGCCCGCAGGCTACTCGCCCGGGCGGGATGAACGATCGCAGCGCACTGCTGCCGACGCTCGAGCGGCTGTTCGCGGGCCCGCGCGATCAACTCCTGACGGTCGGTGCGCTGCTGGCGGGCCTCGAGGCGCGCTCTTTTGCCTTCATCATTGCCGTTCTCGACCTGCCCAATTGCGTGCCGACCGGCATTCCGCTGCTGTCGAGCGTGACGGGCTGGCCGATGCTGCTGTTCGCCGTGCAGGAATGGCTTGGCCGTCCCGCGCCGACCTTGCCCGAGCGACTGACCGGACACGCGATACCGCGCGGCAAGCTGCAGGATACCCTCGAACGCGTGCGCCGGCCGATAACGTGGCTGGAGAGCATCGTTCATCCCCGGCATGAATGGTGGCTGCGCGGCACGGCGCGCAGCCTGTTGATGATCGCGTGGATCGGCTGCATCTTCATCCTCGCGTTGCCGATCCCGTTCGACAATTTCTTCCCTGCCTGGGCAATCCTGTTCTTTTGCCTCGCCCAGCTGGAGCGCGACGGGCTGATGGCGATTCTGGGCTGGATATTTACCCTGCTCACGGCGATCTGGACGGTCTTCCTGCTCTGGATCGGACCCTATGTCGTTTGGCAGGTGGTGAAGGGCGTCCTCTAGTACGAGCGCGGCAACCCGAGCACGTGCTCGGAGACGAAGTTCAGGATCATGTTGGTCGAGATCGGCGCCACCGTATAGAGACGCGCCTCGCGGAACTTGCGCTCGATGTCGTACTCCTCGGCAAAACCGAACCCGCCGTGGGTTTGCACGCACATCTCCGCGGCCGACCAGGCGGCCTCGGACGCCAGCATCTTGGCCATGTTGGCCTCGGCACCGGCATTGATGCCGGCCTCGAACATGGTGGCCGCCTTGCGCACCATCAGGTCCGCGGCCTCGATCTGCGTATAGGCGCGCGCGATCGGATATTGGACGCCCTGGTTCTGCCCGATCGGCCGGCCGAACAGCTTGCGCTCCTTGGCGTAGTTCACCGCCTTGTCGATGAACCAGCGGCCGTCGCCGATGCATTCCGAGGCGATCAGCACGCGCTCGGCATTCATGCCGGAGAGGATGTAGCGGAAGCCCTGCCCCTCCTCGCCGATCAGGTTCTCGGCCGGCACTTCCATTTCGTCGAAGAACACCTCGGTGGTGTTGTGGTTCATCATGGTGCGGATTGGCTTGATCGTAAGCCCCTTGTTCAGCGCCGCGCGCATGTCGACCAGGAACACCGACAGGCCTTCCGTGCGCTTTTGCGTCTGCTCGCGCGGCGTGGTGCGGGCGAGCAGCAGCATCAGGTCGGAATGCTCGGCGCGGCTGGTCCACACCTTCTGGCCGTTCACGACGTAGGTGCTGTTGTTCTTCTTCACCGCGGTGGTGCGCAGGGCGAGCGTATCGGTACCGCTGGTGGGCTCGGTGACGCCGAACGCCTGCAGACGCAGCTCGCCGGTGGCGATCTTGGGCAGGTAGCGTTCCTTCTGCTCCTTGCTGCCGTGCCGCAGCACCGTGCCCATGATGTACATCTGCGCATGGCAGGCGGCGGCGTTGCAGCCGGCCTTGTGAATCTCTTCCAACACGGCGGAAGCCGCAGAAATGCCGAGGCCTGCACCGCCGTACTCCTCCGGGATCAGGATCGAGAGCCATCCCGCTTCGGTCAGCGCCTTCACGAACGCCGTCGGATAGCCGCGCTCGCGGTCGAGATTGCGCCAGTAGGCGCCGTCGAACTTGAGGCAAAGGGCGCGAACGGCGTCGCGAATTTCGGGATGCGTGGGAGCGTACGGGTTTTCGCTGGCGGGATTTTCCATGGCGGCGACCCTAGTCCGCCGGTTTGCCCCAAGCAATGCGCCGCAGATCGTCGACCACGGCGGCATGAACCTCGGGGCCGAATCCGTCGACGGTCGCCTCGCGTCGCGCCGTGACGCCGTCGATGGCGCCCGCCTGTTCGACCGTTGCGCGGGTCACGTCGGCATCTCGCTCTGCGGTGAGGAAGCGATCGAGCGTAGGCGCCCAGTCCGGCCGCACGACCGCCAGCGCAGCAATCAGACCACAAGCTCCCCAATTGGACACACCGGCCACGACAAGGTGATCGCATCCGGTGACGCAGGCGATCTGCTCGCCGTTGGGAACGGTGCGCGCGATCAACCCGGCCGGCAGGCGGCCCATGCCGATCTCGTTGCCGCCGTCTCCAACGCCGATACGAACCCAGGCGCCCGCGACGAACAGCTCATCGAGCGGCGCCGTCCATTCAGAAACATCGGCACCCCGCATGTTGCGCGGCCGGCCATCGGGACTGGGTCCACACCGCTCGATGGCGACGGCGTGCGTCACGCCCGCCCCGCGCCAGCTCTCCGCCACCCGGCCAATCGCGGCCCGATCCCCGAGCGCGACGACATCGACGGCGACACCTCCACCCGCTGCCGACACGGCGGCACGAACCGCCGCCTCGCACGGCGCATCGACGGCGATCCTTGCCGGCACACCGCACGCCGCCAGCGCTGCGGCCAGTAGTGCCGTGCCCACGGGTCCGTCGGTTTCCGCGGCCGGCGTATCGCCGCGCGGCACATAGAAGCCGGT
>CAIMEE010000259.1 GCA_903839865.1 Enhydrobacter aerosaccus | reverse complement strand
GGTCGGGAATCACGCAACGCTTCCCACTCGGCTATCGCACGACACCGAGCGTCTCCGGATCCCTCCACATCAGGTAAAGCGCAAGCCCTCTCTGCCAACATGATCTGAGACACGGAATTTGAGATAGTTTAGCGAGGGCGTCGAGGTGTGCAGTGTTCGAGCGAAGCGAAGAAATGGTTCCTGGCGACAAGCGCAGCGAGTCGCTGTCCGGTGAGTCCGCAAATGCGGGCTCTAACCCCTTGGTAGCCTTGGCGGACAAGGGGTTAGAGCCCGGGCGCGTTTCCGGCCGCGCTGAGAAAACGAGAGACGCCGAGGTCGTGCCCAAGGCCACTCGCCGTACCTACACGAACGAGTACAAGCTGAAAATCGTGCGCAAAGCCGAGGCCTTGGCCGGTACCGGCATGATCAGCGCGATGCTGCGCGAGGAAGGCCTCTACGACCAGCAGCTCAGCGAGTGGCGGCGCGCGGTGGCGGAGGCCCGGCCGCCGGTCAAACGGGGGCCGGTCGCCAAGCCTGTCGACCCAAACGCGGCCGAGATGAAGGCGCTGCGGCGCGAAAACATGATGCTCAAGCGGCAATTGGCGCGGTCCGAGCTGGTCATCGACATCCAAAAAAAAGTGGCTTCGCTGCTGGGGATCACCTTGGCGACGCTCGACGACGAGGACGATTGATGCAAGCCGTGAGCGAATCCATGCCGCCTGGGACGGCTGCGGACGCGTGCCGCGCGTTCGGCGTGCCGCGGGCCTCGTGGTATCGCCACGAACGGCCCGCGCCGGTCGCGTGCGGCCAGAAGGAGCGGCGGGCATCACCGCGCCGCACGCTCACGACCGCCGAGCGCGCGACCGTGCTGGAAACCGTGAATAGTCCGCGCTTTGCGGACCAGGCGCCGGGGGAAATCGTCACGACGCTGCTCGACGAGGGCAAGTATCTGTGCTCGGAGCGCACGATGTACCGCATCCTCAAGGCCCACGACCAAGTGCGCGAACGCAGGAGACTTTTACGGCATCCGGTCTATGAGTGCCCCGAACTGCTCGCGACGCGGCCAAACGAGGTGTGGACCTGGGACATCACCAAGCTCAAAGGGCCGGTCAAGTACCAGTATTTTCAGCTGTATGTGATGATCGACATCTTCAGCCGGATGGTCGTCGGCTGGATGCTCGCTGACTGCGAAAAGGACGAGCTCGCAGGGCAGTTCATCGCCGAAACCTGCAAACGGCAAGGGATTCTTCCCGACCAGCTGAGCATTCACGCCGACCGCGGCACGTCGATGACCTCGCTGCACGTGGCGGCGCTGCTCGCAAACCTCGGCGTCACGAAGTCGCACAGCCGGCCGCACGTCTCGAACGACAATCCGTACTCGGAGAGTCACTTCAAGACCATGAAATACAGGCCAAATTTTCCGCCGCGGTTTGGCAGCATGGCCGATGGGCGGGGCTTCTGCCGCGCCTTTTTCGACTGGTACAACAACGACCACCACCACTCGGGCATCGCGATGCTGACGCCGGCCGACCATCACCGCGGGCGTGGCGCCGCGGTGCTGCTCGCCAGAAATGTTGTAATGTTAGGTGCTTATGGGCGGAATCCCGATCGATTCGTGAATGGCAAACCGGCCGCCAAGGCGACGCCGGAAGCCGCCTGGATCAACCCGCCGAAGGTCGCGCGGGTGGTCGCTGACCCGAGCTAAACTCGGGCGGTGATGTGTCTCAAAGATGTTGACAGGTTCCGGCTTGGGGCCGCTCAGCTTGGCTTCGTGCAAGGCCGAGGACCGGCAAGCCGGGCGAACGACCCAATCTGAACGCAGACAAGAACCAAGGCATCCCCATGGACGCTTGCCGCCCGCAGGCCCACCCAAG
>CAIMEE010000258.1 GCA_903839865.1 Enhydrobacter aerosaccus | reverse complement strand
TCGGCATGTAGCGGGTCGATCTCCAGCTTCTTCTTGGTCTTCGATCCCCGTTGCTCGGCCGCGACGACGCGATAGCCGATGGGCGGCAGCGAGCCGTTCCAGAAGCCCTGCCGGGCGTTCTCCTTCAAGGCCCGCATGACGTGCTTGGCGTTTTCCTTGGACTGATACTCGTCGAACAGCGCCATGATCTGCCGCATCATGACGTGCATGGGATCGTCGCCCATCTCCTGGGTGATTGAGACGAGCTTCACCCCATTCTTCGCGAGCTTCCGGACGTAGAATTCCAGCTCGAAGTGATCGCGGAAGAACCGGCTGAACGAATGGACGATCACCACGTCGAACGGCGCGGGCTTCGACGTGCCCGCTTCGATCATGCGCTGGAACTCGGGCCGACGGTCGTTGGTGGCCGACGCGCCCGGCTCCACATAGGTCTCGACGAGTTGGTAGCCGCGTGAAACGCAATAGGCTTCGCCCTGGCGCTTCTGGTCGGGGATGGAGACATCATGCTCGGCCTGCCGCGCTGTTGAGACGCGCAAGTAAAGGGCGGCGCGTAGCGGCACGGTCATGGCGTATGCCTCCTTCTCACCTCATCGGCGCGGCCCGAACAACTCATCGAAGAGGTCGCCGAACCACGCCTCGAACACGTCCACCTCTGCTTCCGTGACCGGGATATGCTCGGGCCAATCGTCGGTGACGATCCAGGTCGAAAGGTCGCGCTTCGGCGGCCGGCCCGTAAACGGCCAGGGTTGACCGAGCAATGCTTCAAGTTGCTCGGATGCGCTCGGGGGGCGTTCTTTGCGAGGTCTGGCCATTGGTCCAGAATCGGCGAACGAGGCCCTTCAAAGAATAGCCTTTTTCTACGCCGGAAGCCTCCGCGCGCCATGGCGTAAAAAGACTTGCGCGCGGCGGCGCGGGGCTGAAACGGCGTAGGGGCGACGGCGGTCATCATGGCGATACCAGGCTCAACGCCGTCGCCACCGGCAGATAGAGGGTGCGTGGCCGTTGCACCAAGGGCGCGAAGCCGAAGGCCATGTAGAAGGCGGCCGCACTGTCGTCGATCGCGTCGGCGAAAATGGCGTGGGCGCCGATCGGGGCTGTGGCGACGGTCTTGATGGCGTCAAACAGCAAGACTTCTCCGATCCCTTGTCCGGCATAGTCGCTATGGCGGCCAAGCCAGCCGATCAGCACCGCCGGAACGGTCGGGTAGCGCGGCAGTTTCTTCGCCAGCGGCTCGGGAACCTCGGTCAACGGCACGTTGCTGGAGGACAGCGTGTAGAAGCCCGCCACCCGGTCCGTCGCGATCTCCCTGGCGACGAAACAGGTGGCGTATTTGCGCTTCACGTCCTGAGAGACGGTCTCGCGGAAATAGCGGTCGATCCGGTCGTTGCCGCAGGTGAAGTCATCCCGATTGTGCGCCTTCGCCAGCGGCTCGATGGCGAAGCGGACGTTCACCGGCGCTCGATCAGCTCAGCATGGCGCTTCGCCGCGCGGGCCAGCCGCGCGTTCGGCTCCGGCGGATTGATCAGTGCTTCAGCGAAGCGGATTTGGTCCTCGCGCGCCAGGCGCATGATGTCGGCGTCCTCGACGACGCGGCGGGCGTCCTCGCCGGCGGTGGAGATGAGGTAGCCGGTCAGGGTCATGCCGCGCAGGCGGGCGGCGCGCTGCATCTGGTCGTAGACCTGCACGGGGACGCGCGCTTCCAGTCGGGCAGTCTCGGCTTCGATTTGGGGCTTGGGCATGGGGGCCTCCTTCGGCTCCAACATATACGGCATAATGCCGTATTTTTCAAGGCTCTTCATAGCCCCAGTCCGATCTGCCGATTGCGGCTAAAACTCCATTCGATGCCGCCATCGTCGCGGCGGACGCCGCTGATGTGCTGGTCGAGACGCTTCTCCAGCACGGGCTGCCAGGGCACGAGCTGGAAGCCGAGCCCGTCCTCGATCATGGCGAAGCGCCCGCTGGCGAGACTGGCGACGCCCGCCAGCCGGCCGGATACATATTCGCCGGACCCAGACGGGCTGTAGGTCAGTCCACGCTCGGCGGCCATCTCTTTGCCGACTCGATCGATCTCCTGGCGCTCCAGCGCGGCGACCGTGCGCCGGGGAATGGAAATGAGACCGTCCTTCACGCTGGCATGGCCCATTTCGACGAGCCGCGCGGCGCGCCGGTCGAGCGCGGCGTTCACCTCCTGGCCGAAGCCGGTCCCGGCAAGGGGCAGATGGTCTTTCGCCACCAGCTCACGGTCGAGCCAGGTCGCCCCGTCGCTGCCCACCTGCCGGTCGAGGTCGAGCGTGGACAGCGTGCGGATGCCGAAATCCTTGGGCCGACCGGGGGCGTCATAGGCCATGCCCCGCTCGGCGATGTCGCCGGGGATTTTCCAATGGTCGGCGTCGATGCGCTCGACATGCCCCGCGCGGCGCAAGGCTTCCAGCCGACGCACATGGGAGCGAATGAAGGCGTCCGGGTCGCCGTGGCGCTGTTCGATGATGTCCCGCGTCGCTTCCAGATGAAGGCTCGGCTGGTAGATGCCGCCATTGGCCTCCGCCATGATCTGGATGTTGACATCCGCCGGCCGGGGCTCGGCCCTGGTCGCCACCGGGTCGAGCGCGACGATGTGGCCGCGTCTGATGTCGTCGATGCGGCCGGCGTCCGCCATCTCGACATAGTGGGTGCGGCCGTCCACGCCATCGATGACGAGGTGCAGCCGGTCGCCCATCTCGTCGCCGGCCAGGCCCTTGGCGAGCACGCGGCCCACGATCGGTTCGGTGATCTGCTTGCCGTGCGCCACATATTGCGCGGGGGCGCGTTCGTCGGCGAGGCCATGGTCGGCGAGCGCACGGTGCATGGTCTTGATGATGTCGCCGCGCTCGCCCAGTTCGCGCAAGGTCGGCTCGGCCTGTGCTGAGATGGACCAGCG
>CAIMEE010000257.1 GCA_903839865.1 Enhydrobacter aerosaccus | reverse complement strand
CAGGAGGGCGAAGGCAATGATGCCGATGGTGACCATCGTGATCGGCCGCCACTTCGGCGCCTCGGTGATTTCACCGCCATAGATAAGGGCGATAACCGCAATGATGAGTCCCAGCACCAACATGATGTAGGACAGCATGTGAGGCACGTAGCCCGGTCCCATGCGGACCGTCGTGCCCACGGCGAGATTCCGCCCGAAATAGAGAGCGATCAGTCCAAAGGCGATAAACATCACCCCGGACAAGAAGTCCTTGCTCAGGAATCGGTTCAACGATGCCTCCCCTTACGCGTACTCGTTATCTACAGATATTGGGCCCGGAACCCCCCAGGCCGATCTACGGGTAGATAAACACAAATTCACCACATTGCCCAAGCCGAATTCAGAGCCTCAACAGCAGTCGCAGCGCAATCGCGACCAGGCAAAGCGCGAACAGTCGACGCAATAGCACGAGCGGCACGCGGGCTGACCAGCGTGCAGCGGCAGGCGCGACAAAGAGCGCAGGGACGGAGAGCGCCGCCACGCAAAACCAAGCGATATCACCCACGGCGTCTGCGGGTTTTCCGGCAACGCCCCAGCCCTGCGCCAGGAAGGTGAACGTGGCGGGCAAGGCGATGATCAGATTGAACAGCGCGCCTGCGCCGATGCCTTGGCGGATCGGAAACGAGAAAAGAGAAAGGACCGGTGTGCTCAGCGTGCCGCCGCCCACGCCGAGTGCCGCCGCCAGCGCGCCAACGAGGATGGGGGCGATCTGGGCCGCCGCGCCGGAGGGCTGCTGTCGCGCGAGGACGAGGCTGTTCCCGAGCGCCATCTTGAGACCGAGCAGGGCCGCTACGACGGCGAAGATGCCCGTCAGGACCTTCGCAGGTGCGAAGGGACCGAGCGCCAGGCCAGCTGCCACGCCGATCATCAATGCCGGAAGCCAGGCCCTCACCAGCGCACGATCGATCGTGCCGCCGCGCCAGTGCGCCAGCACGGCAGTGATTGACGCGACCAGCACACTCGCTTGCGCCGTCCCGATGGCCAGCGGCGTTGCCGTCGCTTCGGGCATGCCAAGCCGATTGAAGACGTCCAGCAGGACCGGCACGGCGATGATCCCGCCGCCCACGCCCAGCAATCCGGCCAACAGGCCGATCACGACTCCTGCCGCCAGGAGCACGATCCAGGCAGTCGGCGGGTAGATCGACAGCAGAGGCGTCACGGAAACTCTCCAGCCGGGCTTATTGCATGGTCCAAAACGGACGAGCAAACTCGGGACCAATGTAAACGGTCGTTCAGGGGCTGCAGGGTGGCGAGAAAAGGCGCGGACTACATCGGCACGATGGAAGTGCAGGCGAAGCATCGTTTCGACGAAGCCTCGCTCGCGCGCTTCATGTCGACGCACGTGCCGGACTTCGTGCCGCCGGTGAAGGCCGAGCAGTTCAAGGGCGGACAATCGAACCCGACCTATCGGCTGACCGACGGCGCCGGCCGCCACTACGTGCTGCGCCGCAAGCCGCCGGGCAAGCTGCTGCCGTCGGCGCACGCCGTCGATCGCGAGTTCCGCGTCATCTCCGCCCTGAACAAGACCGACGTCCCGACGCCGCGCGCCTATGCCTTGTGCGAGGACGACAGTGTCGTCGGAACGCCTTTCTACATCATGGAATATTGCGACGGCCGTGTGCTGTGGGA
Organism: Enhydrobacter aerosaccus; assembly: GCA_903839865.1. Taxonomy (GTDB): domain Bacteria; phylum Pseudomonadota; class Alphaproteobacteria; order Reyranellales; family Reyranellaceae; genus Reyranella; species Reyranella aerosaccus_A. Next base: position 669 of record CAIMEE010000257.1, on the reverse strand, counting down.
CCCGCTGCTGCCGGAAGTACCTCGCGAAGGCCGCCGCGCGATCTACGAGGCGAAGTTCGATGTGCTGTCGCGCCTGCATGCCGTCGACTACGCCGCGCTGGGACTCGGCGACTTCGGCCGGCCCGGCAGCTACGTCGCGCGCCAGATCTCGCGCTGGGGCAAGCAGTACAAGGCATCCGAAACCGAGACGATCGAGGCCATGGACAAACTGCTCGACTGGCTGCCGGCGCATCTGCCGCCCAGCGCCGAGACGGTGCTGGTGCATGGCGACTATCGCCTCGACAACATGGTGTTCCACGCGAGCGAACCGCGCGTGCTGGGCGTCATCGACTGGGAGATTTCCACGCTCGGCGATCCGCTGGCGGAACTCTCCTATCTCTGCATGCTGTGGCGCACCCCCAAGGAGTGGGGCGGATTGCAGGGCCACGATCTGGTTGCGCTGGGCCTTCCCGGCGAGCAGGAGATGGTCTCCTATTACTGTGGCCTCGCAAAGCGCGCGGTGCCCGACAAGGCGCTTTGGGAATTCTACATGGCCTACAATCTCTTCCGTGTGTCGTGCATCCGCCAGGGCGTGTACGCGCGTTCGCTCGACGGTACGGCATCCAACGTACGCGCCGCGGATTCAGGCAAACTGGTGCGGCCTGCCGCGGAACTCGGGTGGCAGCTGGT
>CAIMEE010000256.1 GCA_903839865.1 Enhydrobacter aerosaccus | reverse complement strand
GGCCTGCGTCTCGATGATCGGCAGTGCCGTCAGCGAACCCGAACCGTTCTTCTCGTTCAGCTTGGCGGCGCACTCGAGCAGCCGCGAATGGAGATAGAACACGTCGCCGGGATAGGCTTCGCGGCCCGGCGGGCGGCGCAGCAGCAGCGACATCTGGCGGTACGACACCGCCTGCTTGGAAAGATCGTCATACACGATCACGGCGTGCATGCCGTTGTCGCGGAAATACTCACCCATCGCGCAGCCGGTGTAGGGCGCCAAGAACTGCATCGGCGCCGGATCGGAGGCGGTGGCGGCCACGACGATGGAATATTCCATCGCGCCGTTGTCCTCGAGCGTCTTCACGATCTGCGCGACCGTCGAGCGCTTCTGGCCGATGGCCACGTAGACGCAATAGAGCTTCTTGCTCTCGTCCGTGCTCTTGTTGATCGCCTTCTGGTTCAGGAAGGTGTCGATCGCGACGGCGGTCTTGCCGGTCTGGCGATCGCCGATGATCAGCTCGCGCTGGCCGCGGCCGACCGGGACCAGCGAGTCGATCGCCTTGAGGCCGGTCTGCATCGGCTCGTTCACCGACTTGCGCGGAATGATGCCGGGGGCCTTCACTTCGACGAGGCGGCGCTCGGTCGAGGCGATCGGGCCCTTGCCGTCGATCGGGTTGCCGAGACCGTCGACCACGCGGCCGAGCAGGCCCTTGCCCACCGGAACGTCGACGATGGTGCCGGTACGCTTGACGGTGTCGCCTTCGCGGATCGTGCGATCCTCGCCGAAGATCACGACGCCGACATTGTCGCTCTCGAGGTTGAGCGCCATGCCCTTGATGCCACCCGGGAACTCGACCATCTCGCCGGCCTTGACGCTGTCGAGGCCATAGACGCGGGCGATACCGTCACCGACGGAGAGAACCTGGCCGACCTCGGCCACTTCGGCGTCGTTGCCGAAGTTGGCGATCTGCTGCTTCAGAATGGCCGAGATTTCGGCGGCACGGATATCCATTTAGGCAACTCCCTTCATGGCGAGCTGCAGGCGCTGCAGCTTGCTTCGGATAGACGAATCGAACAGGCGCGAACCAACCTTCACCAGCAGACCGCCGAGAATGTCGGGTTCGACGCGCGCGTCGATGGAAACCTTGGCATCGCCCAGCATCTTGCGCAGCGTCTCGGTGAGCTGCTGCAGCTGGGCGGGCGTGAGCGGCACGGCCGAGGTGACCGTGGCGGTGGTCTCGCCGCGGCGACGCGCCAGCTCGGCGAGATAGGCGGTGATCATGCCCGGCAGGTCGCGGGCGCGGCGCTTGGCGGCGACGGTGCCGATGAACGACCGGGTGAGGCCCTTGATGTCGGCGGCTTCGAGCACGGCCAGGATCGCCTTGCTCTGCAGCTCGCGGCCGATCACGGGGCTCGCGATCAGGCGGCGGAGATCGCCGCTCTCGGCGAGCAGATTGCGGAAGGAGACGAGGTCCTTGGCCACCTGGTCGAGTGACTTGGTTTCGTCGGCCAAGTCGAACAGGGCGCTGGCGTAGCGTCCGGCGACGCCTGAAGTGGCAGAAATAGACACGTCGAAAGCCTCTCCGGTGCCGGCGATACCAGCAGGTAAGCCGTTGAATCCCCTATACTTTCCACGACAGAACGAAACAGCCCCACGCCGCCGAAAGCGCGCGTTGCTACCATGCTGTTTTCCACCGCGCAAGGACGCTAAGCGCCCGTATTACCTCTGTTTTTTCGCGCACCGGGTTAGAGGAAGGAATACGGATCGACATCGACCTGCAGGCGTACTGAGTTGGGCAGGCCGATCTGGGCCAGCCACGCCTGCAGCAGCGGTTGCACCGCAATATCGCGCTTTGTCTTGAGGAGGAACCGGCGGCGATGCCGGCCGCGCAACAAAGCCATCGGCGCGACCGAGGGGCCGAGCACCGTGACGCCGTCCTGATGCGGCGCGCGGCGGGCGATGGCCGTACAGACGTTATCCACGGCCGCGGGATCCGGCCCCGAGACAATAAGAGAGGCCAAGCGGCCGTAGGGCGGCATGCCCGCCAGTTCGCGGTCGGCCAGTTCCGCCGACACGAAGCGGTCGCGATCGCCCGAGACCAATGCCTGCATCACGGCGTGCTCGGGTTGATAGGTCTGGATCAGCGCCCTGCCCGGGCGGTCCTCGCGGCCGGCCCGGCCCGCCACCTGATAGAGCATCTGGAACGTCCGCTCGGCCGCGCGCAGGTCGCCGCCGTTCAGGCCGAGGTCGGCATCCACGACCGCGACCAGCGTGAGTCCCGGAAAGTGATGCCCCTTTGCCGCCATCTGAGTGCCGATCAATATGTCGATCTTGCCCTCGATCATGCGCTCGACCGCGGCGGCAGCCTCGGTGCGACTCATCAAGGAGTCCGAGGTGAAGAGTTCAAGCCGTGCCTCCGGGAACAGCTCGAGCGCTTCTTCCGCCAGCCGCTCGACGCCCGGCCCGCAGGCCACGAACTGATCGATGGCGCCGCACTTCCTGCACTCGCGCGGCGGCGGTTCCGAGTAGCCGCAGTGATGACAGACCAGCACACGGCGGAAACGGTGCTCGACCAGCCATGCCGAGCACTGCGGGCATTCGATGCCGCTGCCGCAGGCACGGCACAAGGTCATTGGGGCGTAGCCGCGGCGATTGAGGAACAGCAGCGTCTGCTCGCCCGCCGCCATCGTCTGCTTCATCGCCTCGACCACCGGTGGCGAGAGCCAGTGCCCGCGCGACGGCGCTTCCTTCCGGAGGTCGACCGCCTGCAGCTTCGCCAGCGTCTGCCCACCGTGCCGCCCCGGCAGATGCAGCGCGCCATAGCGGCCGGTGGTGACGTTGACCACGCTCTCGAGCGCGGGCGTGGCCGAGGCGAGCACGATCGGCGCGCCGACCAGGCGCGCGCGCACCACGGCCATGTCGCGCGCGTTGTAGGCCACGCCATCGTCCTGCTTGAAGGAGCCGTCGTGCTCCTCGTCGACCACGACCAGTCCGAGCCGCTCGAACGGCAGGAACAATGCCGAGCGCGCACCGACCACGACGCCCACCCTGCCGTCGGCGATGCCGCGCCAGGTTTCGCGGCGTTCGAGGCTGGTTAGTCCCGAGTGCCACGGCGCGGGCAGGCAGCCGAAGCGGTCTTCGAAGCGCTTCAACCATTGAGAGGTCAGCGCGATCTCGGGCAGCAGCACCAGCACCTGCCGGCCCGCCTTCAACGCCGCGGCAATCGCCTCGAAATAGACTTCGGTCTTGCCGGCGCCTGGCACGCCGTCGAGAAGCGTCGCCGAAAAAGCCTCAGCCTCCACCTTGGCAACCAGCGCGTCGGCCGCGCTCTTCTGCGCCTCCGACAACACCGGGCCATCATGCAATCCATCGGGCCGCGGAAAGGAACGGCGTACCGTGCGCTCAACCGGCTCGAGCAGGCCGATCGCGGCCATCGTCTTGACGACGGACGTTCCCACGCCCGCGATATGCGCGAGTTCCGCGATCGGCATCGCGGGACCTTCCTTCAACGCGTCGAGCACGCGGCGGCGGGCGGCGGTCAACTTGAGCGCCTCGCCCTCCGATCCCTCGGCCGGGCGATAGACCAGTTCCGTCTTGGGCGCCTCCAGGGCAGACGGCGAGCTCATGGCCATGCGCAGCACGGCCCCGGGCGGCGCCAGGGTGTAGGCCGATACCCAGTCGACGAAGCGGCGCAGCGCATCGCCCATCGGCAGCGCCGGCAGCACCTCCTCGATGTCGCGCAGCTTGGCTTCGGCCACTTCGCCCGAACCCTCGCCCCACACCACCCCGACGGTCTCGCGCTTGCCCAGCGGCACTATGACGAAGGTACCGGCGGGAACCTCCAGCCCTTCGGGCACGCTATAATCGTAAGCGTCACCGAGCGGTAACGGCAGCAGCACACGCACCGTCCGCTTGGTCGCCCGTTGAGGCACGGTCTTTTCCACCGATTCAGCCCCCACGGGTGCGGTCGCATCTGCTAGAAATTGTGGTACCGCGCGTGTCCGAACCACTGGCCATTGGGGCATTTTAGATGAAGTTCTTCGTGGATACCGCCGACGTCGCTGAAATTAAAGATATCGCAGCCACCGGGCTGCTCGACGGCGTCACCACCAATCCCTCCCTGATCCTGAAGTCGGGCCGTCCGATGCTCGAGACGATCAAGGAAATCTGCTCGATCGTCCCCGGTCCGGTGAGCGCCGAGACTGTTTCGACCGACTACAAGACCATGCTGGAAGAAGGGCGGAAGCTGGCGAAGCTCGCCAAGAACGTCACCGTGAAGGTGCCGCTGACGCCGGACGGCCTCAAGACCTGCAAGGCGCTGCGCGAAGAAGGCACCATGGTGAACGTCACCCTGTGCTTCTCGGCGGGCCAGGCGCTGCTCGCCGCCAAGGCCGGCGCCTCGTTCATCTCGCCCTTCGTCGGCCGCATCGACGACCAGGGCCATGACGGCATGGAGCTGATCCACGAGATCATGACGATCTACACCCAGTACCCGCACTTCAAGACCGAGGTGCTGGTGGCGTCGGTGCGTCACACGCAGCACGTGATCCAGGCGGCCAAGATGGGCGCCCATGTCGCGACCGTGCCGCCGAACATCATCCGCCAGCTCTTCAAGCACGTGCTGACTGACAACGGCCTCAAGGCCTTCCTCGACGATTGGGCCAAGACCGGCCAATCAATCCTGTGAGGGCTATTCTGTGAGCAGCGACGGCACCGTTACCGCGCCCGACGGATCGGGCCGCCAGGTCAAGGTGATCACGGCCGACGATGTCATTGCCTATCTGAAGGCCCATCCGACCTTCTTCGAGGAGCATCCCGAGCTCGTGGGCGACCTCGGCCTCACGCAGCGGCCGCAGGGGCCGGGCGTGATCGACATGCAGCAGGCGATCCTGAAGCGCTTCCGCTCCGAGATCGACAAGCTCAAGACCGAGCGTACCGAGATCATCGCCAACTCGAAGCAGAACCAGATCGTCCAGAACCGCGTCCAGGCGGCGGTGATCTCGATCATCCAGGCGACGACCTTCGAGAAGATGATCCACGTCGTGACGCACGAGCTGCCCGAACTGCTCGACGTCGACTTCATC
>CAIMEE010000255.1 GCA_903839865.1 Enhydrobacter aerosaccus | reverse complement strand
GCGCATGAGTTCGAGGCCCGCGAGCACGCCGAGAATGCCGTCGAACTTGCCGCCGGTCGGCTGGGTATCGAGATGGCTGCCGGTCATCACCGGCGGCTTCGACGGGTCCTTGCCCTCGCGGCGGGCGAAGATGTTGCCGAGCTGGTCGACCTTGATGGTGCAGCCCGCCTCCTTCGCCCAGCGGACGAACAGATCGCGGCCGATCTTGTCGAGATCGGTGAGCGCGATGCGGCAGACGCCGCCCTTCTCGGTACCGCCGATCTGGCCCAGCTCCATCAGGCTCGACCACAGGCGGTCGGCATCGATGCGCAGGTTTGTATCAACGGACTTCATGGCTCACTCCACAGGGCAAAACGGACCAGGGGACACAATAGCAAAGCATTCATGGGAGCGCGCGCGCTCCCATGACGTCATCCATCCTCGTCATCGTATTCATCACGCAGCGGATCGTACTCGGTGACGCAGCGCCCGTTCGTGCCGGGCGGTTCATCTTCGTCGTAATAGTCCCGCGCCCCTCGCGGCCGCCAATGCACGGGGCGGATTTCCATGTCGGGCGGAGGGCGCGCTTCGACGACCGGTGGCGACTCGGGTGGCGCTTCTTCGGCGACGACAGGCGGCGGTGCGGGTTCCGACCCTTCTGGGCGTTTTGAGCGCGAGCGCTCAAAAGCGACTGGACGCTCGCTGCGCTCGCTCCTCAGGGTGAGGCCCGTGTTGGTCGAACGATCAGCAGACTCTTCATCCTGAGGAGCGGCCGGAACGGCCGCGTCAGGGCGCATTCGAGCGCTTGCGCTCGAATCGCCTAGAAGGATGGGCACCACACGCGATGCCGCTTCCGGCTCGGGCGCGCGCGGCCGCAGGTGAGGACTGGGCGGCGGCAAGGTCATGGGGAAGTCGGGAAAGTCCTTCTTCCACTGCGCCGCGGCGGCCGGATCGGTCGCAAGGCGATCGGCGATTGCCTGCTTCATCTCCAGGAGCTTGAGCATGATCTCGATGCGCCGGAACCTGCCCTCCGTCTCGAGCCACTCCACGCGTCTTTCGAGCGGGCGCAGCCGGCCCTTCAGGCTCACTTCACGTCCTTTATTTCCTTCAATTCGTCCCGGTATTCGCGCACCCGCGAGTCGAGGTCGTCGATCGTCCGTTCCTGCGCCACCAGCTCGAAGGCGCGGCGGTGCGTCTCCAGCATGGTCGATAGCGACGCGCCCTCCTGCGCCGTGAGCCGCCCGTCGCTCACGGCCATCGCGACGACGGCATGCGCGGTGAGCAGATCGTCGGGCGTGTCGATCATGGGCAGATCGACCTGCAGCGGCCGGCCCTTGGGCGCGGTCCAGGCGCGGCTGAGCACGAGGCGCGCCGCGGACACATCGCCCTCCGTCGCCGCTGCCATCACCTTGCGCACGATGGCCGCGACGCCTTCCTCCGCGACCTGGTCGAGCATGAGATTCACCGAATTGCGGCTTCCGCGCGGACGGCCGGGGCCGCCGGGGTTGCCCTTCTCGAACTTAGACATGTGGACTTCCTCTAAAAGTGCGAAGTGTCGCCGTTAAATAAACGGAAATTTAACGGGACTAGCCGATGCCACGCCGGCAGCGGATTGCACTAATATTGCGTATATCGCATTTTTTGTCAAGTATCTAGTACGCTTTGCAGTGATGCAGGGCAGCGTTCACCAGGGTTCCCGCTTCATACAGGTTCGTAACCTGCAGGCCATTCGTCACGCGGAAGAGATGCAGATGCGAGAGCAGCATGAGCCTTTCCGCCTTTGGTAGGATCGCGAAGAAAGGAGACCACCAATCTGCCATCGACCAGTGTAAACATGTGAATGTTGAGAAGGTCGAAAATCGCTTGGGCATTCCCGATGATTTCCTCACCGGTGTATGGCCGCATGTTTTTCTTTCCAGACAGTCGATCGGCAAGTCTTCCCATATGCAGGGTATCACCTAGACGGCCATAGAAGGCTATTAGCTGCTCCTTAGTGAGGCAATCAGACACAGGCTCAAAGTGCAACACATGCTCGGCAACTCGCTTTGATGTATGCGGGCGTGGGAAGAACTCCGCATGGAGCTTTCCCAAGGAGGTCATTAGTTCCCCGGCGTGCCATTTGTCACGCGTTGCCTTCGCCACTTGCAAAGAACCCACGTCACCGTGCGCGACCAAGCAGCCAAGAGCGATTGTCTCGCACAGCATTCGAAATTGCAGTACACAAAATTCAGTAACGAACTTGGGTGCCAGTCCGCCCCAATTCACCGCTTTCTCAATCGCTACTAGCCTATCGTTGGCTTCGTCCATGAGAGACGCATAGGTTCGGAGCGCTTCATTAGTCTTATCGAGATCACTCATTGCGTGTGCCCCCTCCTTCAGCACAATCTATCATTGATTGCTGCTTCCATTCACGCGTTCAAAGTGGATTAGGCATATGGCGAACACATCCCCTCCCTCTGCTCTCGATCTCTATCAATTGCCAATTTCCTTGGAGGCATTGAGGGCGATGCCGCAGAAGGCACGCCGCATCTATCTACTTGCTGGCCACATATCGAACGAAATCAACGAACTTCACCGGCTCGCGATCATGTCTCTTCGGGAACATGGCAATCCGATCATGGATCGAATTGCCAACGGCCGTGGCTGGGTGATCCTCCGCGTCCTCATTGGCAAGACTTACGAAGCGTTTCGGTTCGTACAAGATGAGCTCAAGCCCACGGGCGAGTTTTATCGTGACTACCTTGCGGGCCCTATCAACGACGACAAGTCCGAGATTTTTTCAGCGGAAGATCGAGCTTCCTACGCGAAACTTTGGAAGCGGATCGAGGCAAGGCGCGGCCTACTTCATCGGCTGAGGAACAACTATGGGTTCCACTACGAGATTCGCGACTACTGGGACAAGGGATTGAACGGGTTAGACGGTTCTTGGGACGTAGCCTCGTACTCAGGATGTGCCCCGGAGACACTGGGCCACCATTCTCGTCACGCCGGCTTTCATGGCTCTTCCGAGCACGTCGTAATACGCGCCATGCTTGATGAGGTAGGGGGAGACGACCTGCTAAAGGCTATGAATGAACTCGCCGATGAGGCAACTGATGCAGCAGGAGAGATTGGTGATTTTATGGGATTGTTGATGGTCTCGATTCTGCTCAAGCACGATCTTCAGGAAGGCAAAAAGGGTACGCATGTCCTCCGCATCAATGGCGTGCCTTCCCTGAAAGAATTCGCGGTATTGCCGATGCTACGGGACTAGGCGTACCGCCATCGATCATCTTGCGGAACACGGTCTCCACTTCCCTCGTCAAAAGAAGCGCCGCTTTGGCCGATCTGGTAGACTCACCCGCAACAAAAACGCACAAGCGCAACGAGGACGAACATGATCAAATTCTATTACAACCTGGCGCCGAACCCGACCAAGGTCGCGCTGTGCCTCGAAGAGATGGGCCTGCCGTACGAGCTCGTCCCGGTCGACACGCGCAAGGGCGACCAGCACAAGCCGGAATTCCTCGCGATCAATCCCAACGCCAAGGTGCCCGCCATCTTCGACGACGGCGCCACGGTGTTCGACAGCAACGCGATCCTGCTCTACCTCGGCGAAAAGACCGGCAAGTTCATGCCGGGCAAGTCGCCGGCCGAGCGCGGCCAGCTGCTGTCGTGGCTGATGTTCGTGGCCTCCGGCATCGGGCCCTATTCCGGCCAGGCCGTGCACTTCCGCAACTTCGCGCCCGAGCCCAAGGACTATGCGGTCAACCGCTACACCTTCGAGGCGACGCGTCACTGGAAGATCCTCGACGATAAGCTCGCGAAGAGCCGCTACATGCTGGGCGACACCTATACGATCGTCGACATGGCGGTGTGGGGCTGGTCGCGCCTGGTGCCGTTCGTGCTGGGTCCGGACGCGCTGCCCAAGATGCCGAACCTGAAGCGTCACCTCGACGAGATCACCGCGCGTCCTGCGGCGGTAAAGGCGCTGGCGCTGAAGGAGAAGCACAGCTTCAAGGCCGAGATGGACGAGGCCGCGAAGCTCGCGATGTTCCCGCATCTCGCGCAGAAGGTGGCCTGAGGCGGCGGGGCGGTGCTCCCGCTCAGCGACACGCTCGTCCTCGATCTCACGCAGGTCATCGCGGGCCCCACCGCCGGCCAGATTCTGGGCGACATGGGCGCCGACGTGATCAAGGTCGAGCCGCTGGGCGGCGAGCACTTCCGCCCGCACTTCGGCGGCGCCTGGGTGCCGTCAATGAACCGCAACAAGCGCGGCCTCGCACTCGACCTGCGCAATGCCGGGGCGCGCGACGTGCTGATGCGGCTGGTGAAGAAGGCCGACGTGTTCATGGAAGCCTTCACGCCGGGCGTCATCGACAAGCTGGGCTTCGGCTGGGATGTCGTGTCGGCGGCTAATCCGCGCTGCGTCTATGCCTCGATCTCGGGCTACGGCCAGACCGGGCCCTATTCGGGCCGCGCCGGCTACGATCCCTGCATCCAGGCCGAGATCGGGCTGATGGATGCGACCGGTCCCTACCAGGGCGAGATGTGCAGGGTCGGCACGGCGCCGATCGATTACTCGACGGGCCTGGCCTGCGCGGGCGGCATCGCCTTCGCGCTGCTGCACCGGCACAAGACCGGCCGGGGCCAGCGGCTCGACCTCTCGCTGTTCGACGTCGGCATGCACCTGATGAGCCATTGGATCACCAACCATGGGCTCACCGGCGAGAACCCCGAGCGGATGGGCACGTCGAACACGATCCTCTGCCCGCTGCGCGTGTTTCCGACGAAGACGCAGCCGGTGTTCGTGGCGGGCACGAACGACGCCTTCTGGAAAATTCTTTGCAATGCGCTCGGCAAGGCCGACTGGCTGGCCGATCCGCGCTTCACGACCAACAAGGACCGCGTCGCCCACCGCGGCATCCTCGAGCCGATGATCGAGGCCTATTTCATCCAGCACACCGCCGACGAGCTGCTCGACAAGCTCATTCCCGCCGGCATGCCCTGCTCGGCCGCGTACAAGGTGAGCGACGTGATCGCCAACCCGCACACCGCCGCGCGCGGCGCGGTGCTGGAAGTCGACTATCCCGGCATCGGCAAGGTGAAATCCGCCGCCAATCCGATCAAGCTTTCCGACGCGCCCGTCGACGTGCGCCGCAAGTCGCCGATGGTGGGCCAGCACACCGCCGAGATCATGCGCGAGGTCGGCTACACCGACGCCGAGATCGCGGCGCTCAAGGACGCCAAGGCGATCAATCTGGGCTAATTCTCTTCCCTCCCCCGTCTCGGGGGAGGTG
>CAIMEE010000254.1 GCA_903839865.1 Enhydrobacter aerosaccus | reverse complement strand
TTCCGGCTCCGGGAACGCCGATTTATTTTTAAATTAAATAATAAATAAACTTACCTGGTAATGCCCGCATCCGGGCTATTCGATCAAAGCGCGAGTATTTGCCGGTTTTTGCCAATGATTTTAAATTCCCGCATCCTACAATAGTCCGAGTGCTGGCATTGCGAGCGGCGATCAAGACCCTGACCCACTGGGGGGCCGGGCTCTGTCCGCTCATCCAAGGACGCTGGGAGGACGCGGATGGACACCAAGGCGAAGAAGGCCATGCTCGAGAAATTGAGGAAGGAAGCCCTCATGGGCGGCGGCCAGGACCGCATCGACGCCCAGCACGCCAAGGGCAAGCTGACGGCGCGCGAGCGCATCGACGCGCTGGTCGATCCGGGCTCGTTCGAGGAATACGACATGTTCGTCGAGCATCGCTCGATCGATTTCGGCATGCAGGACCAGAAGATCCCGGGCGACGGCGTGGTGACGGGGCAGGGCACGATCAACGGCCGGCTGGTCTACGTCTTCAGCCAGGATTTCACCGTGTTCGGCGGTGCCCTCTCGGGCATGCATGCGGCCAAGATCTGCAAGATCATGGACATTGCCATGAAGGTCGGCGCGCCGGTGCTCGGCCTCAACGATTCGGGCGGCGCACGCATCCAGGAAGGCGTCGATTCGCTGGCAGGCTATGCCGACGTGTTTCAGAAGAACGTGCTGGCCTCGGGCGTGATCCCGCAGATCTCGATGGTCATGGGGCCGTGCGCAGGTGGTGCTGTGTACTCGCCGGCCATGACCGACTTCATCTTCATGGTGAAGGACAGCTCCTACATGTTCGTCACCGGTCCGGACGTCGTGAAGACCGTGACGCACGAGACGGTGACGCAGGAGGAGCTGGGCGGTGCGCTCACGCACACGCAGAAATCGGGTGTCGCCGATCTCGCCTTCGAGAACGACATCGAGGCCCTGCTGCAGCTTCGCCGCTTCGTCGACTTCCTGCCCAGCAACAACCGCGAGAAGGCGCCGGTGCGGCCGACGCACGATCCGTCCGACCGCGATGACCTCTCGCTCGACACGCTGGTGCCCGACAACCCCAACAAGCCCTACGACATCAAGGAGCTGATCCTGAAGGTCGTGGACGAGGGCGACTTCTTCGAACTGTCGCCCGAATGGGCCGGCAACATCGTCGTGGGCTTCGGCCGCATGGCCGGCAAGACCGTGGGCTTCGTGGCCAACCAGCCGATGGTGCTGGCCGGCTGCCTCGACATCGACTCGAGCCGCAAGGGCGCGCGCTTCGTGCGCTTCTGCGACGCCTTCAATATCCCGATCGTGACCTTCGTCGATGTGCCGGGCTTCCTGCCGGGCACGACCCAGGAATTCGGCGGCATCATCAAGCACGGCGCCAAGCTGCTCTATGCCTATGCCGAAGCGACGGTGCCGAAGGTGACGGTGATCACGCGCAAGGCCTACGGCGGCGCCTACGACGTGATGGCGTCCAAGCACCTGCGCGGAGACATGAACTACGCCTGGCCCGGCGCGGAGATCGCGGTGATGGGCGCCAAGGGCGCGGTCGAGATCATCTTCCGCTCCGACATCGGCGACGCGAAGAAGATCGCGGCGCGCACCGAGGAATATCGCGAGAAGTTCGCGAACCCGTTCATCGCGGCAAATCGCGGCTTCATCGACGACGTGATCATGCCGCACGGCACGCGTCGCCGGGTGTGCAAGGCGCTGGCGAGCCTCGAGACCAAGAAGCTCGAGAACCCCTGGCGCAAGCACGGGAACCTGCCTCTGTGAGCACGTCGCCGGAAGAGCGCATGAGGCGTGCCCGGTTCGTGCGCCTGCACGTGATCGTGGCGCTGTGCACGCTTCTGGTGCTGATCGCGATCAACGCCCTTTTCACGGCCAAGTATCCGTGGTGGCTGTGGGTCCTGATGGCGTGGATGCCGCTGATCGCGGCGCACACGGCGTGGTCCATGGGCCTCTTCGACCGTAATAAGAATCAAGAAGGACGATAGGAATGGCTGCGAAAAAGAAGGCGGTCGCCAAAAAGCAGAAGACCAGTGCGGCCGGCCCGCTGTTCGACAAGATCCTGATCGCCAATCGCGGCGAGATCGCCTGCCGCGTGATCCGCTCGTGCAAGAAGCTCGGCATCAAGACCGTCGCCGTCTATTCCGAGGCCGACGCCGATGCGCTGCACGTGCGCGAGGCCGACGAGAAGGTGTTCATCGGCCCGTCGCCGTCCGCCCAGTCGTACCTGCTGATCGACAAGATCGTCGAGGCCTGCAAGAAGACCGGCGCGCAGGCGGTGCATCCGGGCTACGGCTTCCTGTCGGAGAAGCAGGAGTTCCAGAAGGCGCTGGCCAAGGCCAAGATCGCCTTCATCGGCCCCGATGCGCTCGCCATCCACGCGATGGGCGACAAGATCGAATCCAAGAAGCTGGCGCAAAAGGCCGGCGTCAGCACCGTGCCCGGCCATCTCGCCGCGATCCCCAATGCCGACGAGGCGGTGAAGATCGCCAAGAAGGTTGGCTACCCGGTGATGATCAAGGCCTCCGCCGGCGGCGGCGGCAAGGGCATGCGCATCGCCTACAACGATACCGAGACCAGGGAAGGCTTTGTGTCGGCCACGAATGAAGCGAAGTCTTCATTCGCCGACGACCGCGTGTTCATCGAGAAGTATGTCGAGGAGCCGCGCCACATCGAGATCCAGCTGATCGCCGACGGCCACGGCAACTGCGTCTATCTGTGGGAGCGCGAGTGCTCGATCCAGCGCCGCCACCAGAAGGTGATCGAAGAGGCGCCCAGTCCGTTCCTCGACGCCAAGACGCGCAAGGCGATGGGCGAGCAGGCGGTCGCGCTTGCGAAGGCCGTGAAATACAAGAGCGCCGGCACCGTCGAGTTCATCGTCGACAAGCACCGCAAGTTCTACTTCCTCGAGATGAACACCCGCCTGCAGGTCGAGCATCCGGTGACCGAGCTGATCACCGGCCTCGATCTCGTCGAGCTGATGATCAAGGTGGCGGCGGGCGAGAAGCTGCCGTTCCAGCAGAAGGACGTGAAGCTGAACGGCTGGGCGGTCGAAGCGCGCGTCTATGCCGAGGACCCGTTCCGCAACTTCCTGCCGTCGACCGGCCGCCTCGTGAAGTACCGCGAGCCGGCGCCCGGTCCCGACGTTCGGGTCGACACCGGCGTCTACGAGGGCGGCGAGATCTCGATGTTCTACGATCCGATGATCGCCAAGCTCTGCACGCACGGCAAGACGCGCAACGCCGCGATCGATCGCATGCGCCGCGCGCTCGACGAATTCTATGTCCGAGGCGTGTCGCACAATGTGCCGTTCCTGGCGGCGCTGATGGCGCATCCGCGCTTCCGCGCGGGCAAGCTCACGACCAACTTCATCGCCGAGGAATTCAAGGGCGGCTTCACGGCGGCGCACCTCCCGCCTAAGGATCTGGCGGTGCTGGCGGCGGTGGCGGCAACGATAGAGTGCCTCAGTAGTGGGCGCGGGGGCCAGAAGCAGCCTTCGTATCGCTCATGGCGGGATGTCGTAAGCGAAGAAAGCAAGGTAGTGATGCTCAATCGCAAACCGATTGCGCTGAACGTACTTGGTACGGCTGAGCTCGGTCGGTTCACGGTCAGTATCGGCGACCGGAAGATCGGCATCGAAACCGGATGGGCGCCTGGTCAGCCGCTGTTTCACGCCAGAATTGATGGAGAGGCCGTCGTGGTCCAAGCCGATGTCGTCGGTTCCGGCTGGCGTCTGACTCATGAAGGCGGCCAGGCCGAGGCGCTGGTGCTGACGCCGCGCCAGGCCGAGCTCTATGCGCTGATGCCGGTCAAGGCCGCGCCCGATACCTCCAAGTTCCTGCTCTCGCCGATGCCGGGCCTGCTGGCCTCCGTCGCGGTGAGCGAAGGGCAGGAGGTGAAAGCGGGCGAGGCGCTGGCCGTCGTCGAGGCGATGAAGATGGAGAACGTGCTGCGGGCGGTGCGCGACGGCACGATCAAGACGCTGCATGCCAAGGCGGGCGACAGCCTGCGGGTCGACCAGAAGATCATCGAGTTCGCGTAAGCGATGGCGCTGCAGGCGCGTCTCACCATCACCGGCCGCGTGCAGGGTGTGGGCTATCGCGAGTGGGCGATTGCCACCGGCCTGCGTCTCGGCCTCACAGGCTGGGTGCGCAATCGCCAGGACGGGGCGGTAGAAGCGCTGATTGTCGGCGACGAGAGCGCTGTCGGCCAGATGATCGAGGCTTGCCGCCGTGGACCGCCCTTGGCCCGTGTCGACGAGATCGACGTCGACCCGGTCGATCTCGATATCCTGCCCGAGGGGTTCACGCGGCTGCCGACGGCTTGACCCCCTCCGTCGGCGTAAGACGCCGACACCTCCCCATAAGAATGGGGAGGGTTAGCTTTCCTTCCCCATTCTTATGGGGAAGTACCCGCGTCTTACGCGGGGGATGGGGTCAAAACTTCGAACCCCTGGTCGAACGTCTCGGCCAGCGCCACGTCGAGATCGGCCAGGGTCACCGGCAGGCCGAGATCGACCAGCGAGGTGACGCCATGGCCCGCGATGCCGCAGGGCACGATGCCGTCGTAGTGGGCAAGGTCGGGTTCGACGTTAATCGAGATGCCGTGGAACGAGACCCAGTGACGAATGCGGACGCCGATCGCCGCGATCTTGTCCTCGCGCGGGCTGCCGTCGAACAGGGCCGGCTTGTCCGGCCGCGTCACCCAGACGCCGACCCGGCCAGGGCGGCGCTCGGCGGTGACGGCGAAGCGGGCGAGGGTGCGGATGGTCCATTCCTCGAGGTCGGACACGAAGCGCCGCACGTCCTGGCGGCGGCGGCGCAGGTCGAGCATCACATAGGCCACCCGCTGGCCGGGGCCGTGATAGGTGTATTGGCCGCCGCGTCCCGCGACATGGACCGGAAAGCGCGCGGGCTGCAGAAGGTCACGATCCTTGGCACTGGTGCCGGCGGTGTAGAGCGGCGGATGCTCGAGCAGCCAGATCAGCTCGCGTGCATGGCCCGACCGGATCTCGGCGACACGTGCTTCCATCGCCGCGAGAGCCTCATCGTAAGGCACGGGCGTGTCGGAAATGCGCCATTCGGGTCGATCTTCGGGGCGGTCCATAGCCGCAAAGTCGGTATTTCCGGCCCGAGGCGCAAGTACCGGTCCACGCGCCTTGCCACTGCAGAGGCTATTTGGTATCCCCCGCCCCGTCGATCCGGCGCGGCCATGGCGGAATTGGTAGACGCGCTAGCTTGAGGTGCTAGTGCCGCGAGGCGTGGAAGTTCGAGTCTTCTTGGCCGCACCAACGCCGGATCGATCGAAAAGGGCAGCTTAGGGTTGCCGCTCGTTGGTAAAACCCGGCGGGCGGCCCTTTTTGTAATCGGATGCGGGAGACGTAGCTTGGCGGATGAATTAACCGACGGCGCTCTCCGTTACCATCGCATCCCCCGGCCGGGCAAAATCGAGGTCGTTCCGACCAAGCCCCTGGCCACGCAACGCGACCTGTCGCTGGCCTATTCGCCAGGCGTCGCCGCAGCCTGCCACGAGATCGTACGCGATCCCGCGATGGCCGCCGAACTCACGATCCGCGCCAACCTTGTCGGCGTGATCACCAACGGCACGGCGGTGCTGGGCCTGGGCGCGATCGGCCCGCTCGCGGCCAAGCCGGTGATGGAGGGCAAGGGCGTCCTCTTCAAGAAATTCGCCGGCATCGACGTGTTCGACATCGAGATCGACGAGCTCGACCAGGAAAAGCTGGTGGACATCATCGCCTCGCTCGAGCCCACCTTCGGCGGCATCAACCTCGAGGACATCAAGGCGCCGGAATGCTTCTACGTCGAACAGACGTTGCGCAAGCGCATGAAGATCCCGGTGTTCCACGACGACCAGCACGGCACGGCGATCATCGTGGGCGCCGCGGTGCTGAACGCGCTGTCGCTGGTCGGCAAGGACATCGACAAGGTGAAGCTGGTCGTCTCGGGCGCGGGCGCGGCGGCGCTGTCGTGCCTGGGCGTGCTCGAGAAGCTCGGCCTGCCCAAGGAGAACATCTGGGTCACCGACATCGTGGGCGTGGTCTGGAAGGGCCGCAACGAGTTGATGGACCCGTTCAAGGAGCGCTACGTGCGCGACACCGACCTGCGCACGCTGGGCGACGTGATCGGCGGCGCCGACATCTTCCTCGGCCTCTCGGCCGCGGGCGTGCTGAAGCAGGACATGGTGAAGAAGATGGCGGCCAAGCCGCTGATCTTCGCGCTCGCCAATCCCAACCCGGAGATCACGCCCGAAGACGTGGCGGCGGTGCGCGACGACGCCATCATGGCGACGGGCCGCAGCGACTATCCCAACCAGGTGAACAACGTCCTCTGCTTCCCGTACATCTTCCGCGGCGCACTCGACGTCGGTGCCACGACGGTGAACGACGAGATGAAGATCGCCTGCGTGCGCGCGATCGCCGAGCTTGCGCGCAAGGAGCCGTCGGAAGTCGTGGCGCGCGCCTTCGGCGACGCCGGCGGCGCGGGCGGCTTCGGTCCTACCCAGATCATTCCCAAGCCGTTCGATCCGCGCCTGATCGTCGAGCTGGCGCCGGCCGTGGCCAAGGCTGCGATGGATTCGGGCGTGGCGACGCGACCGATCGCCGACTTCGAGGCCTATCGCGAACAGCTCGGGCAGTTCGTGTTCAAGTCGGGCCTCGCGATGCGGCCGGTCTTCGGCCAGGCGCGCAGCAATCCCAAGCGCGTGATCTTCAGCGCGGGCGAAGACGACCGCGTCCTGCGCGCCATCCAGATCATCCTCGACGAGCGCCTGGCCAAGCCGATCCTGATCGGCCGGCCCGAGATCGTGAGGCGCCGTGCCGAGCGTCTCGGCCTGCGCTTCCGGCCGGGGACCGATGTCGAGCTGATCGATCCGTCCAACGACCCGCGCTACGACAAATACTGGGGCGCCTACCATGCGCTGATGGAACGCCGCGGCGTCACCGAGCCCACCGCGCGCAATCTCGTGCGGTCGAGCCCGACCCTGATCGCGGCGCTGGCCGTGAAGCTGGGCGATGCCGACGCCATGATCGCCGGCGCCTACGGCCGCTTCCGCACGCACTTCGCGCATGTACACGACGTGATCGGCATGCGCGAGGGCGTGAAGCACATGGCCGGCCTCAGCCTGCTGGTCCTGCCGACCCGCTCGGTGTTCATCGCCGACACCTACGTGAACGTCGACCCTGACGCCGAGACGCTGGCCAACATCACCATGCTGGCCGCCGACGCGGTACTTCGGTTCGGCGTACAGCCCAAGGTGGCGCTGTTGTCGCACTCGCTGTTCGGCAGCTCGGATTCTCCTTCGGCGCGCCGGATGGCGGAAGCCGTGAAGATTCTGCACGGCCGTGCGCCGGACCTCGAAGTGGACGGCGAGATGCATGGCGATGCAGCCCTCGATCCGGTTATTCGTGAAGCGGTCTTCCCGCGCTCCAAACTCACCGGTGCGGCCAATCTCCTGATCTGCCCGTCGCTCGATTCGGCCAATATCGCGTTCAACCTCCTCAAGACCGCAGCCGACGGACTGCATGTCGGCCCGATGCTGCTGGGCACCGCGCTGCCCGCGCACGTGCTGACGCCGTCCGTGACGGCCCGCGGCATCACCAACATGACGGCGCTCGCCGTCGTCGAAGCCCAGCGCCTGGCCGAGTCCCGGAGCGACGGGGCCAGGGGATGAGCGACGCGGCGGACGCTCTCGATGAAGTGACGCCGGAGATCGTCCGGCGCATCGAGGAAGCGCTCGCCGAGGGAAATTCGTCCGAGGCCAAGACACTGCTCGAATCGCTCAGCGCCTCGGGCCAGGCCTCGGTTGTCGAACAGGTCTCCGAGGCGCAACGAGACCAGCTGATCGAGCTGCTGAGACGCGATCTCGATCCCGAGATGCTGACCGAGCTCGACGAGGACGTCCGCGACGACGTGCTCGAGCAGCTCGACAGCAAGGACATCGCTGCCGCTGCGCGCGAACTCGACACCGATGACGCGGTCAACCTGATCGAGGATCTGCCGGAGGAGGAGCAGCGGGAGATCCTGGCCGAACTGCCGGCCGAGGAGCGCGCCGAGATCGAGACGGCGCTGGCCTACCCGGACGATTCCGCCGGCCGCCTGATGCAGCTGTCGCTGGTCAAGGTGCCGGACAGCTGGACCGTCGGCGAGGTCATCGACTACTGCCGCGAAGCGACCGATCTGCCCGACGATGTCTACGATCTCTTCGTGGTCGACCGCGCGGGCCGCCTGCGCGGCTCGGTGCCGCTCGGCCGCATGCTGCGCACCAAGCGGCCGGTTTCGATCGTCGATCTCGTCGATCCCGATATCCCGTCGGTCCTGGCCATGACCGACCAGGCCGAGGTCGCCCATCTGTTCCGCGACAGGAACCTGGTGTCGTGCCCGGTGGTCGACGATACGCGCCGCCTGCTAGGCGTGATCATGGTCGACGACATCGTCGACGTGATCGACGAGGAAGCCGAGGAAGACCTGCTGAAGATGGCAGGCGTCGGCGCCGACGACATGCACGTCAACATGGTCCAGACCGCGCGGCGGCGGGCGTGGTGGCTGGCCATCAATCTGGTGACGGCCGTCATCGCCTCGCTGGTGATCGGCCAGTTCGAGAATGCCATCGAGAAGATCGTGGCGCTGGCCGTGCTGATGCCGATCGTGGCGTCGATGGGCGGCAACGCCGGCACGCAGACCGTCACGGTGGCCGTGCGCGCGCTCGCCATGGGCGAATTGACGGCCGCCAACACCTTGCGCTTCGTCGCCAAGGAGGTGGCGGTTGGCGGGCTCAATGGCTTCGTCTTTGCGCTGCTGATGGGGGGCGCCGTGATCGCCTGGTACGGCGACTGGAAGCTTGGCGCCGTGATCGGCGCAGCCATGATCTGCAATCTGGTGGCCGCGGCACTCGCCGGCACGTTGATCCCGCTCGGCCTGCAGAAGATGCGCGTCGATCCAGCCGTGTCGTCGACGGTGTTCCTGACGACGGTGACCGACGTGATCGGCTTCCTGGCGTTCCTCGGGCTGGCGACGATCTTCCTGCTCTAGCGCGGCTTGCGTCCCGGGGCCGGGGCCGCCACTCTCCCGGTCAAACAGTTCAAGGGCAGGAAATCATGATTCCCAACGCAATGCCGCCGTTCGATTTCGGCCTGGGCGAAACCGCCGACGCACTGCGCGACCAGGTCCAGCGCTTCGCCTCCGACAAGGTGGCGCCGATCGCGGCCGAAATCGACAAGAGCGATCGTTTCCCGCGCGAGCTATGGCCACAGATGGGCGATCTCGGCCTGCATGGGATCACGGTCGAGGAGGAGTACGGCGGCTCGGGACTGGGCTATCTGGAGCATGTGATCGCGGTCGAGGAGCTTTCGCGCGCATCGGCCGCCGTGGGCCTGAGCTACGGCGCGCACTCGAACCTTTGCGTCAACCAGATCCGCCGCAACGGCAATGACGACCAGAAGAAGCGCTTCCTGCCGAAGCTGCTGTCCGGCGAGCACGTCGGCAGCCTCGCCATGAGCGAGGCCGGCGCCGGCTCCGACGTCGTCTCGATGAAGTTGCGGGCGGAGAAGAAAGGCGATCGCTACGTGCTGAACGGCACCAAGATGTGGATCACCAACAGCCCCGACGCGCAGGTGATCGTGGTCTACGCCAAGACCGATCCCGCCGCCGGCTCGCGCGGCATCACGACGTTCATCGTTCCGACCGATACCAAGGGCTTCAAGGTCGCACAGAAGCTCGACAAGATGGGCATGCGCGGCTCGTCGACGGGCGAGCTCGTGTTCGAGGATTGCGAGATTCCGGAAGAGAACGTGCTGGGCGCGGTCGGCAAGGGCGTGAATGTGCTGATGAGCGGCCTCGACTACGAGCGGGCCGTGCTGGCGGCGGGGCCGATCGGCATCATGCAGGCGGCAATGGACCTCGTCGTGCCCTACGTTCACGAACGCAAGCAGTTCGGCCAGGCGATCGGCGAGTTCCAGCTGGTGCAGGGCAAGCTGGCCGACATGTACACGACCATGAACGCCTGCAAGTCGTACGTGTACGCGGTCGCCAAGTCGTGCGACCGCGGCCAGACCACGCGCAAGGATTCCGCCGGTGCCATCCTCTATGCCGCCGAGAAGGCGACGCTCGTCGCGCTCGACGCCATCCAGCTGCTGGGCGGCAATGGCTACATCAACGACTATCCGGCAGGCCGCCTGCTGCGCGATGCCAAGCTCTACGAGATCGGCGCCGGCACCAGCGAGATCCGCCGCATGCTGATCGGCCGCGAGCTGTTCGCCGAGACCGCCTGATCGTGACGAACGCCCTCGGCTCGGCCATTCGCCATGAATGGGCTCTCGACCCGGACTTCCTGACCGTCAATCACGGCTCGTACGGGGCGACGCCGCGTGTTGTCCTTGCCGCGCAGGATGAATGGCGCCGCCGCATGGAAGCGCAGCCGACGCGCTTCTTCTCGCGCGAGCTGCCGGAGGCTTTGCGTGCTGCCGCGACGGTATTGGCGCGGGCCTTGGGGGCGGAATCCGACGACGTCGTCTTCGTTCCCAACGCCACGACGGGATGCAATGCCGTGTTGCGGTCGATGCGTCTGGAACCGGGCGACGAACTCCTTCACGCCAGCCACGTCTACAATGCGGTCCGCAACACGATGATCCATGTCGCCGAACGATCCGGCGCGAAGGTCGTGTCGGCCGAACTGCCGTTTCCGCGGCCCGACAAGGCCGCGGTTCTGGCGAATATCGAGAAGGCGATCACGAAGAAGACTCGGATCCTCGTCATCGATCACATCACCTCTCCGAGCGGACTGGTGCTGCCGATCGCCGAGATCATCGCGCTGTGCCACGCGGCGGGCGTTCCCGTGCTGGTCGACGGCGCGCACGGGCCGGGGCAGGTGCCGCTCGATCTCGAGGCGCTCGGCGCAGATTGGTATGTCGGCAACTGCCACAAATGGTGGTCGGCGCCCAAGGGTTGCGGGTTCCTGCATGCGCGCGGCGATCGCCGGACGGAGCTGCATCCCGTGACCATCTCGCATGGCTATGGCGCGGGGTTCACCAAGGAGTTCGACTGGACGGGCACGATCGATCCCACGGCCTATCTGGCGTTGCCCGCGGCACTCGACTTCTTCGCGCGGCTGGGCGGCGCCGCGTTGATGGAGCGCAATCGACTTCTGGCAGCGGAGGCGGGTGCGCTCCTGGCCTCGTCGCTCGGAACGGAGGTCGGCGCACGCTCTGAGATGGCGGGGGCCATGGCCTTGGTCCGCTTGCCGTTCGAGATGTCGCCGACGCGTGAAGCGACCGTGCCGGTGCGGGCGATCCTGCAAGCGGCCGGGACCGACTGTCCGGTTCATGGGCTGGCGGGCGGGCCATGGCTGCGCCTGTCGGCCTATGCCTACAACGAGAAGGCGGACTACGAACGGCTGGCCGGGCTTCTGCCCGGGGTGATCGACCGCCTTCGCGGTTGACGTTGGAGAGCCTTCGATACACATTGTGTATTGAAAATCATGCCGCGTTACCTCACCGACAAGGACATCGCCGACTTTCGCGCTGAATTGTGCAGGGTCGCGACCGAGCGTTTCGCCAAGCACGGCTACGAAGGCGTCACCATGCGCCAGCTCGCCGAGGCGCTGGGCTGCAGCCCCAAGACTCCGTACCGCTATTTCAAGGACAAGGCCGATATCCTGGCCACAGTGCGCGCCGAGGCGTTCACCAAATTCGCCGATGCGCTCGAAAAGGCCGCCGCGGCGGCGCCGGCATTGGAGCGGGGGCGGCGCACGAGCGAGGCCTATCTCGCCTTCGCGCTCAAGAACCCGCATGCCTATCGCATCATGTTCGATATCGACGCGCCGCTCGACGAGAGCCACCCGGAGTTGGGAGCGGCCTCGCAGCGGGCGGCGCGCTACATCACGCGCGGCGCCGAGCAGCTTGCCGAGGCGGGGGTAATCGATTCCGAACCGGCGCTGTTCGGCTGGTCGATGTGGGCGGCGCTGCATGGCGTGGTGATGCTGCATCAGTCGGGCATGCTGGCCCATGGGCCCGACTACAGGGCGTTGTCGAGCTTCCTCGGGCAGACGATGATCAAGGGTGCAACCGGCAACAAAGCCGGAAAGGGACGGAAGCGATGACGGCCGAGAAGGCTAGGGGCGTGACAGCGGGCGAACGCTTCAGGAGCTGGCCCGAGATCCAGGCCAACGCCGCGCGCGGCGCGGGCGGCCTCGCGGCATTGGGCGTGGTCGAGGACGACAGCGTGGCGCTGATGCTGCGCAACGACTTCGCGACCTTCGAGGTCAACATGGCTGCGGGCCAGCTCGGCGCCTATGCCGTGCCGATCAACTGGCATTTCACACCGGAAGAAGCGGGCTACATCCTCGAGGATTGCGGCGCCAAGGTGCTGGTAGCGCACGCCGATCTCTACGCGCAGATCGCGGTGGGTGTGCCGGCGCATGTGACGGTTCTCGTCGTGCCGGTGCCGGAAGAGATCGCTGCGGCCTACGGCGTGCCGGCCGAGAGACAGGGGGCGCCCGCAGGCGTCGAGATCTGGGACGCTTTCGTGGCGAGAAGTGCGCCCAACACCCAGCCGCCCAAACTGTCGCGCGGCAGCATGATCTACACCTCGGGCACGACGGGCCGCCCCAAGGGTGTGCGCCGGCGCCCGAGTACGCCCGAACTACAGGCCGCCGCTGCCGCAGAAGTCGGCCGCTATTGGGGGCTCGTGGCCGATCCCTCGATCGTCGTCCTGATGAACGGCCCCATGTATCACTCCGCGCCCGCCGCCTACGGCATGGGCAGCGCGCGCCTCGGCCTCAACATCGTACTGGAGGCACGCTTCGAGGCCGAGGACATGCTGCGGCTGATCGACCGGCACGGGATCACGCACATGCACATCGTGCCCACGATGTTCGTGCGCCTGCTGCGCCTCCCGGACGAGGTGAAGAGAAAATACGAGCTGTCGTCGCTGCGCTGGGTCACGCACGGGGCTGCACCCTGCGCGCCCGAGGTGAAGCGCCAGATGATCGAATGGTGGGGGCCTGTCATCAACGAATACTACGGCGCGACCGAGACCGGCATCGTGGTCTGGCATACGTCCGCCGAAGCGCTGAAGAAGCCGGGCACGGTGGGCCATGCGGTGCAGGGCGCCATCCTGCGCATCGTCGATGCCGAAGGCCGCGACGTGGCGCGGGGCGAGATCGGCGAGATCTACGTGCGCGGGCCGCACCTGTCGGAGTTCACTTACAATAACGACGACGCCAAGCGGCGCGAGGTGGCGCTGGGCGATCTCGTGACCGTGGGCGACGTCGGCTATCAGGACGCCGACGGCTATGTCTTCCTGTGCGACCGCAAGCGCGACATGATCATTTCGGGTGGGGTGAACATCTATCCCGCCGAGATCGAGAGCGTGCTGATCCAGATGCCGGGCGTGCGCGATTGCGCTGTGTTCGGCATTCCCGATGACGAGTTCGGCGAGCAGATCTGCGCCCATGTCGAGCCGCTGGCCGAGGCCGCGCTCGAGGAAGCGGCCGTCCGGGCCTATCTCGGCCAGCACCTGGCGCGCTACAAGGTGCCGCGGGTGGTGGAGTTCAGCGCCGCCCTGCCGCGGGAAGATTCCGGCAAGATCTTCAAAAGGAAGCTGCGCGCCCCATATTGGGAGAAGGCGGGACGGAGTATCTAGAGGGCGTCATGGCGGACGACGATGTCACCCTGTTCGGCAAGCTGAAGAGCAAGCTGATCGACACCAAGCAGAAGTGGGCCGAGGACGGCCGCCTGCTCACGGGGAAGACTGCGGCGCATTCGCAGCGGCTGCCGCCCGGCCAGCGCGAGGTCGAGACCTGGCCGGTGCTGGACCTCGGCGTCCAGCCGGAGATCCCCCTCAACGCCTGGCGCCTGTTTGTCGATGGCGAGGTCGAGCAGCCTGCGACCCTGAAGTGGGGCGAGTTCAGCGATCTTCCAAAAACCAGCATCACCACCGACATCCATTGCGTGACGGCCTGGTCGCGCTACGACAACAAGTGGGAAGGCGTCTCGGCGCGCGACCTGATCGCGCTGGTCAAGCCCAAGGCCGAGGTCCAGCACGTGATCTTTCACTCCTATGATACCTATACGACCAACGTGCCGCTGGCCGATTTCGCGGCCGAGGATGTGCTTCTGGCCTGGAGCTGGAACGGCGAGGCGATCAGCCGAGAGCACGGCGGCCCGCTGCGCGTCGTGATTCCCAAGCTCTATTTCTGGAAGAGCGCCAAGTGGATCAAGCGCGTGGAATTTTCGGTGCTGGACAAACCGGGCTTCTGGGAAGTACGCGGCTATCACAATTACGGCGATCCCTGGCTAGAGCAACGTTACGACGAGGAGATGTAAGATGGCGTCCGCCCACGATTTCAGCTTCACCGGTATCGACGGCAAGGAAATCCACCTGAAGGACTACGCCGGCAAGCCCGTGCTGGTCGTCAACGTGGCCTCGTTCTGCGGGTTCACGCCGCAGTACAGCGAGTTGCAGCAGCTGCACGAGAAGTACGGGCCGAAGGGCCTGGTCGTGCTGGGCGTGCCGTCGAACGATTTCGGTGCGCAGGAGCCCAAGAGCGAAGCCGAGATCAAGAAGTTCTGCGAGACCTCGTTCGGCGTCACCTTCCCGATGACGGCGAAGGCAAACGTCGTGGGCGTCGACGCGCACGGGCTCTACGAATGGATATCGGGCCACGCCGGCGATGCAGTCGCGCCCAAGTGGAACTTCCACAAGTTCCTGTTCGACAAGGACGGCCATCTGGCGCACTCGTGGCCCAGCAAGGTCAGCCCGACCTCCAAGGAGATCACCGGCGAAATCGAGATGATGCTGGCGAGCTGATCGACTTTCAGCCGCGCAATATTCTTACGCGGAGGGGTGGCGGAATCCGGTACAAATCGCGGGAAAGCCTTGTGGCACTTGCAACGGAGGTGTCCCAGGATTTCGGTGCACACCGTGTCAACTTTTTGGCTAAAGCGCCGCGCGCACCTTCGTGAACACGTCGTGAAACATCTCGGTCGTGAGGCGGCCGGTGTTCGTGTTGTAGCGCGAGCAGTGATAGCTGTCGGCGAGCGTGATGCCGCTCGGCAGCGCATGCAGCCGTGAGTGAATGAACGGGTAGGCGCCGGCGGGCTTCACCGCCAGCGCGCGCAGCACCTGATCATGCGCGCCTTTCCCCAGCGCCACGATGACCTTGAGCTTCGACATCGCTGCCAGCTCCGCCTGCACGAAGGGCCGGCATTCGGTGAATTCCACCGGCAGCGGCTTGTTCTCGGGCGGCAGGCAGCGCACGGCGTTGCAGATGCGGGCGCCGACCAGCGTGAGACCGTCGTTGGGGTCGGCCTTGAACGTGCCCTTGGCAAAACCGAATTTGAGCAGGGTCGAGTAGAGAAGCTCGCCCGCGTAATCGCCCGTGAAAGGACGTCCGGTGCGATTGGCGCCCTTCATGCCGGGCGCGAGGCCCACGATCAGAAGCGACGCGTCCAGTCCGCCGAACGAGCGGACCGGCGCGTTGTTCCAGTCGGGATACAGGGCCTGAAGCTCGCGGCGGAACGCCACGAGCCTGGGGCAGCGCGGACAGTCGAGCGGCGGCTCTTTGAACGCCGGTAAGGCCACGAGAGGCGCTATGGGGCCGGCTTAGGCCGACGAGCGCATCAGGTGCTCGGCTGGGGCGTCGTCGGGCTCGGCAGTGGCCGGACGCTGCGGGCGCTCCGAGGGGTTGCGCGCGATCAACGGCGCAAGCTCCGACAGCTCGATGAAGTCGTCGGCCTGGCGGCGAAGCTCGTCGGCCACCATCGGCGGCGAGGACTTGATCGTGCTGACCACGGAGACGCGCAGGCCGCGGCGCTGCACGGCTTCGACCAGGCGGCGGAAGTCGCCGTCGCCGGAGAACAGGATCACATGGTCGAGGTGCTCGGCCATCTCGAGCACGTCGATGGCGAGTTCGATGTCCATGTTGCCCTTGATCTTGCGGCGGCCCATGGCGTCGGTGAATTCCTTGGTCGGCTTGGTGACCATGGTGTAGCCGTTGTAGTCCAGCCAATCGATCAGCGGACGGATCGGCGAGTATTCCTGGTCCTCGATCAACGCGGTGTAATAGTAGGCGCGGACCAGCCGGCCTTTTTCGCGGAAGACCTTGAGGAGGCGGCGGTAGTCGATGTCGAAGCCGAGGGAGCGGGCGGCGGAGTAGAGATTGGCGCCGTCGATGAACAGCGCTACGCGCTCGGAGTCGTAAAAATTGCCTTTCATGGCGAAATCCTTTTTAGCGATATGTTCAGAGGGGTCGAAACTTTTTATTTAGCCGTAGGAGCCAACTAGCGCGAACCGCTCCTAAAGCACGTTAAGTGTAGGCCTTTATACGAGTGTTCACAAGGGGTTGGAGGAACGTATCTGTGGGGACAGTCGTGGCTGATTCAATTTACATCGGATTGGGCGCTAATCTCCCGCACCCTACATATGGGGCTCCGGTCGATACGCTGAAGGCTGCCCTGTCCGATCTGGGGGGCCGCGGGATCGGGGTCCAGGCACTCTCGCCCTGGTACCGGAGCGCCCCCGTGCCGATCTCCGATCAGCCCTGGTACGTGAACGCCGTGGCCAGAATCGCGACAGAACTGCCCGCAGACCGGCTTCTGGAGGCCCTGCACGAGGTCGAGGAGGCTTTTGGGCGGGTTCGGAGCGAGCCCAACGCCGCCCGGAGGATCGACCTGGATTTGCTGGATTATCGTAGGGAGATTGCTCCGGGAGGCCCCGGCAGGGCGACCTTGCCTCATCCCCGGATAGCGGCCCGGGCTTTCGTCGTGAGGCCGCTGGCCGATCTGGCGCCGGCCTGGAGGCATCCCGTAACCGCCGCGCCGATTGCCGCCCTTGTCGCCGCCCTGCCGCCGGACCAGATCATCGAAAGGCTCTAAAAGCTTGTCTTTTAAGCTGGGGCGCGTATAACCCGCCGCTCCCCGGAATTCAGAGGTTTCCACCTCAGAGGTACAAATGGCGCGTGTCACTGTTGAAGACTGCATTGTGCAGGTGCCCAACCGCTTCGAACTCGTCCTGTACGCCGCCCAGCGCGCGCGCGACGTGTCGGCCGGTGCCCAGATCACCGTCGACCGCGATCGCGACAAGAACCCGGTCGTGGCGCTGCGCGAGATCGCCGAGACGAAGCTCGACCAGACCGCCCTCAAGGACTCGCTGATCTCGGGCATGCAGAAGCATGCCGATATCGACAAGCCCGAGGAGGTCAACGAGATGGCCGAGCTTGAGCAGGAGCTGGCCGCGGCGCTGGCCCAGGGTGGCGCGGAAGCCGCCCAGCCCAAGGCTCTGCCTATGGCCGAGGAAGACGACGTTACCGAGTAAACATTAGCAGGGCTTGGCCCTGCTATTCGCGCATTCTGCGTGGAGTAGGCGCAATCGTCCCCATATAATGGACGATTGCCATGATTCGTCAGTTCGAACTCGTTGAACGCGTACAGTCCTACGATCCGGAAGCGGACGAGGACGCGCTCAACCGCGCCTACGTCTACGGCCTGAAAAAGCATGGCAGCCAGCTGCGTGCGTCGGGCGATCCGTATTTCTCCCATCCCGTCGAAGTGGCCGGCATCCTGGCCGAGATGAAGCTCGACACCTCGTCGATCGTCACCGGCCTGCTGCACGACACGATCGAGGACACCGACGCCACTCGCGACGAGATCGCCGGCATGTTCGGCGAGGACATTGCGCGCCTGGTCGACGGCGTCACCAAGCTGTCGCGGCTGGAAGTCCAGTCCGAGAGCACCAAGGAAGCCGAGAACCTGCGCAAACTGGTGCTCGCGATGTCGTCGGACATCCGCGTGCTGCTGGTGAAGCTCGCCGACCGCCTGCACAACATGCGCACGCTCCATCACATCAAGGAGCCCGCGCGCCGCAAGCGCATCGCGCGCGAGACCATGGATCTCTATGCGCCGCTCGCCTCGCGCATCGGCATGGAGCGGGTAAAGCGCGAACTCGAGGAGCTTGCCTTCGCCGAACTCAATCCGGATGGCCGCTCCTCCGTGCAGGCGCGCCTCGGGTACCTGAAGGAAAAAGGCGACGAGATCGTACCCCAGGTCGAGGCCCAGTTGGCCAAGTGCCTGAAGGACGGCGGCCTCGACGCGCAGGTCTCGGGACGCGAGAAGACGCCCTATTCGATCTGGCGCAAGATGCAGCAGAAGAACGTGTCGTTCGAACAGCTTGCTGACATCATGGCCTTCCGCATCATCGTGGCCGATGTCGCGCAGTGCTACCAGGCGCTGGGTCTGCTGCACGGCGCCTTTCAGGTTCTGCCGCAGCGCTTCAAGGATTACATCTCGGTTCCCAAGCCCAACGGCTATCGCTCGCTGCACACCGGCGTGATCGGGCCGCTCGGCCAGCGCATCGAGATCCAGATCCGCACCGCCGACATGCAGGACCAGGCCGATCGTGGCGTGGCCGCGCACTGGGTCTACAAGGAAGGCGGGCCGTCGACCGACGCGCCGCAGTACGCGTGGCTGCGCAGTCTGGTCGACATCCTCGACAAGGCGCCCAATGCCGAGGAATTCCTCGAGCACACCAAGCTCGAGATGTTCCAGGACCAGGTGTTCTGCTTCACGCCCAAGGGCAAGCTGATCGCCCTGCCGCGCGGGGCCACGCCGATCGATTTCGCCTACGCCGTGCACAGCCAGGTCGGCGACACCTGTGTGGGCGCCAAGATCAACGGCCGCATGCTGCCGCTGCGCACCACCTTGTCGAACGGCGACCAGATCGAGATCGTGACCTCGAAGGCGCAGACGCCGTCGCCGACCTGGGAACGCTTCGCCGTCACCGGCAAGGCCAAGGCCGCGATCCGCCGCTTCATCCGCACGCGCCAGCGCGAACAGTACATCCAGCTCGGCAAGTCGCTGCTCGACAAGACATTCCACGAGGAAGGCTACGAGGCGACGGAGAAGGGCCTCGATGGCGTGAAGGCCAACTTCAAGCACGCGACGACCGACGACCTGATTGCCTCGGTGGGCTCCGGCATCATCGGCGCGCGCGAGGTCATGACGGCGGTCTATCCCGGCCTCAAGCAGCAGCGTCCCTCCGCGCGTGGCGGTGCCGACGTCGTGCCGATCACGCGCGCGCGCAACAAGGCGGCCAAGGCGAGCGAAAACGGCCGCACTGCCGCCGAGAATGGCCAGATTCCGATCAAGGGTCTCATCCCCGGCATGGCGGTGCACTTCGCGCGCTGCTGCCATCCGCTGCCGGGCGACCGCATCGTGGGCATCATCACCACCGGCAAGGGCGTCACGTTGCATACGATCGATTGCGCCACGCTGGAGAGCTTCTCCGATTCGCCCGAGCGCTGGATTGACGTCGGCTGGGACGCCGTTGGCGAGGACGCGCCGTCCTATACCGGCCGCCTCAAGGTCACTGTCGCCAACCAGCCCGGCAGCCTGTCGAGTCTCTCGACGGTGATCGCTCGCCACGAAGGCAACATCTCGAACCTGCGCATCGTGAACCGGTCGATGGATTTCTTCGACATGGTGATCGACGTAGAGGTGGCCGACGTGAAGCATCTCGCCGACATCACCGCCGCCTTGCGCGCGACGCCCGCGATCAACGCCGTCGAACGCGCGCGCAACTGACGGCACCCCTTCCTCGTCCCAGATAAAGAAAGCTTCGCATGCCTGCGCTCGTCCCCCTGCGTCTTGGAGTGAACATCGACCACGTGGCCACCGTGCGTAACGCACGCGGCGGCAAGCTCCCCGATCCGCTGCGCGCGGCGGCGATCGCGGCGGCGGCCGGAGCCGACGGCATCACTGCGCACCTGCGCGAGGATCGGCGCCACATCGTCGACGCCGACATCGACGGGCTGATGCGCGAGCTCAAGATCCCGCTCAACTTCGAGATGGCGGCGACGCCCGAGATGGTGGGCATTGCGCTCAAGCATCGCCCGCATGCCGCCTGCATCGTTCCGGAGAAGCGCGAGGAGCGGACGACCGAAGGAGGCCTCGATGCCGCGGGCCAGCACAATCACCTGAAGCCGATGGTGGCGAAGCTCAGGGACGCGGGCATCCGTGTCTCGCTGTTCATCGAGGCTGATCCCCGGCAGCTCGAAGCCGCGGTCACTCTCGGCGCGCCGGTGGTCGAGCTGCACACTGGCCGCTACTGCGAGCTCGAGGGTGCCGCGCAACAGGCGGAACTCGCGCGCCTGCAGAAGGGCGCGGCGCTTTGCGCCAGGCTCGGGCTCGAGTGTCACATGGGCCACGGCCTCAGTTTCGCAGACGTGGCGCCAATCGCGGCGATCCCCGACGTGCGCGAGCTCAACATCGGGCACTTCCTGGTGGGCGAGGCGATCTTCGTGGGTCTCGATGCTGCGATCCGCGAGATGCGCCGGATCATGAACGAGGCGCGGGGAGCGAAAGCGTGATCCTCGGCATCGGCAACGATCTCTGTGACATAAAGCGGATCGAAAGCTCGCTGGAGCGCTTCGGTGAGCGCTTCATCAAGAGAATCTTCACCGAGGTTGAGCAAAGGCGCTCCGAGGGCCGCGCCGAACGGGCCGCCAGCTATGCAAAACGCTTCGCGGCAAAGGAGGCCTGCTCCAAGGCGCTGGGCACCGGACTTCGCCGGGGGGTGTTCTGGCGCGACATGGGCGTGATCAACCTGCGCGGCGGCAAGCCAACGCTGGCGTTGACGGGCGGCGCGCTTGCCCGCCTGACCGAGATGACGCCGCCCGGCATGACCGCCCAGATCGATCTTACCATGACCGACGAATATCCGCTGGCACAGGCGTTTGTGATCATTTCGGCCGTGCCTGCCACATGAGCGATTTTGCAGTGCTCCCATGCCGCGTCGGGGGTGGGAGACAGCCCCTGTTTGCCCTGCTATATGCGCGGCTCGTTAAACTGGCATGGCGATGATCGAAGTGGCTGAACGGCGCAAGCGAGGACAGGAACAGAGCGGCGGCTGGGGCGAAACCGTTCGGACGGTCGTCTACGCCGTGCTGATCGCGCTTGTCGTGCGCACATTCGCCATCGAGCCGTTCAACATCCCGTCGGGCTCGATGATTCCCACGTTGCTGGTGGGCGACTATCTGTTCGTGTCGAAATACTCCTACGGCTACTCCAAGCATTCGTTCCCTTTTTCGGCGGGTCTCTTCCCAGGCCGCATCTTCAAGACGATGCCGGAGCGCGGTGACGTCGCCGTGTTCAAGTATCCCGGCGACCAGGGCCAGGGCGTTGCCCGCACCGACTACATCAAGCGCATCGTCGGGCTGCCGGGCGATCGCATCCAGGTGACCAATGGTGTGCTGCATATCAACGGCGAGGCCGTCGAGCGCATCCGCATCGGCGACTATGTGAAGGGCGCCCACGGCCAGTACCAGAAGGGCACGCTCTACAGCGAGAAGCTGCCCAACGGACGGCGCTACACCGTGCTCGAATATTCCGACAACGGCCCCTCCGACAACACGCCGGAATTCCTGGTGCCGGCCAACAGCTTCTTCGTCATGGGCGACAATCGCGACGACTCGCTCGACAGCCGCACGCGGCTCACGTTGCGCGACATCGCGGGCATGCCGCGCGAGCGCGACGAGCTCGGCTGGTACGTCCCCGACGAGAATCTCGTAGGCCGCGCCGAATTCATCTTTTTCAGCCACGACCCGTCGGCCGCCGGCTGGACGGAGCCGTGGAAGTGGCCCGAAGCGATCCGCTTCAGCCGCTTCTTCACGGCGATCCACTGAAAACTGCGGACGTCGACCTGCCTGCGCTGGCCGCAGGCATCGGTCACGCCTTCGCCAACGCCGAACTCGCCGCCGAAGCGCTCACGCATCGCAGCGCGCTCGATCGCCGGCCGGAGCTGAAGGCCGCGTTCCCCAACGGCAACGAGCGTCTCGAATTCCTGGGCGACCGCGTGCTCTCGCTTGCGATGGCCGACTTCCTGCTGCGCCGCTTCCCGCATGAGCGCGAGGGCGAGCTGGCGCGCCGCCACGCGGCTCTCGTGAAGGCGGGCACCCTGGTCGAGATCGCCGGTGAAATCGATCTTGGTCCGCACATACGCCTCGGCGACTCCGAGCGCATGGAGGGCGGCAAGGTGAAGCCGACCAGAGTGGCCGACGCGCTCGAGGCGTTGCTGGGTGCCGTCTTTCTGGATGCCGGCTTCACTGCTGCCGCGGGATGCGTCGAGAATCTGTGGGGTGCGCGCATCGGCGAGCATCTGTCAGCGCCGCGCGACGCCAAGACGACGCTTCAGGAATGGGCGCAGGCCCGCCGCCTGCCATTGCCCGATTATCGCGAGGTCGGCCGCGAAGGTCCGCCGCACGCGCCGGTCTTCGTGCTGGAAGTGACGATCAAGGGGCATCCGCCGGCCCAGGGCAAGGGCGGCAACAAGCGCGAGGCCGAGCGGCTCGCGGCGGCGGCGCTTCTCGAAAGGTTGGACAAATGACTGAGGCAAAGACCCGGGCCGGCTATGTCGCCATCGTGGGCGCGCCCAACGCCGGCAAGTCGACCCTGGTGAACGCCCTCGTGGGCTCGAAGGTCTCGATCGTCTCGCCGAAGGTCCAGACGACGCGCATGCGGGTGACCGGCATTGCCGTCACCGACCTGCCCGATGGATCGCGCGCGCAGGTCGTTCTGGTCGACACGCCCGGCATCTTCCGGATCCAGCGGCGCCGCCTCGAGCGCGCGATGGTCGCGGCCGCGTGGCAGGGAGCGGACGATGCAGATGTCGTGTGTCTCGTGGTCGATTCGGAGCGCGGCGTCGGACAGGAGACGCGCGCCATTATCGAGCGCCTGAAGACCATGAAGGCGCCGCGCTTCCTGATCTTGAACAAGATCGACCGGGTGCCGCGCGATTCGCTGCTCGGGCTCACGACCGAGATCAACCTGCTGCTGCCGTTCGAGCAAACCTTCATGATCAGCGCGCTGAACAACGACGGCGTGGAGTATGTGCTCACGACCGTCGCCAAGCAGCTGCAGTTGAGCCCGTTCTTCTATCCGGAGGATCAGGCTGCCGACCTGCCGCTGCGCCTGCTTGCCGCCGAGGTGACGCGCGAACAGGTCTTCCTCCAGCTCAATCAGGAACTCCCCTACGAAACCGCGGTCGAGACAGACAAGTGGGAAGAGCGCGGCGACAGCTCGGTGCGCATCGAGCAGACGATCCACGTCCAGCGCGAGAACCAGCGGGCCATCGTGCTCGGCGCGGGCGGCGCCAAGATCAAGCAGATCGGCGCCCGTGCCCGCCACGAACTCGGCCGCATGCTCGAGCGTCCGGTGCATCTCTTCCTGCACGTGAAGGTAAGCGAGCGCTGGTCCGAGGACCCCTCGCACTACCGCGCGATCGGGCTGGATTACGAGCCGAAGTAGGCATACTGCGAGAGCATGGACTGGACCGACCTTGGCATCGTGCTGGCGGCGCGGCATCACGGCGAGACGGGGCTGGTCGTCAACCTGCTGACGGCGGAACATGGCCGTCACGCGGGCTTCGTTCCGGGCGGCGTGTCCCGGCGCTCGCGGCCGACCTGGCAGATCGGCAACGTGGTCGAGGTCAACTGGCGCGCAAAGATCGCCGACCAGCTTGGAAACTACAGCGGTGAGCTGCGCGAGGCCCATGCCGCCCGGGCAATGGACAATGCGACGGAGCTGGCGGGACTTTCATCGGCCTGCGCGCTGGTCGACGAGGCGCTGCCCGAGCGTGAGCCTCATCCTGCGATGTACGCTGGTTTCCAGGCCTTCCTGACCGTGCTGGGCCACGAGGGCTGGCCCGCGATCTACGTGCGCCTGGAACTCGGCCTGCTGCAGGAGCTGGGCTTCGGCCTCGACCTCGAGAAATGCGCGTTGACGGGGACGACCGCGGATCTTGCCTATGTCTCGCCCAAGAGCGGGCGGGCGGTCTCGCGCACGGCGGCAGCGCCCTATGCGGAGAAGCTCCTGCCACTGCCGGCGTTTCTATCCACCGGCGGTTTGCCGTTGGGCCCGGACGAGCTGCGCCAAGGGCTCGATTTGACGGGATATTTCCTCGAACGCCACGTGTTTTGGCCCCACAACAAGCCCTTGCCTCCCGCGCGGGCGAGACTTATTGAATCGCTGCAACGCTAGAACAACAAATGCCGCGGCCCTGAATCGCGGTCTGTCTCCCTCTCGATGGCCAAACGCAGCACAAACGTCATACAGCTCGCCGCCGTGAAGCCGGTGCAATTCGGACAGGCGCTCCAGGAGCGCTACCTGTCCTATGCGCTGTCGACCATCATGGCGCGCTCCCTGCCCGACGTGCGCGACGGGCTGAAGCCGGTTCACCGCCGCCTGATGCACGCCATGCGCCTGTTGCGGCTCGCCCCCGACAGCGCCTTCAAGAAGAGCGCGCGCGTGGTCGGCGACGTGATCGGCCAGTATCACCCCCACGGCGACCAGTCGATCTACGACGCGCTGGTGCGCCTTGCGCAGGAATTCTCCGTCCGCTACCCGCTGATCGAAGGCCAGGGCAACTTCGGCAACATCGACGGCGATAACCCGGCCGCCATGCGTTACACCGAGGCACGCCTCACGGCTGTCGCCGAGGCGCTGCTGGACGGGATCGACGAGAACGCCGTCGACTTCCGCCCGAACTACGACGGCTCGACCGACGAGCCGATCGTGTTGCCGGGCGGGTTTCCCAATCTGCTGGCCAATGGTGCGGCGGGCATCGCCGTCGGCATGGCCTGCTCGATCCCGCCGCACAACGCGGGCGAGCTCTGCGACGCGCTGTTGCACCTCATCAAGACACCCAATGCCCGCATCGACACGCTGGTCGACATGGTGAAGGGGCCCGACTTCCCGACCGGTGGCATCCTGGTCGAGCCGCGCGAATCGATGGTCGAGTCGTACAAGACGGGCCGCGGCGCGTTCCGTCTGCGGGCGCGCTGGACCAAGGAAGAACTGCCGCGCGGCCAGTACCGGATCGTGATCACCGAGATTCCGTATCAGGTGCAGAAGGGCAGGCTGATCGAACGCATCGCGGAGATCATCAACGCCAAGAAGCTGCCGATCCTGGAAGACGTGCGCGACGAGTCGGCCGACGACGTGCGGGTCGTGCTCGAGCCGCGCACCGGCCAGGTGCCGGCGGAGCTGCTGATGGAGCAGCTCTTCAAGCTTACCGACCTCGAGATCCGCTTTCCGCTCAATCTCAACGTCCTCGACAAGGATAACACGCCGCGCGTGATGGACCTGCGCGAGGCGTTGCAGGCTTGGCTCGATCATCGCCGCGAGGTATTGGTCCGGCGCTCGACGTTCCGGCTCGAGGCGATCGAACGGCGGCTGGAAATCCTCGAAGGCTACCTGATCGCCTATCTGAATCTCGACAAGCTGATCAAGATCATCCGCGAGGAAGACGAGCCCAAGCCCAAGATGATCAAGGCCTTCGGGCTGAACGACAATCAGGCCGAGGCGATCCTGAACATGCGGCTGCGCGCGTTGCGCCGGCTGGAAGAGTTCGAGATCAGGGGCGAGCACAAGAAGCTGTCGGCCGAACGCAAGGACCTCAAGGCACTGCTCAAGGACGAGAAGCTGCAGTGGGGCAAGATCGCCGAGCAGGTACAGGAGACCAAGGCGAAGTTCGGCCAGAAGACCGCGCTTGGAAAGCGCCGCACGGAAGTGGCTGACGCGCCCGCGGAGATCGAGCACGCGATCGAGGATTTCGTGGAGCGCGAGCCGATCACGATCGTGCTTTCGGAAAAAGGCTGGATCCGCGCCGCCAAGGGCCATCTCGACGACAAGCAGGCGGGCGAGCTCAAGTACAAGGAAGGCGATGCGGCCAAATTCGCCGTGCACGCCCAGTCGACCGACAAGGTCCTGGTGTTCGGCACCAATGGCCGCTTCTACACCGTGGGCTGCGACAGGCTTCCGAGCGCGCGCGGCCATGGCGAGCCGATCCGGCTGATGATCGAGCTGGGCAACGACCAGGACATCGTCACGCTCGAAGTGCTGAAGGGCGGCCGCAAGTTCCTGGTTGCATCGGACGGCGGACGCGGCTTCGTGGTGCCCGAGGACGACGTCGTGGCGCAGACCAAGAACGGACGCCAGGTCCTCAATCTTGCCGACAAGGAGAAGGCTCAGGCGTTCTCCGTCGTGCCCGAGGGCGCGGACTCCATCGCCGCGCTGAGCGAGGGCCGCAAACTCCTGATCTTCCCGCTGGATCAAGTGCCCGAGATGGGCCGTGGCCGGGGTGTGACGCTGCAGAAGTCGAAGAACGACCGCCTGTCGGATGCGCAGGCCTTCAAGCTGGCCGAAGGCCTCGCCTGGGGCAATCGGGTGATCGAGGCGAGCGAACTCAAGTTCTGGCGCGGCGAGCGCGCCCAGGCGGGCCGTATGCCCGAAAAAGGTTGGCCGCGCGCGAAACGCTTCAGGGACTAGGACACCATGGACTGGATCATGATCTGGAAGACGGTGCTGATCGGCATCGTTGAAGGCCTCACCGAATTCCTGCCGGTCTCGTCGACCGGGCACATCATCCTCGCGGAGGAGGTGCTGCACTTCCAGGGGCCGCCGGGCAAGGTGTTCGAGATCGTGATCCAACTGGGCTCCATCCTCGCCATCTGCGTTCTCTATCGTGCCAAGATCATGCTGACCGTGTCGGGCGTGCTGAAGCGCGAGCCGGTGGCAACGCGCTTCGCGACCGCGGTGATCGTGGCCTTCCTGCCGGCCGCGGTGGTTGGCGTGGCGCTGCACAAGTACATCAAGGCGTTGCTCGACAAGCCGATCGTGGTGGCGGTGGCGCTGATCGTGGGCGGCGTTGCCATCCTCGTCATCGAGAAGCTGGCGCAGCGACCGCGCATTAAATCGGTCGACGATATCGACTGGAAGACCGCGCTGTTCATCGGCGTCTGCCAGTGCCTTGCCATGGTGCCCGGCGTGTCGCGCTCCGGCTCGACCATCATGGCGGCGCGGGTTTTTCGCGTGGACCGTGCAACGGCCGCCGAATTCTCTTTCTTCTTGGCGATTCCGACCATGCTGGGGGCCACCGTCTACGACCTGTTGAAGAACTGGTCGACGCTCGACTGGCAGGGCGGCGGCCTGATCCTGCTCGGCATGGCCGTGGCCTTCGTTTCGGCCCTGATCGTGGTCCAGGCATTCGTGGCTTTCATCAGCCGCCACGGCTTCGGCGTTTTCGCGTGGTACCGCATTGCAGTGGGCGCATTGGCGCTCGTCTTATTGCTCATGCGTTAGGCCGCCAAGAGCCTTTCCGACCTCCTCGGCGGGTGCCATAAGCCCGCACCGTCTACGAAGCGAACGAGGAGTTTCCCAATGCAACGCCGTAAGTTCCTGCGCACTGCCGGTGTCGGCAGCGCCGCCGTCGCCGCGACCGCCACCCTTGCCGCGCCCGCCATCGCGCAGTCGATGCCCGATCTCAACTGGCGCATGACGTCGAGCTTTCCCAAGTCGCTCGACACGCTGTGGGGCGGCGCCGAATATTTCGCCAAGCTGGTGTCCGAGATGACGGACGGCAAGTTCAAGATCCGCACCTTCGCCGCGGGCGAGATCGTGCCCGGCCTGCAGGTGCTCGACGCCGTGCAGAATGGCACGGTCGAGATGGGTCACACTGCCTCGTACTACTTCTTCGGCAAGGATCCGACGTTCGCGCTGGGCACTGTCGTGCCGTTCGGCCTCAACACACGTCAGATGGATGCGTGGCTGACCCAAGGCGGCGGCGAGGCTCTGCTCAACGATTTCTACAAGGCCTACGGTGTCTATGCCGTCGCCTGCGGCAATACCTGCGCCCAGATGGGCGGCTGGTTCCGCAAGGAGATCAAGACCGTCGAGGATCTCAAGGGCCTGAAGTTCCGCATCGCCGGCATCGCGGGCACGATGCTGGCCAAGCTTGGCGTCATCCCGCAGCAGTTGGCCGGTGGCGACATCTACCCGGCACTGGAGAAGGGCACCATCGACGCGGCCGAATGGGTCGGTCCGTACGACGACCAGAAGCTCGGCTTCTCCAAGATCGCACCGAATTACTACTACCCCGGCTGGTGGGAAGGTAACGCAACGCTCCACGCGATGACCAACGTCGAGAAGTGGAACGCACTGCCGAAGACCTACCAGGCGATCATCCGTGCGGCCGCAGCCCAGACCAATACCTGGATGCAGGCGAAGTACGATGCCGACAACCCCAGAGCGCTCCGCGAGCTGGTGGCGGGCGGTGTCAAGCTGCTGCCGTTCTCGCAGCCGATTCTCGAGGCGTCGTTCGCCGCCGCCAACGAGGTCTATGCCGACCTCAACGCGAAGAACCCGGCGTTCAAGAAGATCTACGACTCGCAGATGGCATTCCGGAAGGAAGAGGTCCTGTGGTTCCGGGTGGCCGAGAACACCTTCGACAACTTCATGGCGCGCCAGTCGGCGGCCAACAAACTCTAGGGCTTTCGCTCTCGAGTAACCTGGAAAACCCCGCTTCGGCGGGGTTTTCTATTGGCTGCGGCGCAACGATGTCGCCGCGAGCAGCAGGGCGAGGATTGCGGCACCAGTGACGTTCACCCACGAAGAGCCCGCGTAGATCCAGAGGGCCAGGTACATCGATGAGATGGCGAGGGTAAGAGCGGTCACTCGAGCGCCGAAGGACGTGAATTCATTGAAAGAGATGCGCTTGCCGTCCTTTTCGGCCAAGCCCGTGACCGTGACGTTTGCCGAGGCGCCGATCAGCGTGCCGTTGCCGCCAAGACAGGCGCCCAGCGAGAGTGCCCACCACAGTACCTGCCCGTCGGCGCCCGCGTTCAACTGGCCGAGCAGACTCGCGACCAGCGGAATCGTGACCGCCGTATACGGAATGTTGTCGATCAGCGCCGACAGGACGCCCGATACCCACAGGACGATGAGGGCGGCGAGCAGAAGGGTGCCGCGGGGCGGGAGAGCCAATGCCATCGAAACACGGTCGATCATCCAGGCGAGGCCCAGTGCCATGCTTTCGATCAATCCGGTCGCCACCGCCGCACCGACAAGGATGAACAGGAACAGGAAGAAGGCCAGTGTCGGCCATTCGATATCCCGCTCCAGGATGGCGAGGACGCCGTGTTGGCGCTCCTCATGGGTCGGCTTGTGTTCCTTCAGGTAGTAGTAGTCCTGCGCCAAAAGGATGGCCGCGACGCCGATCACCGCGGGAACCGCGACGGGCATGTGGGTCAGCCCGTGGGTCATGAAACCAAGGAAGATGAACCCTGTGATCCAGCAGGTCGCACGCAGCAGAGGCACGTTCGAGAGTTGTGCGCCGGTCGGCGTCGCGGCGCCCGCATGGTCGGCATCCGCCGCCTTGCCTACGTCGCCCGGATAGTAGCGCCGAGTATACCAGACCAGGACGATCATCATGAAAGTGCAGGGAACGGCGAGGTTGTAGATGAAGTCCATGAAGCCGAGCCCGGTGCGGGGATCGGCGCCGATCAGCACGTTGGGAGGATCGCCGATCAGGGTCGCCGTGCCGCCGATGTTCGCCGCCATGACCATGGGGAGCAGGAAGGCCGAGGCGTTGATCTTCAGGCGTCGGGCCATCTCCGAGGCCATCGGGTAGGCAAAGATGACGGTCGTCACGTTGTCCAGGATCGCCGACAGGATGGCCGTGAACCAGATGATGAGGCGCGCGGCCCGGCTCGGATTGCCGCGCGAGCGTTCCAGCAGCCTGTCTACCGCCCAGGGAAAGACGTTGGTGGTCTTCAGGACGCCCACGAGCGCCATCATGGCGAACAGCAGCAGGATTACGTTGAGGTCGACTGCCTCCTTGGCGGTCTCGAACGAGATCAGCCTGTACGGCGTGAAATAGGAGATCAACCAGATCAGCGCGACGGCCCCGATGGGAATCAGCACGCGATGCACGCGATCCGCCGCCAGGAGGGAGAATACGCCGATCAGGATCGCTGCGACGATTCCCTGCGAGACGATGTCCCGTGTCGATTCAAATCCATGCATCTGTTTTTCCCCGAAGTCCGGCTCATCCCACGATTCTAGACGATTGCCGGCAGGCGTCGGATAGCGCCATGGCAAAACCGCACAAGTCGGGGGTATTTCCACGCTGTCTGCGCTTTTCAAAGCCCATTCCGCGTGGCAGGTTCCACTTGTCAAAGGGGACAAGGAAAACCCCACAGGGAGGAAAATAGATGCAGCGTAGGAAATTTATCAAGACGGCCGGTATTGGGGCAGCAAGCGCGGCCGCGGCAACGACCGTCGCGGCCCCGGCAATTGCGCAGGGCATGCCGGAGATCAAGTGGCGCCTGACGTCGAGCTTCCCGAAGTCGCTCGACACACTGTACGGCGGCTCCGAGCTCTTCTCGAAGATCGTGGGCGAAATGACGGACGGCAAGTTCCAGGTCCGCGCCTTTGCCGCCGGTGAAATCGTCCCGGCCCTGCAGGTTGCCGACGCCGTGCAGAACGGCACCGTAGAAGCGGGCCAGACCGCGGCCTACTACTTCTTCGGCAAGCACCCGAACTTCGTGTTCGAGACCGGTCTGCCGTTCACCATGAACATGCGCCAGTACTACGCGTGGCTGCAGTTCGGCGGCGGTCACGAGCTGATCAACGAGTTCTACAAGGAGTACAACTTCCGCTCCTTCACCTTCGGTGGCACGGGCTGCCAGATGGGCGGCTGGTTCCGCAAGGAAATCAAGACGATGGAGGACATGAAGGGCCTGAAGTTCCGCGTCGGCGGCTTCGCGGGCCTGATCCTCGAGCGTCTTGGCGTGGTGCCGCAGCAGATCGCGGGCGGCGACATCTATCCGGCGCTCGAGAAGGGTACGATCGACGCTTGCGAATGGGTCGGTCCGTACGACGACGAGAAGCTCGGCTTCAACAAGGTCGCCAAG
Organism: Enhydrobacter aerosaccus; assembly: GCA_903839865.1. Lineage (GTDB taxonomy): Bacteria > Pseudomonadota > Alphaproteobacteria > Reyranellales > Reyranellaceae > Reyranella > Reyranella aerosaccus_A. Next base: position 7,039 of record CAIMEE010000254.1, on the reverse strand, counting down.
TACTACTACTATCCCGGCTGGTGGGAAGGCGCCTCGGTCGGCTCGCTCTACATCAACAACGATGCCTGGGCGAAGCTGCCCAAGAACTACCAGGCGATCGTCGAGACCGCGGCCGGCATGGTCACTTCGTGGATGGTGCCCAAGTACGACGCCCTCAACCCGGCGGCGCTGCGCCGCCTCGTGGCGGCGGGCACCGAACTGCGCCCGTTCCCGCGCGCGATCCTCGAGCCGTGCTTCGCCGAGGCCTGGAAGTACTACGATGAACTCTCGGCCAAGGATCCGAAGTTCAAGAAGATCTACGACAGCCTGAAGCCGTTCCGCGCCGACCAGAACCTGTGGTTCCGCGTCGCCGAGAACACCTTCGACAACTTCAATTTCTCGATGTCGGCCCAGGGCCGGTAACCGGGCAAGCGAACCTCAAAGAAAACCCCGCCGGGCGACCGGCGGGGTTTTTTATTGCCTGTTTGGAAGCCCGCTACTTGAAGACGGGCGCGGCCACGTCGTCGGTGGGCGGCGCCACGATGTCGATCTTGACCTTGCTGGGATCGACGGTCGACGGCGCATCGAGGAAGTAGGTCACCGACTGCGGCAGGGCGATCACGATCACCACCATGATGAGCTGCAATAGCACCCACGGGACCGCACCCCAGTAGATGTCGCTGCTCTTCACTTCCTTGGGCGCGACGGAGCGCAGGTAGAAGAGGGCGAAGCCGAACGGCGGGTGCATGAAAGAGGTCTGGACGTTCACGCAGAGCATGACGCCGAACCAGATCAGGGCCGCGTCGTGGCCGACCACCGGCTCCAGGATCTTCTGCGCGACCGGCGCCAGCATCGGCACGATGATGAAGGCGATCTCGAAGAAGTCGAGGAAGAAGGCCAGGAAGAACACGAACAGGTTGACGACGACCAGGAAGCCCCAGACCCCGCCCGGCAGGTTCGACATCAGGTGCTCGACCCAGCGGTTGCCGTCGACACCCTGGAAGGTGATCGAGAAGCAGGTCGCACCGACCAGGATGAAGGCGACCATCGCGGTGATGCGCATCGTGGCCTGGAACGCCTGCACGATCAGGTCGTGCAGGGCCTTGTCCTGCCAGGCTCGCCAGCACAGCCAGATGATGGAAGCGAACATGATCGTGAAGGCGATCTTGAACGGGACCGACTTGAAGGCGACCAGTCCGATCAGGAAGCCGGCGCCGGCGGCCAGGCAGCCGCCGACGAATACGACCTTGTCAAATTTGGTCAGCGGCGCGTTGCGCACGACGGCGAGCACGATCGCACCGATCGTGCCCATGGCGCCCGCCTCGGTCGGCGTCGCCAGGCCCATCATGATCGTGCCCAGCACGAGGAAGATCAGGATGGCGGCCGGGATGATGCCCCAGGCGCACTTGACCAGCAGTGCCTTGCCGAACAGCGTGCGTGGCACCGGCGGCATTGCCTCGGGCTTCATGATCGAGACGTAGAACGTGTAGATCGCGAACAGGGCGATCTGCAGGAGCGAGGGCCCCCAGGCGCCGAGATACATGTCGCCAACGGAACGGCCGAGCTGGTCGGCCAGCACGACCAGCACCAGCGACGGCGGCACGAGCTGCGTGATCGTGCCCGACGCCGCCAGCACGCCGGTGGCGTAGCGCATGTCGTACTTGTAGCGGATCATGATCGGCAGGGTGATCAGCGCCATGGCGATGACCTGCGCCGCCACCGTGCCGGTGATCGCACCCAGGATGAAGCCCACGATGATCGTCGAGTAGCCGAGGCCGCCGCGGATCGGGCCGAACAGCTGGCCCATCGATTCGAGCATGTCCTCGGCCAGCCCGCATTTCTCCAGGATCGCGCCCATGAAGGTGAAGAACGGGATGGCGAGCAGCAGCTCGTTGCTCAGGATGTTGCCGAAGACGCGGCCGGGGATGGCCTGCATGAACGGCATCGTGAAGTAGCCGAAGTCGATCGACAGGAAGCCGAAGAAGAAACCCACGGCCGCCAGCGAGAAGGCGACGGGGTAGCCGATGATCATGAAGACCACGAGGCCGCCGAACATCAACGGCGGCATCCACTCCAGAGGGATAATCATTGCGTCGGCCTCTCGTAATGCGCCTCGAGACTGTCGACGGCGTAGTCGTTCAGGAAGGCCACGCGCTTGATCAGTTCGGACAGACCCTGCAGCGCGACCATCCCGAAGCCCAGCGGCAGCACGAGCTTGATCGGCCAACGCAGCAGGCCGCCGGCGTTCGAGGAATTCTCGAGCACGTTGTAGGACTGCAGGAAGAACGGCCAGGAGAGCCACGCCAGGATGGCGCAGGTCGGCAGCAGGAAGACGATCGTGCCCAGGATGTCGACCCAGAGCTGCCCGCGGCGGCTCAGCGTCATGTAGAACAGGTCGACGCGCACGTGCTCGTTGCGCTTCAGCGTATAGGACGCGCCGAACATGATGATGACGGCGAACATGTACCACTGCACTTCGAGCCAGGCGTTGGAACTCGAGTCGTAGGCATAGCGGACCATGGCATTGCCGCCGCTGACGATGCAGGCCAGCAGGATGAGCCAGTTGCAGACGACGCCGACCTTTTCGTTCGCCGTGTCGACGTCGGTGCTGAAGCCCAGCGGATCGAGCAGCATGCCGACAACGAGGGCGCCGCAGCCGCCCCAGAAGGCCACGTGTTCGTAGGGCATCCAGAAGGCTTTGACCGCCGCCGCGCCGCGCGCGACCGAGGCCACGGTGTCGGCGGCCGCGTTGAAATAGGTGAAGGTAGCGGCAATGAGGGTGGGACTGTCGAACAGGATCCACCAGGCGAGGGCCGCGATCATGACGACCGCTCCGCCGCGCCGGACGATCTGGCCGACGGTCTTGATTGGACTGACGGCGGTGACAACTGTGTCTGGCATCAGGCCCTCCAATTCAGCGGTAGCGACCGGCCGGGCACGGTGCTGCAAGACAGCAAAAGGCGCATTCGTTTCCCCAAAATCGCGAGTTCTTGTGGCTTTACGGCTCGCCCGCTCTCGCCGCGGGCATGGTTTCATAACGTGATCTGCGAAACCGCGCTAGCGTCTGTTGAGCGGCATTTTTGCCTACTCAGTAGGCAATTCGGTCCAGCCTTCGGGGCCGAAGAACTCGAGCGGGCGGAAGGCCCGCTTGTAGGCCATCTTCGAGGAATCGGCGATCCAGTAGCCGAGATAGACGTAGGGCAGGCCGCGCTTGGCGGCCGCCTCGGCCAGCCACAGGATCATGTAGGTGCCGAGCCCACGCCGCGGGTCCTGCGGGTCGAAGAAGCTGTAGACCGCCGAGACGCCGCTCGACAGCCAGTCGACCAGGCAGGCGCCGACCAGCCGGCCGTCGGCAGAGTCGTCGCGGAACTCGATTATCGCCGTCTCGACCGGGCTTTCCTCGACCATGGCGCGGTAGTCGTCGAAATCCATGTCGGCCATGTCGCCGTCGCGATGGCGCGCCATCACATAGCGCGAGAAAAGCGCGTACTGCTCGCCGGTCGCCAGCGCCTGGGTCTCGGTCGCATGGACGTGCTCGTTACGGCGCTGGATGCGGCGCTGCATGCGGCTGGTATCGAAGTCGCGGACACGGATGCGAACCGGCACACAGGCGCGGCAGCCGTCACACAGCGGCTTGTAGACGAAGTGGTGCGAACGCCTGAAGCCTGCATCGGTCAGCGTGTCGTGCTGGGTGATCGCATCGGGGCCAGACAGCTCGGTCACGAGCTTGGTTTCCAGCCGGTGCGGCAGATACGGGCAGCGCATCGCCGGCGTGGTGCGGAAGAATCGCAGGGTCTGGATGTTCTGGCGGATGAACATTGCGTATCGAGTGTAGCGTGTTGCCCCCAATCAGGGGAAGCAAAGGATGTGTCAGCTGCCCTGGCGGCGGGCTCTCAACCGGCGGAATGGCAACAGCGCCAGCCGCACCAGCCTTGGTAGCAGCCAGACGAGTCCAGCGACGAAAAGCGCGAGCAGGCACAGAAATGTGATGGGGTGCGTGAGCGCCAGCACGAGACCGCCGATCGCCAGCGCATCGGTCGCAAGCGAGGCCGCGATGTTGCTGAACGGCTCGGGGGAGGTGTTGATCACCGCCCTCGAGCCGGTCTTGGCGAGGTGGCTGCCCGCCGCCAGCGTGCCGCCCAGCAGCGCCGCGATCACCGCGACCTCCGGGCTCACCTGGTCGGCGGCGCCGAAGGCCAGCAAGGCCCCGGCGGGAACCCGAACGACGGTGTGCAGCAGGTCGTTCAGGCTGTCGACATAGGGGATCTTGTCCGCCAGGAAATTGAGCGCGAACAGCAGCGCGGCCGCGGCCAGGACCGGGAGCGAGCCCAGGACCTGCAGGTCGTGCGGCAAGGCGATGAGGCCCAGCCATTGGCCCACGCCCAGCACCAGGACCGCAGCGTAGACATTGAGGCCGCTCGCCCAGCCGGCGCCGAGTGCGATCGCCAGTGCCGCCAGGGTGGTGCTTGCCATCTACAGCGCCCGCCTGGCCTTGAACGCGGTCGCCAACGTGCCGTCGTCGAGCCAGTCGAGCTCGCCGCCTACCGGCACGCCGTGCGCCAGGCGCGTCACCGGGATTTCGAGATCGGCCAGGCGCTCGGCGAGATAATGCGCGGTGGTCTGGCCGTCGACGGTGGCGTTGGTCGCCACGATCACCTCGCGTACGGCGCCGACCTTGGCGCGCTGCACGAGGCCCGCGATGTTGAGCTCGTCCGGCCCGATGCCGTCGAGGGCCGAGAGTGTGCCGCCCAGCACGTGATAGCGGCCGGCGAAGATCTTGCCGCGTTCCATCGCCCAGAGGTCGGCCACGTCCTCGACGACGCAGATCAGCCCGGCGTCGCGCCTGGGATCGCCGCAGATCGAGCAGGGATCGACGGTATCGAGATTGCCGCAGGCGCTGCACGGCTTGATCGCTAGCGCGGCGTCCGCGAGCGCGGCGCTGAGCGGCTGCATCAGGGTCTCGCGCTTCTTCAAGAGGTGCAGCGCCACACGGCGTGCCGAGCGCGGCCCGAGGCCGGGCAGGCGGCCCAGCAACTGGATCAGCCGCTCGATCTCTGGCCCGATCATGAGGCGCTAGAGCTTGAAGCCGGGCGGCAGCGGCAGGCCGCCGGTGATCGACTTCATCTGCTCCTGCACGGTCGCCTCGACCTTGCCGCGCGCGTCGTTGCAGGCGGCCGCGACCAGATCCTCGACCACGCCCCTGTCCTCGGGCTTGAACAGCGAAGGATCGATCTCGACGCGGCGGGTCTCGTTCTTGCCGTTCACCGTCACCTTCACCAGGCCGGCGCCGGAGGAACCCACGATCTCCAGCCGCTCGAGCTGGTCCTGCAACTCCTTCATCTTCTGCTGCATCTGCTGGGCCTGCGCCATAAGCCCGCCGAGATCCTTCAACTTGTCGAACATCAGAATTCTTCGCCTTCCGGTATGTCGCCGTCGTCGGCTGGATATTCGTCGGGCAGCGGCGCCTCGTCTGCGAGCGGCGCGTCGCTCGCGAGGCCCGCGACCATCGATGTCTGCTCGCCCTTGCGCCGCACCGTCTCGAGCTTGGCCCCGGGGAAGGTCTTGAGGATGGCCTGCACCGTGACGTTGTTCTCGGCTGCGCTGCGCAGCGCGTCGCCCTTGGCGGATTTCTGCTCCATCAAGGTGGGCTTGCCCGCGGCGGACGAGACCGAGGCAATCCAGCGCCGGCCGGTCCATTGCGACAGCAGCGCGCTGATCTTGGCGGCTAGATCGCCGGGCGCCTGCGCCTCGGGACGGAACTCGATCAAGCCGGGTTCGCACCGTACCTCGTGGACGTGATGCATCAGGTGATGCACCAGCCGTGGCTCGCGACGCGTCTCGAACAGGGCCACGACCTCGGTGAAGTTCCTTGGCGCCGGCTGGGCCGAGGCGGGCTGGGGCGCCACCGCATTGGCGGGCTGCGAGGCGAGCCGCGCAGCAGCACCACCGCCGCCACCGCCGTTGCCGCGCGGCGCAGGCGCGCCACCGGTCGCGCCCGGGGCGGCGCCATTCTGCAGCGCCTTGATGGCATCGGCCGGCGACGGAAGATCGGCGACGTAACAAAGGCGGATCAGCGCCATCTCGGCGGCACGCAGCGGTGAGGGCGCGGTCAGCGTCTCCTGCAGTCCCTTCATCAGCAGGGTCCAGGCGCGCGTCAGCGACGCCATGGTAAGCTTCTTCGACATCGCAATGCCCTGCGCGGCATCGGAATCGGCCGTGCTGGCGGCGGCATCGGGCGCCACCTTGAGGCGCGTCACCCAATGTGTGAGCTCGAGCAGGTCCTGCAGGATGACGACCGGATCGGCGCCGCTATCGTGCATCTCGCCGAGCGAGGCCACGACCGCGGGCGCATCGCCCTTCATCACCTTCTCGAACAGGTCGAGCACGCGGCTGCGGTCGGCGAGGCCCAGCATGTCGCGCACTTGGGCTGCATCGACGACACCGCCGCCGTGCGCGATCGCCTGGTCGAGCATGGACAGGCCGTCTCGCACCGAGCCATCGGCGGCGCGCGCGATCAGCGCCAGCGCCTCGGGCGAGATCTCGACCTTCTCGGTCTCGGAGATCTTCGCAAAGTGGGCGACCAGCACGTCGTGCGGCACGCGCTTGAGGTCGAACCGCTGGCAGCGCGACAGCACTGTCACCGGCACCTTGCGGATCTCGGTGGTCGCGAACAGGAACTTCACATGCGGCGGCGGCTCTTCCAGCGTCTTGAGCAGCGCGTTGAAGGCCTTCTCCGACAGCATGTGCACTTCGTCGATCACATAGACCTTGTAGCGGGCCTCGACCGGCGAATAGCGCACCGAGTCCAGCAGCTCGCGCATCTCGTCGACCTTGGTGCGGCTGGCGGCGTCCATCTCCAGCACGTCCATGTGCCGGCCCTCGATGATGGCGCGGCAGTGGCGGCCCTCCACCGTCAGGTCCACCGACGGCTGGTGCACCGTGTCGCTCTCGTAGTTGAGGGCGCGGGCCAGCAGGCGCGCGGTGGTGGTCTTACCGACCCCGCGCACCCCGGTGAGCATGAAGGCGTGGGCGATGCGCCCGGAGGAGAAGGCGTTGGTGA
>CAIMEE010000253.1 GCA_903839865.1 Enhydrobacter aerosaccus | reverse complement strand
CCGGTCGGGCAGCAAGCGATGCCGCGGCGACGGTGAGATTGGCCGCCACATAATATTCAAATGTTTTCCAGCAGTTGCAGCACGGAGTCCTTGGGTTGGTATCGCGCCGGCAGCTTGCCTGACACGCCGGCCTTATCCAGTCCGCGGCGCATCATCTCGACGTCCGCGGCGGCATAGCGATGGGTGGTGGCGACCTGCGAATGGCCCAACCACGCCTGGATGGTCAGAAGGTCCACCCCGGACTGCAACAATGTCATCGCGAGCGAGTGCCGGAGGACGTGGGGCGAAATGGTTTTACTCGTCAGTTCCGGTATTTTTTCGGTGGCCGTGGCGACAGCCCGCCGCACGATGTGCGTCGCACCGAAACGGGTGAGGCGCGCTCCGTGCGTGCCGACGAAAAGCGGGCGAGCTTCATGGGGATCGATCTCACGCTCGCGCATCAACGCCTTCAATGCCTTAACGAGGTCGTGCGGCATCGGCACGATCCGCTCCTTGCGCCCCTTGCCGCGCAGGAGTACTTGCGGCCGGGGTTGGTCCAATTGAAGATCGCGGGCATTGACGCCGAGCGCCTCGGAAACGCGCGCACCGGTGCGCGCCATAAACAGTAGCAAGGAGCGATCTCGGCGACCGAGCGGCGTTCGCTGATCCGGCGAAGCGATCAGCACATCGAGTTCGTCGCGCGATAGATGATGGGTGATCTCGGTGTGTGATTTTTTTGTCGGGATGGCCAGGATGCGCTGCGCGACGCCGAGCGCGGCAGGGTCGTTCGCGGCGACATGGTGAAAGAATGACCGGATCGCGGTCAGGCGCGCATTGCGTGTCTGGATCGAGTTCTTCCGCTTCTCTTCGAGCTCGTCCAGAAAGGCGAGGACCACATCCCGGTCGATGTCCTCGATCGCCAGGGAGGACGGCTTGTGTCCCGTGCGTTCAGCTGCGAAAAGCACCAGCAGGCGCAGGGCGTCGCGGTAGCTGGCGATCGTGGAGGGGCTTGCATTCCTTTGCCTGGTGAGCCGGTCACGGAAGAAGGATTCCAGCAGCGAGGCGAGCGATGGATGTGCGTTCATGAGACGCCTCCATCGGCAAATGCGCGGTCGGCCGCCATGCCCAGCAGTTCCGCTGTTCCCGTCACGTAATAGGCGGTGTCGCTGTAGCGGGCGTGACCGAGGTAGGTTGCCAACAAGGGCAGGAACGCTTGCACGTCGGCCTTGTCCTGATGCCAAGCGGCAAGGCGGGTAACGGCGAAGCGATGCCGCAAATCATGCGGTCTCAGGGTCTTGCCACCGTCGAGCCCCGCCAGCTTGCAGGCGGCGCCGAACGCCAAGGAGAGTCCCGTCGAGGAGAGCCGGTTGCCGCGGGAGCTGAGAAAGAATGCGGCGTCCCTCGGCACTGGAAATGCTGTATCGCGATGGCGCGCGTAGGCGCGTAATGCCGCCAGCGTCGTCGTATGAACCGGAACCAGGCGATCCTTGCGGAACTTGGTCTTGCGAATGTGCAGGATGCCGCCAACGAGATCGACATCGGTGCGGTCGAGGCGGCGCGCCTCGCCGGAACGCAGGCCGGTGCTGGCCAACAGCCCGACCAACACCGTCAACATGACGCCACGCTCGGGATATCCTGGCGAAACGCCCCGACACGCCGACATGAGCGATCCAAGTTCTTCATCGCTCAAAATGCGCGGTGGGGGTATGGCGCGGGATCTGGGAAGAGCTCGGGGATCGAGTACTTCTGTTCGCGGGTCGTAAATAGCGAGATAGTCGCAAAAACGACGGACAACACCATGACGAATTGCGCGACCGTTGGCCGTTCCCTCCCATGATAGGACGAAGCGGAGCGCCAAGTCTTGCGTCAGCGGGCCGTCGAGCCCCTCGGCCGCGACGTATCGAGCCAACGCCCGCAGGATCGCCGCCGACTTCTGGAATGCATAGCCGAGCAAGCGGCGAAGCGCGATATAACCTTCCACCCTGTCGGCCAGTACTTTTGCGAAGTCGCTCATGGCGCGCCACCCGGAAACGGAAGGGCAACACCGGCGAGTTGCGGCACCGCCACCTTCACATAGATGGCGGTGGTGTCGATGCTCCGATGGCCGAGCAGATCCGCCACTTCGTTGATGGGGCGTCGCTGGCTGACGAGTTCCGTCGCCAGACTGTGGCGCATCAGATGGGCGCCGGCGCCGCGGGGAACGTCGACCCCACTTCTCTTCAATCTGGATCGTACGATCCTCGATATCGGCGAACTGGTCCTGAACGGTCCTACCGGCGGCACGGTGCACAGGAAAACCCGCTGGCTATCGATCCTGGGCCTGGCATTCAGAATGTATTCAGCGAGCGCGTCGCCTGTTTCCTGCATGAGCGGCACCACCCGATCCCGTCTCGCCTTGGTCCGCCGCACGAGGAGTTCAGCGGCGCGCCAACGGATATCCTGGAGCTCAAGCCCTCGCAGTTCCTTGTTGCGCATCCCGGTGGTGGCCAGCAGGAGCAGGAGGGCGCGGTCACGCACGCCTCTCTGCGTCGTCAGGTCGATCGAATCGATAGCCCGTCTGACGTCTTCCCATGGGAGCCGCGGCGGCAGGTGTGCCAACCGCCAACACGGCGTTCGTGGAACAAACCGAGCAAGGTCCTGATCGTTGAGATCGGCCCACCGCAGAAACCGAAGAAATGTCCGAGTATGCGACGTGCTTGCTGACCGCGTGGCGTCTTTGGAAGACATCGACAATAGGTGTTCGACAATAGCGAGTACATGCTCACCAGTCATCGCGGCAAGGGGCTGCTTCGGAACTTGGTCGCCGTACCAGGCGAGGACCCGGCGCGCGATCACGAGCATCCCCTCGCACGTCTTGGGCTCCAAGCCTCGCACCTGGCGCAGGTGTTCCAAATAGGCGGTCAGCAATGGGCCATTGGGGTCCGCCACCGGGCGACACGGGATCGGAAAGCGCTCGGGTGCGACCCGACGGGCATGCTCGATCGCCGTCCCCGCGGCGGTCCGAGAGCTTGCCGTCGGCAGGCTGCTCATGAACCGATCGATCTCCGTCTGGTCGATCGTTGCTGTCAGGGTATTGCGAGCCGCGAAATCGCTGAACCGGCCAATCCGGCTGATATAGACCTTGGCCGAGGCACGCGTGTAGCCGATCGCGGACAGATGCGCGGCAATGCGGTCCATCTCGCCGCCAAGCGCGCCGCTCCGAAGTCTCCGGAGCACGCCCGGATACTTGAAATATAGGTCCAACATGGGAATCTCCCCTTCGCGGGTGGGCCAGGAACACCCTGCGCCCGAGGGGAGGCATCAGATATTATGTGGCGGCCAAT
>CAIMEE010000252.1 GCA_903839865.1 Enhydrobacter aerosaccus | reverse complement strand
TTCGACCGTTTCCCCGATATGCAGCCCGGAATCGTCTTTAACGTCCCAGCACCTCCCAGTCATGGCCCTTCCACGCGCGATTCCCGTCGTGCAGCGTGAGGTGCAGCAGCGCGAGCACGGCAGCGTCGATCTTGTCGGTATCGATATCCATCGCTGGCCTCGGAGTGTGATTATGTCACCCCCATCCTACGCTGCCTCACCAGCTGAGCACCGAACGGAGAATGCGCAAGCGCAGCGCGACGCATCATTTGATTATTGTCCGTCGGTGGGAATGCGTCTCGCCATCGACAATCTGCCTCTGGCCTGGTCTCGGCGATGCGTCGCGCTGCGCTTACGCATCCTTGTAGTAGCCGTTTGCTGTAATGTTGTGCCGTTCCGAAAGGAGCGCCTGGCCCCGGGTGGCCACCCGGGGCCAGGCGGCTGGCGTCGGATCGTACGCATCCTGAGCCGTAGCGGGCTCTTCCGTAGCTTGATCGCGCCAGCCCCTTCCTCGGACCCGGATGGTTGCCGGAACGCATGGTTCGTCTCAACAAGGCAGGGTCGAAGAAGATGTCTCATAATAGCACGACGTGCGCAGGAATCGATGTCGCCAAGGAGAAGTTGGATATCGCAGTCCTCGGTGATGGAACGGTGGAGAGCGTGGCCAATGACCGCGGTGGGTGGCGGCGGGCCGCTGATCGGCTTCGGGCGGCTGGCGTTGGCCGGGTTGGGCTGGAAGCTTCGGGTGGCTACGAGCGCGATGTTGCCACCTTCCTCAGAAAGCAAGGCTTCGAGGTGCGGCTGTTGCAGCCCGCCCAGGTGCGGGCCTTCGCCGGCGTCCGCCTGCGCCGCGCCAAGAACGACAGCATCGATGCCAAGCTGATCGCCGCCTGCACCGCAGTATTCGACGGCCATGCAGAGGCGCCGAACGAACGGTTGGTGCCGTGTGCTGATCGGCTGACCTTCATCGAGCAGATCGAGGAGGATATCGCTCGGGCCAAGACCCGTCTTGAGCATATCCGTGAACCGCGGCTGCGGCGGATGGTAATGCAGGACATCACCCGGCTGAAGGCGCGCGCCAAGGCGGAGCTCGCGCGGATCGCCAACACGCTGCGGGCGGATGACGAACTGGGGCACCGGTTCGAACTGGTGCTGAGCGTGCCGGGGATCGGCGAGCGGACGGCAGTGGCCATCATGGTGCGCATGCCGGAGATCGGGCGCCTCTCGCGCGAGGAAGCGGCCGCCTTGGCCGGGCTCGCGCCGTTCGACGACGACAGCGGCACCAGGCGCGGGCAACGTCATATCGCGGGTGGTCGGGCGCGCCTGCGACGCTCGCTCTATGCAGCTGCCCTGGCGGCCGCGTTCCGCTGGAACCAGGCGCTCATCGCGCTTTACCGCCGACTGACCGACGCCGGAAAGCCCCACAAGGCCGCACTCGTCGCCTGCGCCAGGAAGCTCATCGTCTATGCCAATACCGTCGTGCAGCGCGGGACACCGTGGAGCGCAGAGCCGAAACGAACCTAATGGTTGCTACGTCGTCCGGGGGGCCTCTAACGCCGCATCCGAACCCGGTCACCGGCACCCGCCACCCGGCTTCGCTGGCGGGGAACGCCGCGCGGATCACCCGCACATAGGCCGGCCCGCTCCCGGAGAAGCCGGGCCCGAAGGCGGTGGCGACCGCCAACCGCCCGGTCTCGTCCTGGGTGGCGAGGAACAGCGCCAGCGCGATCGCCTGGCAGGTGGAACCGGCGAGGACGACGTGCCGGCCTCCC
>CAIMEE010000251.1 GCA_903839865.1 Enhydrobacter aerosaccus | reverse complement strand
CGATGTCCGCGCCGCTGCTCTTGCGCAACGCCTCCGCCGAAACCTCCTTCGCGATCGTGCCCAGCGTGAACACGCTCTCTGCACCGGCGAGCGGCGCCACGCGGGCGGCCACGATGCCGCCGGTTGCCGTCTCGCCGATCGCCAGCGTCTTGCCTGCGGTCTTGAGCGCTGCAAGCACGATGCCTTCGAGCGTGTCGTTGTCCTCGGCCACGACGAAGTTGCCGAGGCGCTTGCGCACTTCGGCTTCGATCGGGGCAAGACGCCGGTTGAGGTCGCTCTCGTCGGCGCCGCGGATCGCGAGCTTGGTCTCGAGCTGCGGGAAGTGCGCCTGGAAGCCCAGCTTGATGTCGCCGTCTATGGCGAGGCCCGGAATGCCGGCCAGCATCTCGTCGGCGCGGCTCTCGCCGATGCCGAAGGAGTGGAAGCGTTTCAGGCGCGTGACGCCCGTGATGCCGCCCAGCTTGAGCAGGCGCGGGATCACCTGCTCGTCCACCATGCGCCGCATCTCGCGCGGCACGCCGGGCGTGAACAGGAAGCGGGCCTTGCCAATGGTGACAGCGAAGCCGCAGGCCGTGCCGATCGGATTGTCGATGAACTCCGCGTTCGCGGGCAGCATCGCCTGCTTGCGATTGTTGGCCGGCATCACGCGCCCGCGCCGGGCATAGGACTCGGTCATGCGCGTCATCCAGTGCTCGTTCAGCACCAGCTCGACGCCGCATGCCTCGGCCGCCAGCTCCTGCGACAGGTCGTCGACCGTGGGCCCGAGTCCGCCGTTCACGATCACCGCATCGGCGCGCTCGCCCGCTTGCCGGAAGGCCTGCAACAGCGTCTCGCGATCGTCGCCGACGGTCGTGCCCCAGTGCACGTCGAGCCCGACCTCGGTCAGGCGGCGCGCCATGAAACTGTAATTAGTGTTGATCGTCTTGCCGGTGAGGATCTCGTCACCGGTACACAGGATTTCGACGCGCATTCAGGCCCCTCCGAAGAGTGGCTTTAGCCCGCGGTGATCGCGTTGCGCAACTGCAGCGGATGGGAAATGCGGCGCAGGCTCTCGATGCTCTGGCCGGTGCCGCGCACCCAGATCGTTCCGAAGCCCAGCAGGCGCCCCATCAGCGACTGGTCGACGTCGACCGTCTCGACCTTGTCCATGTTCATCTCGACGGTGTGGCGGCGGATGAAGCCGGTCTTGTAGATCACGCGGTGCGTGGTGACGGAGATCTCGGTGATCCAGCGGTGGAACCAGGCGCTGAGCCACATCGCGAGCCCGACCAGCGCGAAGAGCCCGCCCACAATCACCAGGACGCTGGCCAGATCCCCGCGCGCGTCGCGCTGGGTGCTGTAGCCATAAAGAAGGAGCGCCGCGCCGATCGCCGTCAGCAGGAAGCTGCGCACGAACACGATCCAGTGCAGACGGCCGACTGCCTTGATCGTTTCGCCGGGCTGGAGCACCGAACTTGCATAGGACACGGGACAATAATGAGTTCGACGGGCTTCGGTTCCGCGCCATTTGGCGGTAAAAGACGGCATATCGTACAGGAGCCATCCCATGATCGACGCCAAGATACCCGCAGGCCTGCCGCAGTGGATGCTCGACCACATCGACAACTACATGAAGAGCGGCGGCAAGGAAGGGCACATGTACAAGCTCAACTTCCCCGGCCGCCCGTCCGGAATCGTGCCCGCGCTGCTGCTCGTCACCAAGGGCCGCAAGACCGGAGAGAAGTTCCTCTTTCCGCTGTTCTACGGCGAGGCCGACGGCGGCTACTTCGTGATCGCCTCCAAGGGCGGCGCGGTCGATCATCCCGGCTGGTACAAGAACATGCTGGTCCATCCCGACGTCGAGCTGCAGGTCGGCGAGAAGACGATCAAGGCCAAGGCGCGCACGGTGCCCGCCGGCCCCAAGCGCGACGCGCTGTGGAAGCAGGCGGTCGGCTTCTTCGCGCCCTACGCCGAATACCAGGAGAAGGCGGGCGACCGGCTGATCCCTGTCGTCATGCTCGATCCGGTTCACTGAGCGGAGAAGACTTCCATGGACATCATCACCAAGACCTATGACCGCGCGGCCGAGGACCTCGGCAATATCGTGGGCCTCGAGCATGTGAACCTGCTGGTTCCCGACCAGCGCCCGGCGACGCTGTTCTATGTCAGCGCGCTCGGCCTGACGCGCGACCCGTACATGATGACGTCGGTCGACAACATGTGGATCAATGTCGGCCCCAAGAGCCAGTTCCACCTGCCGACGGGCAAGGACCAGCGGCTGCGCGGCCGCACCGCGCTGGTGATCCCCGGCCGCGAGCAGCTGCTGAAGCGGCTCGGCAACATGAAGAAGCCGCTCGAGGGCACGCAGTACGCCTTCAAGGAGCACAACGACCATATCGAGACCACCTGCCCGTGGGGCAACACCATGCTGGTCTACGAACCGGGCCAGCGCTTCGGCGACATGCAGATGGGCATGCCGTACGTCGAGTTCGACGTGCCGGTCGGCACTGCCAAGGGAATCGCGGCCTTCTACTCGAAGGTCTTCGACACGATGACGAAGGTCGAGAAGAACGCCGCGCACGTCTCGGTCGGCAAGGGCCAGGAGTTGGTGTTCAAGGAGACCGACCGGAAGCTGCCGGACTACGACGGTCATCACATCCAGGTCTACATCGCCAACTTTTCGCGCCCGCATGCGGCGCTGGCCAAGCTCGGCGCGATCAGCGAGGAGAGCAACCAGTACCAGTACCGCTTCCTCGACATCGTCGATCCCGAGTCGGGCAAGAAGCTCTTCACGATCGAGCACGAAGTGCGCTCGATCACGCACCCGATGTACCTGCGCCCGTTGCTGAACCGCAACCCGCGCCAGAACAACCGCGCCTACGTCCCCGGCCGCGACGGCTTCACGCCGGACGTCGAGGCCGAGGAGCTGCCGGGCCGCGTGCGGTTCGGCTGAGACGCAAAGCGAAGGATCCCTCGCTACGCTCGGGATGACAGGGTGTTTTGTCATCCCGAGCGTAGCGAGGGATCTTTGCTCGGACACTAAGCGGCGACACCCAGGATCGCGCGGCGGGCCAGTGCCGCGCTGTCGGACTGGATCTCCTTTGCCAACGCCCGCAGGCGTTCCTTGTCGGCGTCGGTCTTGACCGCGATCGAGAACTCGCAGTCGGTGATCAGGCCCGCGTAGCGGTCGAGCAGCTGGCGCGCGATCGTGTCGTAGGTGCCGATGGTCACGAACTGGTGCAGCACGTCGTCGTCGATGTGCTGCGGCATCTCCTCCCACTTCTGCGCGCGCGACAAGAGCTTCAGCTTGTCGGCAAGATCGCCGAGGCCGAGGTGATCGAACGCCGCGCGATACTGGGGCGTCGAGCAATAGAACGAGATGCGCGCGCGCACGTCGCGGATCTTCGGCACCAGCTCTTCCTCGGTGGCCGCCGTTGCGATCAGCGGCTTCATGCAGGTCTGGAAATGATCGAGCGAACGGCCGGCCTTGGCGGCGCCTTCGCGCACCGCGGGGAGCATCACCTGGTCGATGTAGGAGGGCGTGCACACCGGATGGAGCCGGATGCCCTCGGCCACCTCGCCCGCCATCCGGCACATCACCGCGTTCACCGCGGCCACGTGGATCGGAATGTCGGGATGCTCGATCGGCCCCGGATTGAACAGCGGCACCATCAGGTTGATGTTGTAGTGCGGCCCCGCGATCTCGAGCGGCGCCCCGGTCTGCCAATGCGCCCAGATCGCCCGCACCGCCTGCACATACTCGCGCATCCACGGCCCCGCCGGCGACCACGGCAAGCCGTAGCGCCGCTCGATATGCGCCTTCACCTGCGTGCCCAGCCCCAGGATAAAGCGGCCCTTGCTGAGCTTGGCCAGCGTCCACGCGCTCATCGCCGTCACGGTGGGCGAGCGCGGGAAGGCGATCGCGACCGAGGTGCCGATGCGCAGCTTGGTCGTCGCCTGCGCGGCCAGCGCCATCAGGATGAAGGGATCGTCCTTGGTCTCCTCGACCACGAGTCCGGTGTAGCCGATCTCCTCGAGCAGCCGGGCGCTCGGCCCGATCGAGTCGAGGTCGAGCGCGATCTCGGGTGCGCGCAGGCCGGGATCGACCTTGCCGAGGGGGAGGAGGGTCTCGAGATGCATGTCACGCGGCCTTCTTCACGAGGGACGCGATCTCGGGCAGGCGCTTGTCGACCTGCTCGTGCTTCTGGCCGCCCAGGTTCAGCACCACGCGGTGCACGCCCAGCTGGCCGTAGGCCTGCATCGCGTCGGGCGCCATGTTTATGGGCGGCGTGATCACGATCTCGTACTCCGGCCCGCGCTTGCGGCCGGCGCGCGCGAAGGCCTCGTCGAGCCGCACCAGCATGTCGCGCGCGCGCACCGGATCGAGGTTGAAGCCGTACCAGCCCGAGCCGAAGCGTACCGCGCGATTGAACGCGGCGTCGGCGTAGCCGCCGACGATGATCGG
>CAIMEE010000250.1 GCA_903839865.1 Enhydrobacter aerosaccus | reverse complement strand
TCGCGCTGTTCCACGTTCGCATGCCCGATATTGGTCTGCGTCCCGGCGATGGATGCCGATACGGCGGCCAGCATGCCGACCTTGTTCCGCGTCTCTACGCGCACTTCGGAGTTGAAGTAACGCGTAAGGTCCGGCTGCCAGGACACCGGCTGCCACTTCTCGGGATGCTTGTCGTAGCCCTCGACATTGGCGCAGGCATCGCGGTGGATGACGATGCCGCGACCCGTGCTCATGAACGCGATGATCGGGTCGTCCGGGATCGGGTGGCAGCAGCGCGCGTAGGTGACCAGCAGGCCCTCGGTGCCGGCCACGGCCAGCGGCAGGTGGGCATGGCTCGCATCGGTGCCGGAGGGCAGCAAGAGGCGCGCGGTGAGCGGCGCCAGGCGCTCGCCCAGGCCCACCTTCTCGAGCAATTCATCCCGGTCCCGCAGCGCGAATTCCGTCAAGGTCGCCGCGAGCGCCTTGGGATCGACCTTGTCGATGTCGAGCTCGAACTCGGCGAGCGACGCATTCAGCAACTGGCGTCCCAGCTCAATGGCTTCCGAGCGCTTGAGCGACTTGAGGTAGTGCCTTATCGCGCTGCGCGCCTTGGCGGTGACGACGAAGTTCACCCAGGAGGGGTTCGGCTGCGCGCCCTTGGCCGTGATGATCTGCACCGTCTGCCCGTTGCGCAGTACCGTGCGCAGCGGCGTGAGCCGGCGGTCGATCTTCGCTGCGACGCAGCGGTTGCCGATGTCGGTGTGCACCGCGTAAGCAAAGTCCACGACGGTAGCGCCGCGTGGCAGGCGCAGGATCGCCCCCTTGGGGGTGAACACGTAGACCTTGTCCGGGAAGAGGTCGACCTTGACGCTCTCGATGAACTCTTCCGGGTTGCCGCTCTCCTGCATCTCCACCAGGTGGGAGAGCCAGGCGCGGGCCCGCTCCTGCTGCGCGGAATCCTTGTCCTGCGAGCCGGACTTGTACTTCCAGTGCGCGGCGATGCCCGACTCGGCGATGTTGTGCATGTCCTGCGTGCGGATCTGCACTTCGATCGGCACGGCGTTCGGCCCGAACAGCATCGTGTGCAACGACTGGTAGCCGTTCACGCGCGGGATCGCGATGTAGTCCTTGAAGCGGCCGGGCATCGGCCGGTAGACGCTGTGTACCACGCCCAGGGCGCGGTAGCAGGTGTCCGGGCTGTCCACGACGATGCGCAGGCCGTAGACGTCGACGATCTCGGCCAGCATCGAGCTCTTGCGGCGCATCTTGCGGTAGATGCTGTAGAGATGCTTCTCGCGCGAGGCGACCTTGGCGGGGATGCCCGCCTTCGCCAGCGCCGCGTTCAGCGCCACCTCGATCTTGGAGAGGAATTCCTTCTGGTTGCCGCGGGCGCGCTTCAAGGCGCGCTCGATGACGCGGTAGCGCTGCGGGTAGAGGGTCTGGAACCCCAGGTCCTCCAGCTCCAGCTTCATGCTGTAGAGGCCCAGGCGCTCGGCCACCGGTGCGTAGATGTCGAGCGTCTCGCGGGCGATCTGGCGGCGCTTGGGCACGGACATGATGCCGATCGTGCGCATGTTGTGCGTGCGGTCGGCGAGCTTGACCATGATCACGCGCAGGTCGCGCACCATCGCCAGCAGCATCTTGCGGAAGCTCTCGGCCTGGGCTTCCTC
>CAIMEE010000249.1 GCA_903839865.1 Enhydrobacter aerosaccus | reverse complement strand
TGATCGATCAGATCGACGCCACTCGTATCGTCATCCGCGCCACCGACGAGACCGACCCCACCAAGCCGGCGGTCGACATCTATCGGTTGATGAAGTTCCAGCGCTCCAACCAATCGACCTGCATCAACCAGCGCCCGCTTGTCCGGGTCGGTGACCGCGTGGCCGATGGCGACATCATCGCCGACGGTCCGTCCACCGAGCTTGGCGAACTGGCGCTCGGCCGCAACGTGCTCGTCGCGTTCATGCCGTGGAATGGCTACAACTTCGAGGACTCGATCCTCCTTTCCGAGCGCATCGTGCGCGATGACGTCTTCACCTCGATCCACATCGAGGAATTCGAGGTCATGGCCCGCGACACCAAGCTCGGCCAGGAAGAAATCAGCCGCGACATCCCGAACGTCGGCGAAGAGGCTCTCAAGAACCTCGACGAAGCCGGTATCGTCTACATCGGCGCCGAAGTGAAGGCGGTCGACATCCTCGTCGGCAAGGTGACGCCGAAGGGCGAGAGCCCGATGACGCCGGAAGAGAAGTTGCTGCGCGCCATCTTCGGCGAAAAGGCCGCCGACGTGCGCGACACCTCCCTGAAGGTGCCGCCGGGCGTCGAAGGCACCGTCGTCGAGGTCCGCGTGTTCAACCGCCGCGGCGTCGACAAGGACGAGCGCGCGCTCGCCATTGAGCGTGACGAAATCGAGCGTCTCGCCAAGGATCGTGACGACGAAAAGGCCATCCTCGAGCGCAGCTACTACGGCCAGCTCCAGGAAATGCTGATGAACCAGACCGTCGCCGGCGGTCTCAAGGGCCTGAAGCCGGGCACCCGTATCGTCGACAAGGTGCTGGGCGAGTTCACGCCCGGCCAGTGGCGCCAGATCACGGTGAAGGTCGACAAGCGCCAGGGCGAACTCGAGGCGTCGCACAAGCAGTTCGACGAGTCGATGAAGCGCCTGCAGGACCGCTTCGACAGCAAGGTCGACAAGCTGCAGCGCGGCGACGAGCTGCCGCCGGGCGTGATGAAGATGGTCAAGGTCTTCGTCGCGACCAAGCGCAAGCTGCAGCCGGGCGACAAGATGGCCGGCCGTCACGGCAACAAGGGCGTGATCTCTCGCATCATGCCGCTCGAGGACATGCCGTACCTGGAGGAGGGCGGCCCGGTCGACATCGTGCTGAATCCGCTCGGCGTGCCGTCGCGCATGAACGTCGGTCAGATTCTCGAGACCCACCTCGGGTGGGCGTCGGCGAATCTCGGCAAGAAGATCGGCGACATGCTGGCCAGCGCCCGCGAGTCCTCGGCCGCGCAGATCAAGAAGCAGCTGCGCGAGATCTACGGTGAGAAGTCCTACAAGGCCGACATCGCCGATCTCGAGGACGACCAGGTGATCGAGCTCGCACGCAACCTCAGCAAGGGCGTGCCGTTCGCGTCGCCCGTGTTCGACGGCGCGCACGAGCCCGACATCGTCGACATGCTGGAGCTTGCCGGCCTCGACAAGTCGGGCCAGGTCACCCTGATCGACGGCCGCACCGGCGAGCCATTCGATCGCAAGGTGACCGTGGGCTACATCTACATGCTGAAGCTGCACCATCTCGTGGACGACAAGATCCACGCGCGGTCGATTGGTCCGTACTCGCTCGTTACCCAGCAGCCGCTGGGCGGCAAGGCGCAGTTCGGCGGTCAGCGCTTCGGCGAGATGGAGGTGTGGGCGCTCGAGGCGTACGGCGCCGCCTACACGCTGCAGGAGATCCTCACCGTCAAGTCGGACGACGTGGCCGGCCGCACCAAGGTCTACGAGGCCATCGTGCGCGGCGACGACACGTTCGAGGCGGGTATCCCCGAATCCTTCAACGTGCTGGTCAAGGAGCTGCGCTCCCTCGGCCTCAACGTCGAATTGAACCAGGCGGCCGAGTAGTCGATTGCTCATGGCAATCGACCAATCGGCCGCTCCTTCGCGAATGTTGTCCACGATTTAGTAGGACCCCAAAATGACCGACCTGATCAACGTACTGGGCCAGCCGCAGGGCACTCCCACCTTCGACGAGATCCGCATCTCGATCGCCAGCCCCGAGCGCATCCGCGCCTGGAGCCACGGCGAAATCAAGAAGCCGGAGACCATCAACTACCGCACGTTCAAGCCGGAGCGTGACGGCCTGTTCTGCGCCCGCATCTTCGGACCGATCAAGGACTACGAGTGCCTGTGCGGCAAGTACAAGCGCATGAAGTTCCGCGGCATCACCTGCGAGAAGTGCGGCGTCGAAGTGACCCTCACCAAGGTGCGCCGCGAACGCATGGGTCACATCGAGCTGGCTTCTCCGGTCGCCCACATCTGGTTCCTGAAGTCGCTGCCGAGCCGCATCGGCCTGCTGCTCGACATGACACTGCGCGATCTCGAGAAGATCCTCTACTTCGAGAACTACGTGGTGACCGAGCCGGGCCTGACGCCGCTCAAGTATCGCGAGCTGCTGAACGAGGACCAGTACCTCAACGCCCTCGACGAGTATGGCGACGACGCCTTCCGCGCCGACATCGGCGCCGAGGCGATCCGCGCCATGCTGCAGGTGATCGACCTCAACGAGGAGCGCCCGCGACTGCGCGAAGAGCTGCGCGAGACCACCTCCGAGGCCAAGCGCAAGAAGCTCGTGAAGCGCCTCAAGCTCTGCGAGAACTTCATCGAGTCGGGCGCCCGTCCCGAGTGGATGATCCTCGAGCTCGTGCCGGTGATCCCGCCCGAGCTGCGCCCGCTGGTGCCGCTCGACGGCGGCCGCTTCGCGACCTCCGACCTGAACGATCTCTATCGCCGCGTCATCAACCGTAACAACCGGTTGAAGCGCCTGATCGAGCTGCGCGCGCCGGACATCATCGTGCGCAACGAGAAGCGCATGCTGCAGGAGTCGGTGGACGCCCTGTTCGACAACGGCCGCCGCGGCCGCGTCATCACCGGCGCCAACAAGCGCCCGCTGACGTCGCTCTCCGACATGCTGAAGGGCAAGCAGGGCCGCTTCCGCCAGAACCTGCTCGGCAAGCGCGTCGACTACTCCGGCCGCTCGGTCATCGTGGTCGGTCCGGAACTGAAGCTTCATCAGTGCGGCCTGCCCAAGAAGATGGCACTCGAGCTGTTCAAGCCGTTCATCTATTCGCGCCTGCAGAACTACGGCATGGCCAACACCATCAAGGCCGCCAAGCGCATGGTCGAGAAGGAACGGCCGGAAGTGTGGGACATCCTCGAGGAGGTCATCCGCGAGCATCCCGTGCTGCTGAATCGCGCGCCGACGCTCCATCGCCTGGGCATCCAGGCGTTCGAGCCGGTGCTGATCGAAGGCAAGGCGATCCAGCTGCATCCGCTGGTCTGCACGGCCTTCAACGCCGACTTCGACGGTGACCAGATGGCGGTCCACGTGCCGCTGTCGCTGGAAGCCCAGCTCGAGGCGCGCGTGCTGATGATGTCGACGAACAACATCCTGTCGCCTGCGTCGGGCAAGCCGATCATCGTGCCGTCGCAGGACATCGTGCTCGGCATCTATTACATCACGCTCGAGCGTGACGGCGAGATCGGCGAAGGCTCGCTGTTCTCCGAGATCGGCGAAATCGAGCACGCGCTTCATGCGCGCACGATCTCGATGCACAGCAAGATCAAGGCGCGTCTCGAGATCTTCGAGGATCGCCCCAACGCCGGTGGCCAGAACGGAGTGAAGAGCACGGAAGTGATCGCGCCGGTGACCAAGGTCGTCGAGACCACGCCGGGCCGCATCCTGCTTGCCCAGATCCTGCCCAAGCACCAGAACCTGCCGTTCTCGCTGATCAACCGTCTTCTCACGAAGAAGGACCTGCAGAACGTCATCGACATGGTCTACCGCCACTGTGGCCAGAAGGAGACGGTGATCTTCGCCGATCGCCTGATGGGCCTTGGCTTCTATCACGCGTGCCGTGCCGGCATATCGTTCGGCAAGGACGACCTCGTCATCCCGCAGGCCAAGATCAAGCTGGTCGCGACGACGACGAAGGAAGTGAAGGAGTACGAGCAGCAGTACCAGGACGGCCTGATCACCTCGGGCGAGAAGTACAACAAGGTCGTCGACGCCTGGTCGCGTTGCTCCGACCGCGTTGCCGAGGAGATGATGAAGGGCATTTCCACGCCGCTGCCGGGCAAGCCCGTCAACGCGGTGTGGATGATGGCCCACTCCGGCGCCCGTGGCTCGGCCACGCAGATGAAGCAGCTCGCCGGCATGCGCGGACTGATGACCAAGCCCTCGGGTGAGATCATCGAGACGCCCATCCTGTCGAACTTCAAGGAAGGCCTCTCGGTGCTCGAGTACTTCAACTCGACCCACGGTGCCCGTAAGGGTCTGGCCGACACGGCACTCAAGACGGCGAACTCGGGTTACCTGACCCGCCGTCTGGTCGACGTGGCGCAGGACTGCATCATCATCGAGGAGGATTGCGGTACCGAACGCGGCCTCACGATGCGCGCCGTCGTCGACGGCGGCGACGTGATCGAACCGCTCAGCGAGCGCGTTCTCGGCCGCTCGGCGCTCGACGACATCGTCGATCCGCTGAACGGCACGCTCCTGGTGAAGGCCGGCGACCTGATCGACGAAATCGGCGTCGAGCAGATCGACAAAGCCGGCATCGAGGAGCTGCGCATCCGTTCGGTGCTGACCTGCGAGACCAAGATCGGCGTCTGCGGCAAGTGCTACGGCCGCGATCTGGCCCGCGGCACGAAGGTCAACATCGGCGAGGCGGTGGGCGTCATCGCCGCGCAGTCGATCGGCGAGCCGGGCACCCAGCTCACGATGCGTACCTTCCACATCGGCGGCGCCGCGCAGCGTGGCGCGGAGCAGTCGAACATCGAAGCCAGCCACGACGGCACGATCCAGGTGCGCAACCGCAACATCGTCATGAACAGCCAGGGCGTTCCGGTCGTGATGGGCCGCAACACCGAGCTGGTCCTGATCGATGCCAACCAGCGCGAGCGAGCCAAGCATCGCGTGCCTTACGGCGCGCGCCTGCTGGTCGACAACGACACCCAGGTCACCAAGGGCCTGAAGCTGGCCGAGTGGGATCCGTACACCCTCCCGATCATCACGGAAAAGGCGGGCAAGGCAGTCTACGTCGACCTCGTCGAAGGCACGTCGATGCGCGAAGTCATCGACGAGTCCACGGGCATCTCGAACCGCGTCGTGGTCGACTGGAAGAGCCAGGCCCGCGGCGGCGACCTGCGTCCGCGCATCGCCATCCACGATGCGAGCGGCAACCCGATCATGCTGGCCAACGGCCAGGAGGCTCGGTACCTGCTGTCGCTCGACTCGGTTCTTTCGGTCGAGAACGGCCAGGAAGTTCATGCCGGCGACATCCTCGCGCGTATCCCGCGGGAGGGCGGCAAGAACCGCGACATCACGGGCGGTCTGCCGCGCGTGGCTGAGCTGTTCGAAGCCCGCAAGCCCAAGGATTTCGCGATCATCTGCGACATCTCGGGCCACATCGAGTTCGGCAAGGACTACAAGAACAAGCGTCGCGTCCTGATCGTGCCGGAACGCGAGGGGGCGGAGCCTGTCGAGTACCTGATCCCGAAGACCAAGCGTATCGCGGTCCAGGAAGGCGACTTCGTGGAGCGCGGCGACCTGCTGATCGACGGCAACCCGGTGCCGCATGACATCCTGCGCGTGCTGGGCGTCGAGAAGCTGG
>CAIMEE010000248.1 GCA_903839865.1 Enhydrobacter aerosaccus | reverse complement strand
TGAGTTGCGACGCGCTCGCCAAGGGATTCGATGTCCCCGACGTGAAGGTGTGCATCCTGTGCCGCCCCCTGCGCAAATCGTTGACCACGCATATCCAGCAGATCGGCCGAGTCATGCGTCAGTCGCCCGGGAAAGACATGGCGCTGGTCATCGACCACACCGGCAACGCACTGCGCTTCCTCCACGACACAGTAGATTTCTGGGCAAACGGTGTCGATGAACTCAACGAGGGGGCGGAAAAGGATCGCAAGGCGCGGGAGATCACAGAGAAAGAGCGCACGGAATTGACGTGCCTCGGCTGCAAGGCTGTCCTGCCGTCGAGCGTCACATGCTGCCCCGGTTGTGGCCGGGAAAGGCCGCCCAAGCCCTCAGGAGTTAGTGTCGTCGGCGGAAGCACTCATCGCCTCGACCTCAGCCTCAAGCCATCGCGCCGCTTTGACTACGATGCACACCCGCTGCTCAAGGACAAGGGAACGGCCTTTCAATCCTTTGTCGCTTGGGCGACGGCGCGAAAGCGGGGAGACGAGGCGGCCGGAAGGCGATGGGCAGGCGGCATTTACAAGGGCGTCTATGGCAAGTGGCCGCCGCGCACGTTCGACGTGCTGCCGCATGTTCCCGAGCTCGCTACGTTAGACGTCGAGAGCTTCTGCCGCCGTGAGATGGCGCGCTATGCGAGGCAGCGCCATGCAGCCTGATTTCCGCGAAGTCGCCACGTCTATTGGCTGCCGTCTTGGGGCCATCATCGATGATGACAAGATCCATCGTTGCGCAACCGAGCTGCACCCGAAGAAGCGCAATGCCAGCTATCGCACCGATGGCCGCCGCGGCTGGGCGAAGAATTGGGAGACGGGCGAAACCGTCACTTGGCACGAGGCACGATCGGAGGGACGCGCGGCATCCGCGCCGATGCCGTCGCTCGACAACCGCCGCGCCGAGGAGGCCGCACTGGCAAAGTGGGCCGCAGAGGTTGCCAGGCGTCGGATCGCCGAGGCGAAGATGGAGCCGCACCCGTACCTCGGCCGCAAGGGTTTCCCCAAGCTGCTGGGCCTCGTCCATGAAAGCCTGCTCTTGATCCCTGCGCGCGTCGGCGCCGAAGTCGTGTCGCTCCAGCAGATCGACGCAGACGGCGACAAGAAGAACCTGCCAGGCGGGCGAATGAGCGGCGCCTCGTTCTCAATGGGTGCCGGCCGCCTCGAAATCCTGTGCGAAGGCTACGCCACTGGCCTGTCGATCAAGGCCGCGCTGGCGGGCCTGTGCCTGCCGTCCAGGGTAACGTGCTGCTTCTCTGCGTCGAACGTCGCGGAGGTGGCAAAATCTCGCCGTCACGCGCTGGTCGTCGCCGACCATGACAATCCGGTTGCTCAATTCGACGGCCTCGGGACGGGCGAATTTTACGCCCGCCGCACAGGCTTGCCGTGGACCATGGCGCCCGATCTCGGCGACGCCAACGACCTGCATCTGAGCGCGGGCCTGCCGGCGCTGCAAAATCTTCTCCTTAGATTGATGGAACGGAGGCGACGGGCCGCATGACTAGAGCCGGCGTGCTGCGCCGGACACATAGCCCCTCTAAATTAGGTGTCATCTGCGGGAACATGACCGTGAGCATCGCCGGGGAATAAGCAGCAACGCACAGGACGACGGGCAATTCCCGTCACGCCGGGTCGGAGGGATCGC
>CAIMEE010000247.1 GCA_903839865.1 Enhydrobacter aerosaccus | reverse complement strand
TCATGAGCGAGCCGGAGGCTCGCGGTCCGGAAGACGAAGGCTAAGCCGCTACCTTCAGCCGATCCGCGCGCGTCTTCATCAGGGGCTGGATGCGCTGGCCAAATTGCTCCATGCCAACCAGGAAGTCGTCGAAGGTCAGCATGATGCCCTTGGTGGCCGGCACGGCCGCGCACTCATCGAGCATCCGGGCGACCGACGCGTAGGATCCCACGATCGTGCCCATGTTGAAGTTGATCGCACCCTCGGGCGCGGAGATCGCCTTGGCGGTGCCGCCTTCGGCCGCGTTGGGATCGGCGTCGGCCTGGCCCGACATCCAGGACAGTGCGCCCATGTCGGCGCCGTCGTTGTAGAGCTTCCACTTGGCCATCGCCTTCTCGTCGGTTTCGTCGGCGATCACCATCATCAGCACGTAGTTGCCGACGTCGCGGCCGGTCTTGGCGGCGGCCGCGGCCATCGCCTCGTTGGTGGGCGTGTGCGCGGTCGGCGTGTTGACGCCCTTGCCCAGGGTGAAGTTGTAGTTGCAGTAGGTCGCGCCGAACTCCATGCCGCGCGGGCTCTGGCCCGCACTGACGAGCTTGATCGGCGTCTGTGGGCGCGGCGACAGCTTGCAGTCCGTCATCTCGAAGAACTTGCCCTTGAAGTCGGACGTGCCCTTCTCCCAGAGCTCCTTCATCACGGTCACGAACTCGGTGCTGTAGTCGTAGCGGTAGCCGAAATACTCCTCGCCCGGCCACAGGCCCATCTGGGTGTATTCGTCCTTGGCCCAGCCCGAGACGATGTTGACCCCGAAACGGCCGTTCGAGATCGAATCGATGGTCGAGGCCATGCGCGCGATGATCGCGGGCGGGATCGTCAGTACTGCGACCGAGGCATAAAGGCGGATGCGCTCGGTGACGGCGGCGAGGCCCGCCATCAGGGTAAAGGATTCGAGGTTGTGGTCCCAGAATTCGCTCTCGCCGCCGAAGCCGCGCAGCTTGATCATGGAAAGGGCGAAATCGAGCCCGTAGTGCTCGGCGCGCTGCACGATCTTCTTGTTGAGCTCGAAGCTGGGCATGTACTGCGGCGAAGTCTTGGAGATCAGCCAGCCATTGTTGCCGATCGGAATGAACACACCGATATCCATGACTGCCCTCCAACGCGATGATGATGGAAAGAGGGAGCAATCGACGTGCCAATATGCTTGCACGAAAGTTGCAGGGGGCGGCCGACCGCGGGGAGGACCAGATGAAAGCCGTCGTGATTCTCGCCAAGGACGGGCCCGAGCAGCTCGTGCTGGCCGAGATGCCCGATCCCGCGCCCGGCCCCGGCGAGGTGGTGATCGACGTGGCCTACGCCGGCTGAAGGTCCCGATCGAGGGCGTCTATCCCCTGTCGCAGGCGGCCGACATGCCCCGCCGTCTCGAGGGCCGCGGCGTCGCGGGCAAGCTGCTGCTGAAGGCGTAATTTGATTTCGCGGGGAGGGGTGGCGGGAATCGGGAAGAATCGCCGCAAACCCATATTCCACCGGCATCCAACGCTTCCCGTGGCGTCAGGAAGGTTCGGGAAACTAGCGCCGCCGCCGCAAGGTCGTCGTCAGCACCAGCGTCGCCAGCAGGCCCAGCGCTGCCATCGTCATGACCGCATTGCGCGGACCCACCTGGTCGGAGAGGAGGCCCGCGACCAGGATGCCGAGCGGGCCGGTGCCGATGCCGACCGTCACCATGCCCATCAGCCGCGAGCGCATCTCGGCCGGCGCCTCGGTCAGCACCAGCGTCGTCTGCATGTTGCCGAAGCCCGCCGTGCCGAAGCCGCCCACGATCAGGGCGAGCAGGCCCAGCCAATAGGAATCCGACAGCGCCATCACGATCAGCCCGACCATGAACAGGCTCGAGCCGCCGGCGAAGGTGAGCTGGCGGTTCATGCGGATGTAGCCGCCGGCCAGCAGGAGGCCGCCCAACAGCGCGCCCAGCGGCTCGCCCGCCGCCAGCAGGCCCACGAGGCCGGGCGAGACATGGAAGACGCCGCGGCCGAGCGGCGCCACCAGGCCCTGGTAGGCGAAGGCAAAGGCGTTGGTGACGACGGTGATGCCGAACACCAGCAGGATCACCGGGTTGGTGCGTGCGTATCTCCAGCCTTCGAGGATCTCCGCCGGAATGCGCGCCAGCGCGAGGCGGCGGGTGACCTGGCTGTGCGTCAGGCCGGCGAGCACGAAGGCGCCGCCGAACTGCACGAGAGCCGTCACCGTGTAGGCACCCTTCATGTGCAGCCACTGGAAGGCGAAGCCGCCCAGCAGCGGGCCGATCATGCGCGTGGCGGCCGACGTCACCGAGTCGAGCGCGACCGCCTGCACGATGCGCTGCG
>CAIMEE010000246.1 GCA_903839865.1 Enhydrobacter aerosaccus | reverse complement strand
TGATGACCGACCGGGACCGCGAAATTCTGCGCGATTTGTCTGACTGGGACCCGCCGGCCGACATCGCCGCTGCCCGCGTGTCGTGGGAACATCATGCCGCGCAATTTCTCAATCGTGACCTGCCCGCGGTCGGCGCTTTCCACGAGCGGGTCAATCTCGGCGGCGCTCTTCATGCCGACATCGCTGTACCAGGAGGTGGAGCGCGGCCATTCCCGGTGATCCTCTACTTGCATGGCGGCGGTTGGTGCTTCGGCAGCCCGAGCAGCTTCCGCAAGGTCGGCATGACGTTCGCAGCCAATGGCGTACTCGCCGTCATGCTCGACTATCGCCTCGCGCCCGAGCATCCCTTTCCTGCGGCACTCGACGACATACGCCAGGCAGTCGACTGGATCAGGCGCCAGGTCGCCCGCTATGGTGGTGACGGCAGTAGCATCGCGGTAGGCGGCGACTCGGCCGGCGGCAACCTGGCCTTGGCTGCAGCTCTGCGAGGCCCGCAGACCTTTCGTGATCAGCTGTCGGCGCTGCTGCTGCTCTACGGCGTATACGATCTCGCCGCCGCCCTGGAGCGGGTGAACCATCATCCCGGGCTGGAATTGCAGGTAAAGAACTACATCGGCAGCGCTTCGATCTCCGATCCACTGGTCAGTCCCAAGCTCGCCTCGTTGCCGGCATCGTTGCCGCCCTGCTTCCTGCTGGAAGGCAGTGCCGACCGCTTCGTTGGGGGCGAAGCGGCGGTGCTGGCCGCTGCGCTGCAGCGTGCCAGCGTCGAGCAGGAGCTACAGATCGTGGACGGCATGCCGCACGGATTCCTCCAGCTCTTCCAGCTCGATGGGTGCCAGACCGGATGGCGGCTGATGCTCGACTTCCTTCTCCGAAAGACGCGACCGCCAGTGATCGCGTAAGCTGCTCTGCCAAGTCCGCTTCGGGTCGAGGCTGTGTGAGAACGCGGCGTTAGCGGTGCAGGGGCTGGTTTCTATATCGGCGTGATGGATCGCAGGACCGTTCAGGCCCGGATCGCCTGCATCAGCGGCTGGATGCCAAGGATCGCGATCATCCGCTTCAGATTGTAGGCCAGCACGTGGAGGCTCATTTCCGTTTTGACCTTTTCGAGGGTCCGGGTTTTGAAGTGGGTCGATCCCATCCAGGCCTTGAGCGTGCCGAAGGGATGCTCGACGGTGGCGCGGCGGATGCGCATGGCGTGCGGTGTTCGATCCAGCCGCTCCTGCATGGCGTCGATCACCGCCTCATGCTCCCAGCGCTTGATCCGGCGCTCCTTGCCGGTCGTGCATCGTGGCTTCAGCGGGCAGTTGCCGCACCGGGTCGTCCAGTAGGTGTGCAAGGTCATCCTATCTTCCACCGAGCTGAAGCGGCGGGTTAACTGCTCGCCAGCCGGGCAGCGATAGACGTCGTCGTCGGCCAGGTAGACGAAGTCCTGCTTCCCGAAGCGTCCTTTGGCCTTGGCACCCGAGGTGAGCGGCTTGGGCACGTAGGGGGTGACGCCAAGGGGTTCACACGTCAGCACCTCTTCGCTGTCGAAGTAGCCGCGGTCGGCCAGCACATCGAGCTTGTCGATGCCCATCGCCGCCTTGGCCTGGCCAGCCATGTTCGCCAGTTGAGCGCGATCGTTGCCGACGTTGGTCACCTCATGGGCCACGATCAGGTGATGCTTGGCATCGACGGCGGCCTGGACGTTGTAACCGACCGTGCCGCTCCCGCGCCCGCTCGTCGCCATCGAACGGGCGTCCGGGTCGGTCAGCGAGACCTGCTGATCTGGCGCAGCCTGCACCACCGGCTCGAGGGCTTCGAACGCCGCCATCTGCTCGCGCAGTACCGCGATCTTGTCCTTCAGGCGGACCGTCCTCCCCTGCGCCAGCTCACCCTCCTGCCGGTCTGCTGTCTCCAAGGCACTCATGTAGCGCTCTATGCTGGCCTCGACCTGCTCCATCCGCTTCTTCAGCTTGGCCCTGGTGAAGTTCTTGTCCCTCGCGTTCACCGCCTTGAACTTGCTGCCGTCGATCGCCGCCACGGCGTGGCTGAACAGATCCAGTCGCCGACACAGATCGATGAACCGCCGGCAGGTCGCCCGGATCGCCGGGCCGTTGTCCTTCCTGAAGTCCGCGATGGTCTTGAAGTCTGGCGCCAGGCGCCCCGTCAGCCACATCAGCTCGACGTTGCGCTGAGCCTCCCGCTCCAGCCGCCGGCTCGAAGCGATCTGGTTGATGTAGCCATAAACGTAGATCTTCAGCAGCAGGCCCGGATGATAGGCCGGGCGCCCAGTCGCCTCGGGAACCACGCCCTCGAACCCCAGCGCCCCGAGGTCCAGCTCCTCGACGAACACGTCGATCACCCGGACCGGGTTCTCCTCCAAGACATAGTCATCCAGATATTCTGGAAGCAGGACGGCCTGCCGGCGATCTTCACCCTCGACGAAGCGCTTCATCTCATACTCCGAAGCAGTGTCGGCGAGATTCTAACTCACGAGAGGGTTTTCACACAGCCTCGACCCAAAGCGGACTTGGCGGGCACGTCTAGCGGCGGGTCAGCAGCGCAATCAACTCGACATGCGCCGACCACAGGAACTGGTCGATCGGCATCAGCTTCTCCAGCCGGTATCCGCCGTCCTGCAGCGCACGCGCGTCACGGGCGAAGCTGCCGGGATCACAGGAGGCGTAGACGATCTTTTTCACCTTGGAGCGTGCGAGTTCCGCGACCTGCGCCGCGGCGCCGGCGCGCGGCGGGTCGAGCACGACCGCATCGAAGGCATTCAGGTCCTTCTCGAGCAACGGATTGCGGAACAAGTCGCGCTTTTCGACCGTGACCCGATTGCCGCCCATCTTGCGTGCTGCCGCATCGGCCGCCGCAATGGCCGCCTTCTCGCTTTCGAACAGGCTGACTTTGCCCGATCTTCCAAGCGTCAGCGCCCCCACGCCGGCAAAGAGATCGGCGAGCTTTGGCGCATCGCCTGCCCACGCCGTCACCGCTGCCCGCATCGTCTGCTCCGCGCGCTTGGTTGCCTGCAGGAACACCCCCGGCGGGACTTCGACGATAGCCTCACCCAACATCAGGACCGGTGTCCGGCGCGTGACGATGGGCTCGTATTTGGCACGATCACCCCAGCTCAGGCGCGCCAGATTAGCCCTCTCCGCCAGATCAACGAGCGCCTGCTGTCGTTCAAACGACAAGTCGAGCCGCTTGTGCGGCCGGATCAGGACGTCCAGTCCGCTGTCCGTCTCGTTGGCGACGACGTCGGCGGCGGCTCCCTCGGGCAATATCTCCGCGAGGGACACGCGCAACGGCGCCAACAGTGCCGACAATGCGGGCCGGGCGACGACGCAGGTTCCGACATCGACCAGCTTCGGGCTGCCGCGCTCGTGGAAGCCCGCCAGAACGCGCTTGCCCTGCCGGCGCACCACGAAGTCCACACGGCGGCGCTCGTTCGGCAAACCGAGCAGCGACTTCTCGAAGACGGGCGCCTGCACGCCGCTATGCGACAGGGCGCGCTCGATGAGCGCTACTTTCCAGGCGGCATAAATGTCGGAGCGCCAATGCTGCAGCGCGCAGCCGCCGCAGGTGCCGAAGTGAGCGCAGGGCGGCGGCTCGCGATGGCGCGATGGCGCCAGGATGGCGAGCAGATCGGCGACAATCCCTTCGCCACGAGAATCTCGCGGCTCCGCCTCGACGATCTCGCCGGGCAACGTGAACGGCACGAAGTAACGTTGACCGCCCTCTTCCGCCACGCCGTCGCCGCGCGCCCCGACTTCCAGGATGTTGAGCGTGACGCTCACGCTCGATCAGCCAAGCCAGCTCTTGGCTGGCCTCATTTCGCCGACCAGCAGACCCACGACATTCTTGATCTGGGGCGTTTCGAGCGCTTCTTTTTCCGCCGCCGGAAGCACGCCAACATGATCGAGCAGTGCCGCCATTGCGACTTCGGCGGCGCGGCCTGCGCCATCCCACATTTTGAGCGCGATGCCGAGACCCAAGGTCGGCAGCATGCCGCAGAACACGCCCTCCGCGCCGGTCTTGACCTGCGCCACGCCTTGCAGCGTGCCATTGACGCGCGTGCAGAACCGGCCGGTGCCGGCCATCATGAAAGGCTCGGCATTCATCGCTGCACGAATCCGGGTCGCGGCCTCCGCGTGGCGATTGGAGAGCCGTGACGGGTCGGCCATGCTGGCCATCGCCCGCGCAAGCAACTTGAGCGGTGTCGCCAGGGTGGGAATGCCGCAGCCGTCCGTGCCGTACTGGAAATCGTCGGCATCAGAGCCACAGAGATCTGTCATCACGGCGCGCAGGCGGCGCTGCACCGGATGGTCGTACTTGATGTAGCCCGTGGTCGGCTCGCCGTAGGTCACGGCCGTCGTCAGGAAGCCTGTGTGCTTGCCCGAGCAGTTGTTATAGGCGGGGCCCGGCAGTTCGTTCGCGCGCGCCAAGGCCTCGATGCTCGCTTGCAGGCGAGGAGCGTGAGCGCCGCACTCCAGATCGCTTTCGCCGAGGCCCACCTTCTTCAGCCACGCCTTCACCGTCTCGACGTGACGTGTCTCGCCGTTGTGCGATGCACAGGAAAGCGAGATGTGCTCGTTGCCGAGCCCGAACTTCTCGACCGCCCCGCTTTCGACGAACGCCATGGCCTGGATCGGCTTGTTGGCAGATCGCGGCAGGATCACGGAGTCGATGTCACCCCATGACGCCACCACCGAACCATCAGCCTTGACGATCGCGGCGATGCCCTCGTGCCGGCTTTCAACGACCGGACCGCGCGTGACTTCTATGACGACGGGATTCTTGCTCATGCTTGGCGGTCCAATTTGATGATCGTGACGTTATCCTGATGGGGCTTCCGTACCGCTAGCACTGCATCGAGTAAATGGCGCACCGGCTCACGGGCCGCTGCCACGATCTTCTTGTGATCGAGACTTTCCACGCCGTCGCTGCACACGAGCAGCGTCGCGCCGGAACCGAGCCTTCGTTTGCCTTCGTCGATCAGTTTGAGCGGTTCTCCCATGATCGCCTCGCGTAGCACGTGCCGGTTCGGGTGATTGGCTGCTTCTTCCGCCGTGATCATGCCGCGCTCCAGCATGGCCTCGATGTGCGGAACAAACGAATGATCTGCATTGAGTCTTTCCAGCGTGCCGTCGGCGACTAGATAAAGCGGCGAATCACCCACGCTGATCCAGCGCGCCTCGTCATCCTTCAAAAGTACGCCGACCAGGGTGGAACCCATGCCGGCCAGTTCCGCCTTCGCTGCTGCCCCCGCCTTCACGGCACCGTTGGCATTCTCCAATCCTTCCGCGAGGGATTGACCTTGCTCGATCGACTTCAGGAAGGCGTCGACGGCCAGCTTGCTGGCGACAGCGCCGCCTGCGTGCCCACCCATGCCGTCGGCGAGGACGGCCAGCACTGTGCCGTCCGGCAATGTACGCAACGCCCAGCTGTCTTCCTGATAGGGGCGGCCGCCCTGGTGCTGCCCCCCTTCGTCGCGCCAGAGCGCCGCCATGACTAGTGCCAGACCGCCGGCAGCTTGCTGAGGCCTCGCAAGGTAAAGCTGCGCCGCCAGTCGGGCTTGTCCTTTTGCGGAAGCTCGAGGTTGGGAAATCGCTCGATCAGGGCCGTGAAGACCAGCTCGCCTTCGAGCCGTGCCAACTGCGCACCGAGACAATGATGAATGCCGCCACCGAACGACATCGGCCGGATGTTCTGACGCCCGACATCGAGCTTGTCGGGGTCGGGATACTGCGCCGGGTCGCGGTTTGCCGCACCAAGCAACTGCACCACGCTCTCGCCCGCAGGCAAGGTCACGCCACCGATCTCCACGTCGGTCATGGTGGCGCGGCCCGTCATCTGCACGGAGGAATCGAAGCGCAGAAGCTCCTCGATGGCATTCGGGATCAAACCCGGATCGGCCTTGAGTCTTTCCCATTGATCGCGCTGGCGGTGCAACGCGAGAAGCCCGTTGCCGATCAGGTTGGTCGTGGTTTCGTGGCCAGCGCCGAACAGGAGGCCGATATTGGCGCGCAACTCCTCCGTCGTCAGCCGGTCCCCGGACTCTTCGGCCCTCACGAGCTCGGTCGTGAGGTCGTCCTGGGGGTCACGCCGGCGCAGATCGCAGAGCTGGTCGAAATAGGCATTGCCCATCGCTGTGCCGACATTGGCTTGCTGCAACTCCTCCTGGCTCATCGGCACGGGATCGAGGATGCGACCGCTGACGTTGCTGCCGACCAGGAACGCGGCGCGATGGTCTTCCGGGATGCCCAGCATGTCGCAGATCACGATCACGGGAAGGCGATGGGCGATGTCGCGAATCACGTCCATCTCGCCCTTGTCGGCGACCCGGTCGAGTTGCTCGTCGACCAGTTTACGGATGCGCACGCGCATGTCGGCGACCCGCCGGGCGGTGAACGCCTTGGTCACCAGTCCGCGCAGGCGCGTGTGATCTGGCGGATCGACGACCAGCATGGTGTGCGACAGGTTGGCGATCGCGGGCTCCTTCATGCGATCGGCGCCATACTTGCGCTGGATGTTGCCAGCGAAATCCTTGCCGAAGCGGCGGTCACGCAGCGACGCGGCAATGTCGTCGTATCGGCTCAGCAGCCAGAACCCCATCGGCGTCTTGAACACCGGGGCCGTTTCCCGCAGGCGATGGTAGAAGGGATACGGATCGGCGATGAAGGCCGGGTCGAGCGGATTGAAGACGATCGAATCGCTTCCCGGTGCTGGTGGAATCATGTCGTTCATGCCCGATCTTTAGCACGAACCTCTTGCCGTGCGAACGAGCGACACCCTAGCATCCCCCAATGTTTTTACGGTTCCTGAGCCCCTGACGATGCCGGGCATTCCTCCATATTACGACTGGATCGCCCACCACGCGCATCGTCGGCCGGGGCAGCTCGCGATCGACGATCTGCAGACAGCGAGAAAATTCACCTATGCCGACGTCGATCGCCGCACCGGCCAGCTGGCTGCGGCGCTTGCCCGGCTCGGCATCGCCAAGGGCGACCGCGTGGCGCTGCTGGCGCCCAACTGTGCGGAATATTTCGAGCTCCAATTCGCCTGCGGCCGGCTGGGTGCGATCATGCTCCCGCTGAATTGGCGGCTCACCGTGCCGGAGCTGGAATACATCCTGGCCGATTCATCGCCAAAGCTGCTGGTGCACGACAGGAGCTTTGCCCAGGCGGCCCGGGCCCTTGCGAAGAACCTGCTCGAGATCGACGTCGAAAACCCGGAGTCCTCCTACGAACGCGCACTCGCGACTGCAACCCAGCCACCCGCGCCGATCGAGGTGACGCACGACGACATCGCCATGGTCATGTACACCTCCGGCACCACCGGACATCCCAAGGGCGCGATCATCACGCACGGCATGGTGTTCTGGAACTGCGTGAACCTCGGCATTCCTGCCCTGATCTCGCCGAAGACGGTGCAGCTCGTGGTGCTGCCGCTGTTCCACACTGGCGGCCTCAACTGTTATGCCAACCCGGTGCTGCATGCCGGCGGCACGATCCTCATCATGCGCACGTTCGAACCCGGCCTGGCCCTCGACTACCTCTCTGACGCCGCGCTCGGCATCACGCACTTCTTCGGCGTGCCGGCACCCTATCAATTCATGATGCAGCATCCGAAATTCCAGGGCGCCGATCTCTCGCGCCTGCAGATCGCAGGCGTGGGCGGCGCGCCCTGCGCCCTGGCCATCCTCGAAGGCTGGAGCGCGCGCGGCGTGCCGCTCGTCCAGGGCTGGGGCATGACAGAGACCAGCCCCGCCGGCACCATGCTCGACGCGGCCGACGCCATCCGCAAGGTGGGCTCGGCCGGAAAGGCGATGATGCACACCGCCATTCGCATCATCGGCGACGACGGCAAGGACGTCGACCCGGGCGGGATCGGTGAACTCCTGATCAAGGGACCGAACATCACGCCGGGGTATTGGAACAAGCCCGAAGCCACGGCCGCCGCCTTCACCGACGGCTGGCTGCACACCGGCGACGCCGCGCGCACGGACGACGAGGGCTTCGTCTATATCGTCGACCGGTGGAAGGACATGTACATCTCGGGCGGCGAGAACGTGTATCCCGCCGAGGTCGAGAACGTGCTGTTCCAGCTGCCACAGGTGGCGGACGCCGCCATCATCGGCGTGCCCAACGAGCGCTGGGGCGAGGTCGGCATGGCGATCGTCGTGCGCAAGGCCGGCGAGGCCCTGGAG
Organism: Enhydrobacter aerosaccus; assembly: GCA_903839865.1. Lineage (GTDB taxonomy): Bacteria > Pseudomonadota > Alphaproteobacteria > Reyranellales > Reyranellaceae > Reyranella > Reyranella aerosaccus_A. The sequence continues at coordinate 33,004 of CAIMEE010000246.1, read as the reverse complement.
GAAGGCGACGTCATCCGCCACTGCCTGGGCCGGCTCGCCAAGTTCAAGGTCCCGCAGGCCGTGACCTTCGTCGACGTCCTGCCGCGCAACGCCACCGGCAAGGTCCTGAAGCGCGAACTGCGCGTTCAGTTCGTGGGCGCGGACAAGCCCGCGATCTCCTGATCGCTAGACCAGCGGTACGTAGTCGTACTCGCCGATGCCCTGCATGATCAGGAAGGTGAGCGACGTCTTGCCGGCATTGGTCACGAGATGGGGCCGGCCAGGCGCCGCCACGAAGGTTTCACCAGGCTTCAGGCGAACCTCCTGCTTGGGGTCCTGCAGGAAGAGCCGCATCTCGCCTTCCAGCACGTAGAACGTATCCGCAATGTTGGTATGGAAATGCCACGGAACCGTCTGCGTCGGCGACAACTGCAATTCGGCGATCCGGAACCCCGGCCTGTCGGCGTGCTTGGCGCGACGCTCGACCTCATAGAGATGACTGGCGTCCTTTACGGGAGCGAGGGTCTGGCGTGGTTTCATGGGGGGAAGCATAAACCCGCCGCAAACTGCCAACAAGGACAGGGCCCGACCCGGCTGCTAGATAGTCGCCCTATGCTTACCATCTATGGCGTGTACCGCTCCCGTGCCTCGCGCAACATCTGGCTGGCCAACGAGTTGGGCATCCCCTTCAAGCATGTGCCGATCATGCAGCACTACCGACTGAAGGATCCGATTCCTGCCGGCGTCGTCCACACGAAATCGCCGGAGTTCCTCGCGGTCAATCCCAACGGTCACATCCCCACGATCGACGATGATGGCTACGTGCTGCACGAGTCGCTCGCCATCAACCTGTACCTCGCGAGGAAGCATGGCGGCCCCCTGGCGCCTGCCAGCGTCGCCGAAGAAGGCGAAATGGCGATGTGGTCGCTGTGGGCCGCGACCGAGGTCGAGCCGCACGCCATCAACATCATCTATCATCGCGTCAGCAATGCCGGCCGGCCGATGGATCCCAAGATCGCCGACGCCGCCGTAGAGGCCCTGCGCGGCCCGTTCGCGGTGCTCGACAAGGCGCTGGCAAAGAGCGGCTATCTCGTCGGCGGCCGCTTCAGCGTGGCCGACATCAATGCCGCCGAAGTCGTCCGGTACGCGCAGGCGGCGCCAGAGTTGTTCGAGGCCGCGCCGCACGTGAAGAAGTGGCTCGCCGCCTGTCAGGCCCGGCCGGCCTTCAAGACAATGTGGGCTGCGCGGGACAAGGAGCCGGCATAGGGTTCCGCAAGCGGAGGGCCTTTGGTGGAGTTGGACAAGGATCGATTGGCGAAGCTGCTCAGCATGACGGGCAGCGACCACGACGCGGAGGCCCTGGCCGCGATCCGCAAGGCCAATGAACTGCTGCGCCTCAACAAGAAGAGCTGGGCCGAAGTGCTCAGCGACCCGCCACCCGTCGTTGCGCCCCGAGTTGAGGTGCCGCGCTACGCGGCCCGGCCCGGCCCGATTCCAGCCGGCCCACCAGAGCCACCTCCCGGTCATCAGCGCCTGCGCGACTATCGAAACGCCCTGCGGCGCGAGCCTTTCCTGCCCCGTCTGCTCGGCTTTCCGTTCTGGCTGCTGATCGAACTCCTGGCCGTCGCCTTTCCGCGCAAACTGCTCAACACACGCGGGAACTTCATCGCGACGGTGTTCGCCCTCGGCATGCTGTTGGGGATCGGCAGCTGGATCTGGCTGGGCTACTACCTGATCATCGCCGCCTGACGTCAGGCTGCCAGCACCAGCCGGTCCACAGCGTGCGCGAAGCCGAAGCTTTCGTAGAAGCGCTTGGCGTCGCGGTTGACCTCGCCGATGCAGACCTCGACCTGGCTGGCACGTCGCTGGCGGGACCATTCGACGACCGCCGCCAACAGGCGACGCCCGATCCGCTTGCCGCGCTGGTCGGCGCGCACGACAAGATTGTCGACCTCGACTACCTTGTGCATGCCGGCATCCGCCCGCGGAATGATGCGCGTCATCAGGACGGCAACGCCCAGGATGCCGAGCTCGCTTTGCGCGACCAGCAAAGTCGTGCCGGGCGTCTGCAGCCACGTCATCACCTGCTCCTGGGCGTATTCCGGCCGGTCGAGCAGTTCGCACAGCGCCTCGCAATCGCGCGGCCCCGCGAGGCGCACGCGGATCGGCGGTGGTAGCGCCACCGGCTCGTTGGTTATCTCCGTCTCGATGATCGACATCTCGTCCTCCGTCTGCGGTTTGCGCCGCGGCCCGGAGGCCTATCGAGAAATAAAGAAGCCGCCGGGTTGCGGCGGCTTCGTTAGGTCATGACCTTTCGCACCGCCTATGTAAGCAGTGTAAAATACCAACCCTTCTGGATCAGGTTCGCGGTCATGGCCATTTTATAAAGCTCCAGCTGCGACGCTGTCAATCACTCCGCCGCGACAGCCATTGCCTGCGCGAGCCCCGGCATGGTGAAGCCGAGCTTGTCGAGCTTGGCGATCATCTCCTTGCCCGCCTTCTCGTCGATCTCGACCAGCGGCGGCCGCACAGGCGTCCAGGCGGCATCGCTGCCATAGTGCGCTATGCAGTACTTCAGGCCCGGGATCATGACGTAGCCCTGCATGACGCCGCGCACTTCGTTGATCCAGCCTTGCAGCTTCTCGCCTTCCGGCGTCGCGTACTTCTTGTAGGCCTCGGCGATCTTGCCGGGATTGATGTTGGCCGTCGCGCTGATGCAGCCCGCGCCGCCCGACTTGATGTTCTCGATCAGCGGCTTCTCGTTACCGGAGAACACGTCGAAGCCATCCTTGGCGAAGGCGTCGATCATGCTCTTGGTGTGCGCCCAGTCGTCGGACGAATCCTTCATGCCGGCGATCTGCTTCGGATAGGCCTTCATCAGCCGCTCGACCAGCTTGTGCGTGATCGGCACGGCCGAGACCGGCGGGATGTGATAGAGATAGACGCGGAGATTGTCATCGGCCGTGCGCTGCACGACCTCCGAGAAGAAGCGGAACAGCCCCTCCTCCGGAACGCCCTTATAGTAGAACGGCGGCAGCATCAGCACGCCGGAGACGCCGTGCTTGGTGGCATGCGCGCTCACCTTGGCGGCCTCGTTGATCGAGCAGGAGCCGGTGCCCGGCATCATGCGTGCCGTCGGCACGCCCGCGGCGACCACCTTGTCGAGGAGCGTCATGCGCTCGTCGGCGGACATGGAATTGGCCTCGGAGTTGGTGCCGAACATGGCCAGACCGCAATCCTGGCTGATCAGCCACTTGCAGTGCGCGATGAAGCGGCCGACGTCGGGCGACAGGTCGCGCTTGAAGGGGGTGACGACGGGCGAAAGAACGCCTTTGATCCGCGCTGCGGCCATGATTTTAATACTCCCGAGAATGGCGCGCCTTTTGTGCAACGAAGCGCGCCCCACGTAAAGAGGAACGTCCAGTGGCAGATATTCTTCCGGAAGACGGATACGCGGGCACTTTGATCGGCCGAGTATGGAGCGCGGAGGAGGATGGCCCCAGCGTCGAGGCCATCCGGGCCGACGGTGTCTTCGATATCACCCACTTTGCGCCCACGGTGGCCGATCTCTGCAATGCTCCCGATATGCTCGACCTGGCGCGCGCCAAGGGCATCCGGCTGGGGACGCTGGAGGCGCTCACGCCGTCCCTGCTGGCACCGGTCGACTTGCAGGCGCTGAAGGCAGCCGGCGTCACCTTCGCCGTCAGCCTGCTGGAACGGCTGATCGAGGAGCACGCCAAAGGCGATCCCAGCCGTGCGGAGCAGGTGCGCAAGGAGCTGAACTCGATCATTGGAGCCGACGTCACCACCATCAAGCCCGGCTCCGCAGAGGCCGAGGCGCTCAAGAAAACCCTCATGGCGCGCGGCGCCTGGTCGCCCTATCTCGAGGTCGGCATTGGCCCCTATGCCGAGATCTTCACCAAGGCGCCACCGATGGCCGCCGTCGGCTATGGCGCCGAAATCGGCATCCGCTCGGACTCCGACTGGAACAACCCCGAGCCCGAGGTCACCTTGATCGTGAACGCCGTGGGCAAGATCGTAGGCGCCACCCTGGGCAACGACGTTAACCTGCGCGACCTGGAAGGGCGCAGCGCGCTGCTGCTGGGAATCGCCAAGGACAACAACGCCTCCTGTGCGCTCGGGCCGTTCGTGCGCCTGTTCGACGAGACCTTCACGCTGGACGACGTGCGCAAGGCCAAGGTCGATCTCGAAGTCACCGGCCCGGATCAGTTCCGGCTGCGCGGCTCGAGCGACCTGTCGAAGATCAGCCGCGATCCGTTGGAACTCGTTACGAACGCGATGGGCAAGACACATCAATATCCCGACGGCATGGCGCTGATGACGGGCACACTGTTCGCGCCAACCGAGACGCGCACGCCGGGCGGCACCGGCTTCACCCACATGGTGGGCGATGTTGTCTCGATCAGCTCACCCAAGCTCGGCACGCTCACCAACACCGTGAACCATTGCGACAAGATCGCGCCGTGGACGTTCGGCGTGTCCTCGCTGATGCGCAACCTCGCGGGCCGGGGGCTGCTCTGATGTCCGAAGACCTCTGCCGCCTCTCCGCAGCGACGTTGCGCGACAAGATCGGCAAGAAGGAAGTCTCTCCAGTCGAACTGATGACGGCGGTGCTCGCGCGCGCCGAGAAGCTGCAGCCGGTACTGAACTGCTTCATCACGCTGGTGCCCGAGATGGCGATGGCTGAAGCCCGGAAAGCCGAAGACGACGTCATGAAGGGCGAGGCCCTCGGCCTCCTCCATGGCATCCCCTTCGCCGCCAAGGATCTCGTGAACACGGCCGGGGTGCGCACGACCTTTGGCGCGCTCGCCCATGAGAACAACGTCCCCAAGGAAGACGCCGTCGCCGCCGCGCGCATGAAAGCCGTGGGCGCGATCCTGTTCGGCAAGACGACCACGCCCGAGTTCGGCCACAAGGCGCTGACCGACGCGCCGCTGTTCGGCCGCACGCGCAACGCCTGGAGCGCCGAGCGCACGTCCGGCGGATCGAGCGGCGGTGCCGCGATCGCCGTCGCGTCCGGCATCGGACCGATCGGCATTGCGACGGATGGCGGCGGCTCGACGCGCATTCCGGCCGCGGCCAACGGCATGGTCGGCCTCAAGCAGAGCAACGGCGTGATCCCGCACAGCCAGGTCGCCGACGCGTTTGGCAACTACACCTACGTGACCCCGATGACGCGCACGGTCGAGGATACCGGCCTGATGCTGTGGGCGATGGCGGGCCCTCATCCCTCCGATCCCTGGTCGATCGACGTCCAGCCTAAGGACTACATCACGGCCGCCAAGCCACATGGCGACCTCAAGGGCAAGCGCATCCTGTACAGCGCCACGCTCGGCGCCCGCTTCGTCGCCAAGGACGTACGCTCTTCCTTCGAACAAGCGCTGGGCAAACTCAGGGATCTCGGCGCCGAACTGGTCGAGCTCACGGAAGCGCTTCCGGACATGGAGTCGATCTGGAAGGTGATCAACCACACGACCTGGCGCGCCCGCTTCGGCGACATGATCATGCGCGAGGACAACAAGGTCACGCCGTCGCTGGTACGGCAGGTGGCCCAGGCCGAGCAGTGGAGCGGCGCGGACTACCAGCGCGCCATGTTCCAGCGCACCGACCTCTTCCGCCTGATCCAGCGCTGGTTCGCCGACGCCGACTATCTCGTGACGCCGACGCTCACGCGCACGGCACTGCCCATCGACCAGGACCTGTTCGAGCCGATCAGGATCGACGGCATCGAGGTGGGCGAACTGCGGCGTAACTGGTTCCCCTACACCATGCCGTTCAACATCACCGGGCATCCTGCGATCACGGTGTGCAGCGGCTACTGCGAGGAAGGGCTGCCGATCGGGCTGCAGATCGTCGGCCGCTTCCGCGACGAGGTCTCGGTGCTGCGGGCGGCAGCGCTGTACGAAGCAAGCGAGAGCTGGCTAGACCGTTGGCCGGAGCTTTGAAGCGTCCTCCTCCCCTGACGGCCGAGCAAATCCAGGCGCGCGTGCTACATCGCGATGGGCTCATCCTCGTCATCGACAAGCCCGCAGGCCTCGCCGTCCACGCGGGCCCCAGCAAGGCGCCCAACCTCGAGGAATGTTTCGACGACCTGCGCTACGGCCTGCCGCGCCCGCCGTCGCTGGCGCATCGTCTCGACGCCGATACGTCGGGCGTGCTTGTGCTCGGCCGTCATCCCAAGGCACTCGCAAAGCTCGGCCGGCTCTTCTCGGGCCGCGACACCGAGAAAACCTACTGGGCCGTGGTCGAGGGCGCGCCGCCCGCCGACGAAGGCGTGTTCGATGCGCCGTTGCTAAAGCTCAACACCAGGAGCGGCTGGTCGGTGAAGGTCTCCGACAAGGGCCAGCCATCGGTGACGCGCTACAAGATCATGGGTCGCGCGCCGGGCATGACCTGGCTCGAGCTCAAACCCGAGACCGGACGCACGCACCAAATTCGCGTGCACTGCGCCCATGCCGGCTGTCCCGTGATCGGCGATCGTCTCTACGGCAAGGTCGCACCCGGCCAGCAGCTCCATCTGCAGAGCCATGCCATCGTGTTGCCGCTCTCGAAGACGAAGCCCGCGATCTCCGTCACTGCGCCGCCGCCGGCGCACATGCTCGCGGCGCTAAAAGCCTGCGGCTTCAGTCCCGCGACCTGACCCAGATCCGCAGTGGATCGCCCAGCTCGAAGCCCGCCTTGCGCGCGGCCTCCAGCTCGTCGCCCGACTCGTACCCCACCAGCGGCAATTGCGGAAAAGAGCTCGCGGCAAGGATGGCGAGGTCGCGCCACACCGCCGGCGCTTCATCTGCATCGGCCGTGACGTTGGAAATGCCCACGACGCCGTCGGAATGATAGAGCGTGCCGCCCGCCACGATGGCGCCATTACGGCTGCCTGAGAACATCGCGAAGTTCTCGTCACTGAACAGCGCCGCTGGGAATGCTTCGCCGCCGGGCTTCGCGCGCTCCCATGAGAGGCCAGACACCAGCGCGCCCGATCTGGGGAAGCCGATGACCTCGGGTTGGGACGGCGGCAGCCGAATCCAGTTGGCTTCCAAAAGCACGTCGAAGCCAAGCCGCGCGATGTCGAGGGTCCTGAAACTGTCCTTCACACCCCAGCGGCCGGGCAGGTTCGACTTCAGCAGCATGTCGACGATCTGGCGCTGCTCGTCGATGTCGGCGGCACCCGTCGTGAGCGACACGACGTTGGGATAGAAGCGCGGCACCGGCTCGGCATTGACCCAGGTGTGGACCAAAAAGCGCCCTACCGTGCCGTGTGCGAAGCACACGGCATTGCACCAGCGCGCATTGTTGAGCGCGGCTGTGATTGTCCAGTCCTTCAGGCGCGTACTTCCTCGCGCTGGAAGACGACATAGGCTGCGGCGAACACGACGATCATGCCGGCGATCAGACCGGTTACCTGCGGCCAGATCAAGAGCAGGCTCTGGTCGAGCGGCAACGGCGCGTTCGGGATCGCACCGCGCATCTGGGTCGGCAAGGTGAAACCCAGGGTGCGTGTCTCGGGATTCAGTAAGCCCAGCAACGCCTCGCTGAACAAGGTGCCCGGCGACAGCCTCTGCATCGCGAGGGCGAATTCCTGGACACCGACATATTGGTCGATCGAGGTGATCTCGCGCGGCGCGAAGCCCAGCACGATCGCGTTGGCGATCATCGGCCAGAGGATGAAGAAGAACAGCCACATGCCGAGCGCGCAGAGTGCGGAGGTCGCGGTCGACCGGAAGAGCACGGAAAACAGGATCGAGACCGCGAGCCACACGCCGCCATAGGCGATAGCCACGAACAGGAACCCGAAGGCACGCGCCACTTCCACTCCCCGCGGCGGGATGCCGAGCAACAGCAGCCCCGCACCGAACACGATCAGCCACAGCGCCAGCAGTCCGACCGCCAGCGTCATCAGCCCGCCCAGGAATTTGCCCAGCAGCAGCGCGTCGCGATAGATCGGCTGCGACAGCACGCGGCTTAGCGTGCGCCGGTTGAATTCGCTGTTCACCGAATCGAAGCCGAGCCCGATCGCCATCAGCGGGATGATGAAGTTCAGCGCCGTGATGAAAGAGATCGGGACCTGCTCGGGCTCGATGGTGAAGATGCGCAGGTAGAGATAGGCGTCGGCGCCGACGACGGTCCGCAGGGTCTGCAGCGACGACGCGACCGGAAACGCGCCGAACACGATCACGAACAGGGTCAGCACCAGCATGCGGATGCTGGTCAGGTGATCGGACAGTTCCTTGATGAAGACCGGCCCGAGGCCGGTGAAAGGCGAGCCCTCACGCTGCACGGCGCTCTCCCTCGAAATAGTGCGTGTAGACCTCTTCCAGGCTGGGCTGCAGGTCCGAGAGCTTGGTGAGCGCCCCGCCGGCCTGTACGATGCGCTGCGCCACGGCGGCACGGACATCGCGATCGGCCACGACTCGCCAGGCTCCTTCGCCCGCCGGCACGACCTGCTGCACACCCTCGACACCGCGCAGGGCTGCCGCAACATCGATGCCGCTCGCCTCGACCAGCAGCGGATGGCCCGCGCCCAGGACCTGGTTGGCGAGTTCGACCACCGTGCCCATCAGCGCAATCTTGCCCTTGTTGAACAGCGCCACCCGGTCGCAAACGCTCTGCACGCGATCGAGAAGATGCGAGGACAGCAGCACGGCAACGCCTGCCCTCTTGAGGCCGCGAATCATTTCCAGCAGCTCGAAGGTGGCGTGCGGATCGAGGCCCGAGGTTGGCTCGTCGAGGATGGCAACCTCGGCCCTCTTCATCACGATCTCCGCGATGCCCAGCCGCTGGCGCATGCCGCGCGAGTAGGTCGAGACGCGCTTGTCGATGACGTCGTCGAGCGCCACGCTCTTCATCGCCTCCATGATGCGGTCCGTCGCCTCACGGCGCGGGATGGCCAGCAGGCGCGCGGTGTATGTGAGATTCTCGCGCGCTGTCATGTGATCGTAGAAGCCGACGGCGTCGGGCAGGTAGCCGACCCGGCGCTTGACCTGCAGCGGCTGCCGCACCGGATCGAAACCCAGCACGGAGACCTTGCCGCCGCTGGTCTCGGTCAATCCCAGCATCATCAGGATGGTGGTAGTCTTGCCGGCTCCGTTGGGGCCCAGCAGGCCGAAAATCTCGCCGCGCCGGATATCGATGTCGATGGCGTCGACCGCCCGGGTCGCGCCATAGACCTTCAATAGTCCGCGGGCTTCGATGACGTTGTCGCTCATCGTCGCCACCCGGCTCTAGCGCCGGCCGAAGCGAGCAACCGCTCCCAGCAGGACGAGCAGTGCAATGGCGATGATGCCGATGCCCACGATGCCCCACAGCGTCGAGGTCGTGACGGTGATGCGGAAGTCGGCTGCTTTCGAATCGCCGCGGCCGCCGGCGCGGAAGGACGCTACATAATCGCCGGCAATCGCCTTCTCCGACGGCGTCACCGAGACCTTCACTTCCTTCTTCTCTCCCGGCGCCACGTTCTGCAGGGTCTTGGGATTGAACTCGACCTTCCAGTCGGCGGGCACCGAGCCCGACATCTCGACATTGTCGATCGCCGCCGTGCCGTCGTTGCCGACGATCAGCGTGTATTCGCTGGTCTTGCCGACCTGCGCCTCGCCGCTCAGCCGGCTGTCCTTGCTGGTGAGCGAGAGCTGTCCCTGGCCGCTGATCTGCAGTGTGACCTTCTGCTCGGCCGTCGCGCCTTCGGCGGACACCTTCACAAGCACGGGATAGTCACCCGCTTTCACTTCCGCCGGCGGCTTGACCTTGACCTTGATGTCCTTGGAGGCGCCAGCGTCGATCGGCAACGAGCTGATCTCGTTGGTGCCGTAGCCTTCGGTGAAGGTCGTCTGGAAATTGCCAGGCCCCTGCGCCGCAAGCGCCACCGTCATTTCCTTGCCGCTGTCGTTGGTGACCGAGAGCGTGTAGTCGAACGACGACTTTGGCGTGCCGATCAGCGACGGAAGCTGCGTCTTGATCGCGAGCTTGGCCGGAACTTCCTTGCCGATGGTCAGCGTCATCGGCAGGTCGATCGACTGGGTCGCGCCCTTGGCGTGCACCACGATGTTCTGCGACCCGGGCTTGGCGTCCTTGGGTACCTCGACGCGCAGCTGCAGCGCCACGCTCTCATTGACCGGCGCCATCGCCGCGGCGATGGCCTGGCCGTTGCCCATGACATCGATCTTCCAGCCTGCCGGGACACCGTCGACCGACACGGCCAATGTCTCGGGCGCGAGGCCGGAGTTCTGCAGCTTGAAACGGATCGTCGTGACCTCGCCCGGCCGCACCGTCTGGGACGGATAATCGGTCAGCAGCCACAGGCCGTGCAGCGCAGGCGCGGCCGAGGCAGCCGGTGCGGCGGCAGCGGACTTCGGCGGATCGGCGGCCAAGACCTGAACGGCGGTGAAAACGGGAGTGGCGATGAGCGCGAGCAAAGTGATCGTACGGCGCATTGTTGTTTGTTCCTGCGTCCAAAAATTGTGCCTGCAACCCCGGTTTGCGGCGGGGCGCAGGCTACGTCTCCAAAAGCGACAAAAAAAAGGCAGACCTTTACGCGGCGGCGCTTGGTCGCGCTTTCATGCGCTCGAACCAGGCCGTCAAGTTCTTATTCGCGGGATCGAGCGGCTGGCCGACATTCTTCGAGAAATCGAGGATGGCGAAGAGGAGGATGTCCGCCATGGTAAGCTTGCTGCCGGCGACGAAGGGCTTGGTGCCCATCAGCCCGTCCAGCCAGGCGAGTTTCTCCCGTGCCGTCGCCTTCAGCCCCTCTGCCGCTTCCGGAATGCAGCGAATGCGGTTCTGGAAAATCTTCAGACCTTCGGAGAAGCGAAAGCCGTTGGCTGCTGGTTCGGCAATGTTGAGATCGATACGGCGGGTCCACATGCGCGTAACGGCACGCTCTTGTGCCGTATCGCCGATCAGCGAAGGCTTTTCGCTCTTCAGTTCATCGACATATTCACAGATTGCCGTGATCTCCGTAATCACGGTGCCGTCGCCGAGCTCCAGCGCGGGCGTCTGGCCCGCCGGATTGACGTTCCTGGTGTAGGGCTCCTTGCGGTTCTCACCCTGGCGCAGGTCGACCTCGACCTTTGGGATGTCGATGCCCTTCTCCGCCATGAACATGCGGACCATGCGCGGGTTGGGCCCGACCGAATTGTAGAACTTCATTGTGTCATCTCCCTCTAGCGCCAAGGTTCTACCAAGATTTTCGTATGTTGTTCAGGGTTTCCGAGGTCGGCGAATGCTCCCTTCACGCCATCGAGCCCGACCTTGGCGGTGATGAGCGACGGCGCATCGACCTTCCCGTCGGCCAGCAGCTGGAGGGAGCCGGCGAACTCCTGCGGCGTGTATCCCAGCACGAATTGCAGGCTGAGCTCCTTAACGATGCCGAACATCGGCTCGATCGTGTCCGGCTCCATGCAGACGCCCACCACCACGATGCGGGCGTCGCGCGGCACTTTCTCGAACATCTGCTGGATCACGCCCGGCACGCCGACGCATTCGAAGATCACGGTGCGCTTGGCTTGGGCGATCCTGGCATAGGGATCCTCCTTCGCGGGATCGACCACGACGTCGGCGCCCATCTTGACCGCGAGCTCGCGCCGCTTGGCCGAGAAATCCGCCGCCACGATCGGACGGATGCCTTTCAGCCGGAGCGCCGCGATCACCGCCAGGCCGACCGGGCCGCAGCCGATCACCAGCGGCGCCTCGTCGCCGGTGAGGGCACCCTTCTCGACTGCATGCACGCCCACCGCCAAAGGCTCGGTCAATGCCGCATGGTCGGTCGACAGGCCATTGGGCACTTCGAGCAACAGCGGCGCGGCCAGCAGCATCTGCTCGGCATAGCCGCCGATATACTTGTTGGAATAGCCCATGCCCTTCGGTCCATCGGCCTCCAGCATCACCGGCATGGCGCAGACACGAGTGCCAGGCTTCAGCTTCTTCTCGGTCTTCGGACCGTAGTCGATGACCTCGCAGCAAAATTCGTGGCCGAACACGACATCCTTGTCGAGCTCCATGGGGATGCGGCCGGGAATGCGCTTCGTCACGGCGGCCATGCGGTGCGCGTGCTTGGCGGCGTGCAGATCGGAGCCGCAGATGCCACAGCACAGCACCTTCACCAGCACCTGGTTCTGCCCCGGCACCGGTACAGGCAAGGTGTCGACGACAATGTTGCCGCCACGAAAGATCGCCGCCTTCATTTTTTCTTTCCTCCCAGCGCGTTGCGCACTGCCGTGCGAAGCGCCGGCAGCACGTCGCTCTCGAACCACGGATTGCGCTTCATCCAGATACCACTGCGCCATGACGGATGAGGCAACGGGAAAATGCCGGCACCGTGCCCGGCAAAGCCCTTCACCGCGTCGGTCATGCTCTGCTTCCGCGCAAGGTACCCGGCCTGCGCGTAGCTCCCGACCAGCAAGGTGAGTTGCGCCGCCTTCAATGCCGCCAGCACCCGCTGATGCCAGAGCGGCGCGCATTCAGGGCGGGGCGGCAGGTCGCCGCTTGTGCCGGTGCCGGGATAGCAGAAGCCCATCGGCACCAGCGCCACCTTCGCCGGATCGTAGAAGTCAGCCTCGCCGAGACCGGTCCAGTCGCGCAAGCGTTTGCCGCTATCGTCGTTCCACGGCACGCCGCTTTCATGCACCCGTGTACCCGGCGCCTGGCCAATGATGACGATCCGTGACGCCGGTCCGAACTGCACAATCGGCCGCGTTCCTGCCTTCAGCGACTTCGCGCACACGGTGCAGGCGCGTATCTCCTTCAGCAGGGCAGCAACGCTAGGCAATGAAGGCCCGGACGGTGTCGACGAAGGCGTCGAGCCGGTCATGATGCACCCAGTGGCCCGCGTTCTCGAACTCGACCACCTTCGCGGTCTTGAAGAATTTCAGACGGCCATCCTTCTCCGGGTTCGAGGCCCAGCTCTCCTTGCCGTAGATCAGGAGCGTCGGGCACATAATGCGCGTCCACAGCGTCTCGATGTCGGGATAGGTCATGTCGTACGGCGGGTTGAGCCGCACGTAATTGTCGAACTTCCAGCTGTAGGTCCCGTCCTCGTTCTGGTTGACGCCCTGCTCCGTGAGATGGCGTGCCTGCTCGGCGGAGAGATGCTTGTTCTCCTCCTGCATGCGCTTGAACGCCTCCTCGATCGACGGATAGCGCCGCGGCAGGCGGCCCGAGAGCTTGCGCTGCTCGCCAACCCATTCCTCCATCCGGTCCGCCAGGGACTTCGTCGCGCGCTCGGCAATCACCTTGGGCGATGGGCCCAGGCCCTCGATCGCGACCAGCTTGCGCACCGAGTCCGGAAAGAGTCCGGTGTAGCGCAGCGAGATATTGCCGCCCAACGAGTGGGAGACGATCGTCACCGGCGCCAGCGCCTGCTGGTGGATCAACTGCGCGAGATCGTAGATGTACGCCGACATGTTGTAGTTGCCGTCGGGCGACCACTGGCTGTCGCCGTGCCCGCGCAGGTCGGGACAAATGATGTGCCAGTCGCGGCGCAGCTTCTGCGCGACCCAATCCCAATTACGGCAGTGATCGCGGCCGCCGTGGACGAGAAGCAGCGGCGGCGCATCGGGATTGCCCCAATCGACATAGTGCATGCGGAGCCGCTGGGAGATGAAGTGCCGGGAGGTCGGTCCGGGCATGCCGTCGAGGGCACTCACGGGCGTTGCTCCACCGTTTTCACCGTTTTTAACGGTTGGGCACCGGATCTCGCCAAATCCTTGGATTCATTGAAGACGCGCCCGAACGAAAACGGCGCGAAACGGGGAAAACGGCCGATTAACGGCGGGCGGCAAGTCGACGTCATGAATCACTTTCTACGCTGGGGAAGACACGCCTCGAAGACAAACTCGTCCGGATTTTAATCTTGTCTCGGCAAAACACCTATTACGGTCGTTACTCGCGACATATCGCTGGCCTGCTTGAAACAGACGGGCCACACTGCGGCGAACGCAGGACCCGATGACCCCCGAACAGAACGATTTGATCACCCGCGTCGGCCCCGGCACCAAATGCGGGGCGTTGATGCGGCATTACTGGCATCCGGTCGCGCTCGCCGACGAGCTTCCGGCCCAGCGCCCGGCCAAGGCGGTACGCGTTCTCGGCCAGGATTTCGTGCTGTTCCGGGACGAGCGCGGCCAGCACGGGCTGCTCGACCGCGACTGCCCGCACCGCGGCGCCGATCTCGCCTACGGCCGCCTCGAGAATGGCGGCATCCGCTGCCTGTTCCATGGCTGGCTGTTCGACGTCGACGGCAAGTGCCTCGAAACGCCGGCCGAGCCCGAGGGCAGCGTGCTCTGCCAGAGAGTGCGGCAGAAATCCTATCCGGTGGTCGTAAAGAACGGCATCGTGTTCGCCTATCTGGGCGAAGGCGAAGCGCCCGCTTTCCCCGACTTCGACTGCTTCCTCGCGCCCGGCACCCACGCCTTCGCCTTCAAGGGCATGATCGACTGCAATTGGCTGCAGGCGCTCGAGGTCGGCATCGATCCCGCGCACGCTTCGTATCTACACCGCTTCTACGAGGACGAAGACCCGACGGGCGATGCCTATGGCAAGCAGTTCCGCGCCAACTCCGCCGACAGCAACATCCCCATGACGCGCGTGATGCGCGAGTTCGGCCGCCCGACCATCGATGTGGAGGGTACCGACTACGGCATGCGCCTGTTCGCGTTGCGCAAGATCAGCGAGAAGCACACGCATGTGCGCGTGACCAACCTCGTCTTTCCCTACGCCTTCGTGATCCCGATGAGCGCGGAGATGACGATCACCCAGTGGCATGTGCCGATCGACGACACCTCCTGTTACTGGTACGCGATCTTCACGTCGTTCGGTAAGCCGGTCGACCATCAGCAGATGCGCGAACAGCGGCTGCAGCTCTACGAACTGCCCGACTACAAGCCGCGCATCGGGCGGCAGAACAACTACGGCTACGACATCGGCGAGCAGAAGACGAAGACCTACACAGGCATGGGCTTCGACATCAACGTCCACGACCAATGGGCGATCGAGAGCCAGGGCCGTATCCAGGACCGCACGCGCGAACATCTGGGCTATAGCGACAAGGCGATCGTGGCCTACCGCCGCATGCTGCTGTCGGCGATCGGCAAGGTGGAGAATGGCGAGAAGCCGCCGATGTGGCTCGACGCAACTCGCGCCGCAAGCGTGCGCGGCCCCGTGACGGTCGACGGCATGGGACCGACGGTGGGCTGGCAGGATTACTGGAAGGAATTCGACGCCAAGCGTCGCTCCGGATCGAGCTGGGCCGCCGGCACGCGCTCGCCGCTCGTCGCCTGAAGAAGATGCATCTCGCCGAGAAGGCCGGTCTCTGGACCGGCGACCGTCAGGCTGCCGCACGCGAGGTCGAGAATCGGCTGCAGGCGGACGGCATCTCCGTCGTGCGCCTCTCCTTCGCCGACCAGCACGGCATCCTGCGCGGCAAGACCTATGTCTCGGCCGAGATTCCCGGCGTGATGAAAAGCGGCGTGGGATTCAGCGCCACCATGCTGATGAAGGACACGTCGCACCGCACGGTGTTCTCGGTATGGGGACAGGGCGGCGCGTTCGGCGGAAAGGAATGGGAGGGCGCGGCCGACGTGGTCATGCTGCCTGACCCGTCGACCTTCCGCGTGCTGCCCTGGGCGCCGCACACCGGCTGGATGCTGTGCGACATCGTCTTCCCCGACGGGCGGCCCGTGCCGCTCAGCACACGTCATCTCTATCGCCAAGCGCTCTCCTCACTTGCGGATACGGGCTACGATTTCCTGGCCGGCCTCGAAGTCGAGTTCCACCTGTTCAAGATCGAAAAGACGCATCTCGCGCTCGAAGATGCGGCGCAGCCGGGCCAACCCGGTCCTGCGCCGGAAGTCTCCCTGCTCAACCAGGGCTACCAATACCTCACCGAGCAGCGCTACGACGAGATGGATCCCATCCTCGAGATCCTGCGCGCCAACATCGCAGGCCTCGGCCTTCCGCTACGCTCGCTCGAAGTGGAATTCGGCCCCAGCCAGGTCGAGTTCACCTTCCGCGCGAGCACCGGTCTCGCACCCGCCGACGACATGGTGCTGTTCCGCAGCGCCGCTAAGCAGGTGGCCCAACGCCACGGCTATCACGCCACCTTCATGTGCCGGCCCAAGATTCCCAACGTGATGTCGAGCGGCTGGCACCTGCATCAGTCGCTCATCGACCGCAAGACCGGCGCCAATGCCTTCATGGATGCGCAGACGCCGCTCTCCCCGGTCGGCATGCAGTGGATGGCTGGCCTGCTTGCTCATGCGCCCGCCGCGGCCGCATTCAGCACGCCCACGATCAACGGCTACGAGCGGTACAAGCCCTTCTCGCTCGCCCCCGACCGCGCCATCTGGGCGCGCGAGAACCGCGGCGTCATGGTGCGCGTGCTGGGCGGCCCCGGCGATGCCACGACGCATCTCGAGAACCGTGTCGGCGAGCCCGCCGCCAATCCCTACCTCTACATGGCGAGCCAGATCGTCTGCGGCCTCGATGGACTCAAGATCAAGGCCGATCCCGGCCCCTCTGCCGACACGCCCTACGACACGAAGGCGCCAATGCTGCCGAAACAACTCGGCGAAGCGCTGACGGCACTCAGCGAAGACAAGGCGTTACGCGCCGGCTTGGGTGATTTCTTCGTCGACTACTACGTGAAGCTCAAGCAGGCCGAGATCGAGCGCTTTTCCAAGGGCGGAGACGACTGGGAACAGCGCGAGTATTTTTCAATCTTCTAAGGGGAAGTGCGATGACGGAACTCTGGCAATTGGACGCGACCGACCTCGCGGCTTTGATCCGCACCGGCCGTGCGTCTTCCGTGGAGGCCGTCGATTCGGTCCTGAAGCGCCTGCACAAGGTCAATCCCGCGATCAACGCCGTGGTCAAGGTGTTCGAAAACGAAGCCCGCGCCGCCGCCGAGACCGCCGACGCCGCGCGCGCCCGCGGCCATGCGCTGGGGCCGCTGCATGGCGTGCCGATCACCATCAAGATCAACGTCGACCTCACCGGCACGGCGACCGACAACGGCGTCGTCGCGCTCAAGGACTTCGTCACCCAGGAAGACAGTCCTGTCGTCGCCAACCTAAAGCACGCAGGCGCCATCATCATCGGCCGCACCAACGCGCCGGCCTTCTCGATGCGCCTGTACACCGACAACGGCCTGCACGGCCGCACCTTGAACCCGCTCGATCCCACCGTGACGCCCGGCGGTTCGAGCGGCGGCGCCGGCGCCTCGATCGCCGTCGGCATCGCGCCGATCGCACACGGCAACGACATCGGTGGCTCGGTCCGCATCCCCGGCTATTGCAACGGCATCGTCGGTTTGCGTCCGGGACTGGGCCGCGTGCCGGGCTTCAATCCGAGCTCCGCCGCGGCGGGACGCGGCATCGGCGCGATGCTGATGGCGGTTCAGGGCCCGCACACCCGCAGCGTGCGCGACGCGCGCCTCGCGCTCGAAGTGATGGCGCGCGGGGATCGGCGCGACTGGCGCTGGAACGACGTGCCGATGCAGGGCCCGCCTCCGGCGCGGCCAATCCGCGTCGCGCTGGTGCCGGAATTTCCTGGCAGCAAGACCCATCCCGCGCAGGCAGCAGCCGTGCGCCAGGCCGGCAAGCACCTGCAGGCGGCAGGTTATGTCGTCGACGAGATGTTGCCGCCGGACGCCGCGCGCGGTCCCGATCTTTGGCACGCCATTATCGGCAGGGAGTCGGAGGCCGGACTGTGGCCAACCATGCAGAAAGTCGGCGATCCTGACGGCATCGCCGCGATGGGCGCGTGGCTCGAACTGCTCAAGACCGTCGAGCTGCCGTCGTACATGGCGGCGCTGACGGAGCGCGAGGGCATGGTCTATCGCTGGATGAGTTTCATGCAGCAGTGGCCGCTGCTGATCATGCCGACGTTGGCCGATCTGCCGCCGAAGCAGGTGATGGACACGACCGTCCAGGGCCAGCGCGACATATTCGATTCGATGAGGCCGGTGCTCATGGCGCCGCTGCTCGGCTTGCCGGGATTGGCGGTTCCTGTCGGCCGCCATGGCAAGCTGCGCACGGGCGTGCAGATCATGGCGATGCGCAACAGGGAGGATCTCTGCCTCGATGCCGGTGAGGTCATCGAGGCCGCCGAAGGTGTCGTGAAGCCGGTCGATCCGGCCAGCTAGGCCTTAGCCGCGCGCGGGCAACTCGATCTTGCCATCGCGCAGCTTGCGCTCGAGCACCGGGATGCCCGCTGTGTTACCCTGCGAGCATTGATAGGCGGCCATGTTGCCTTCGGCCGTTCCCGGATTGGGATTGTGGCCGGACAATTTGACGAGCGTGGCCTGATACTTGGCGGCCAGCGCCTGGCAGTAGGTGACATCGTCGGCATGCGCGACCGTCGAGAACGGAAGCATCAACGCAAGAGCGGCAGTCCAATGCACGAGCTTCATGTTCGCCTCCATGAAGACAGTACGCGCCCTCCATGAGGCCGGATCAAGTCACGGCCGGTCACGACTACTTTATGATCTCACGGAAGATGCAATTCCGGACGTCCGGCCCCGAGACAGCCGCCCTTTGCGACCACTGCCAGAGCGGCTTCCAGTAAGCGTCGAGCAGTTCGCCCGCGGCCTTCCTGTCGTCGACGATGTAGCCGTACTCCTGAAGATTGACGGGGTACATGTTGTCCGAGCCGATGTAAAAGGCGCGGTCATCGATCATCCAGAATTTCGTATGCACGCCGAACGTCCCGTGATCGGGCCATTTTGCGTCCGGACCGAAGCGGAAGGGCGCGAGGTGCACGTGCTCGCAGAGCAGCGCATTCGCCGGATCGGGTCCGGTGCGGACCGCATAACGCAGATGCGGATCCTTCGCCTCAAGCCTGCCCTGGACCATATCCCGCAGATGACGGGCCAGTGTCGCCAGCGATACGCCGTTGGAGTAGTTGCCGCCATCCGGACCGGTCGATCCGTCGTTCGACAGCACGATGTAGACATCGCCACCGTCTCGCATGAGGAACGTGACCAGCCGTTCGAGATTGCTCTCGGGAAACAGCACATCGGACCGGCCGAAGGTGAAGCCCAGGTCCTGTTGCACGATGCGAATGGTGCGCTTTGCCGCTCCCAGCATCAGGTCCCGCGCGAGATCGCTGTGATTGGCGAAGTCCGATGTGACACCCGAAGCCAGGCGACCGATCGCCATGATCGGCACGCCGCCGCCGGGCGATGCGGCCTTGCCCGCCGACGACTGAGGACAAGAGCCTTCCGGCAAACTCCGGTCGGTGGCGAAAACCGATAGCGCAACGGTCTTCTTCTGGTTGAGATTGCTGCAGACATATTCCCAGAGGGTATCGACGAAACGCGACGCGCTTGCCGCCGCGGGACCGCTGATCCGCATCGACAGGTCATGCACCGGATCGCCGATCAGGTAATCCCGCGGATAGAGATTGTGGCCGCCCACCAGAGCCTCGCGCCCATCGACGCTGACGATCTTGGAGTGGTTCCACGAGAAGCTGTCGCAATCGTCGAGCGCCGTGCACGTCTCCACTGCTGCCACGCCGATCTGTACGTGGGCGCCCGGCACATCCTTCATTTCCGTGACGAGCTTCGCCAGGAACGCGTCGGTGTCGACCGGGGTGCCGGGGTATTGACCGACAAGGACGCGGATCGAAATCCGGCGCCCGCTGCGTGCGAGCGCGCCGAACGCGGCCCGCAATGTGCCGAGGAAGCGCGTGTCCGGCACGGGAGCGAGGAGATCGATGTCGACGCTGCTTCTCGCGCTGGAGATGAGATCATAGAGGCGATTGACCAGCGCGTCCGAGTGACCGAAGCAGACCTTGCGCCGCGCTGTGCCCCCGGCTGACGGCCAGATCGTCCCGCAGGTGCCGCCGTCGCAATCGGCATCGCTCGAGCAGGATGGCAACAACACGTCCGGCTCACAGTCCTTGCAGTCGAGCGGAAATGCTTTCAGCCCAGAGGCGCGCTTTCCCCAGACGTCCGGCGTTTGCACGATCCAGTCGCGGGCCAGCACGTTGCCGCGCGTGAGGTCGTAGGTGATGCCCTTGAAGCGGCCCGCCCGGTCGCTCTTCGCGAGTTCCGCCTGCAGCTGATCGAGCAAGGGCACGGCGGAGACCTGGTCCGGCGGAACGATGTGCCGTTCGCGCATCAGCGCAACCAGCGGCACCGAATCGTTTACCTGGTAATGCTCGGTGGCCTCGTGGCGGCGCACAGCCGTATTCGGCAGATGTCCGCTGCACGAGACGACGAGCAGCAACACCAAAAACACGCAGGACCGACCGACCATGGACATCGCCTAATTCCCCTCCCACACTGCGGCGTAACGAGCAACGCAGAACTCGAACCGGGGTTTCCTTTATGAGCAGCAAGGCATCGCATTCCATCGGCTGGATCGGCCTCGGCCGCATGGGAGAGGCAATGGCGGCCCGCCTGGTCGCGGCGGGCCACGGGCTCTCGGTGTGGAACCGTACCGCCTCCAAGGCCGATCCGCTGGCCCAGATCGGCGCGGAGGTCGTGACCGACAAGACCGCGATGGCCCACTGCGAGACTGTCTTCACGATGGTCTCCACGACCGACGACCTGAAGGAGATCCTGTTCGGCACCGGGGGCGTGCTCTCGGGCAACGGCCGGCCGAAACGCATCGTCGACATGTCCTCGATCTCCGACACGGGTTCTGCGGAGATCCGCAAAGGCCTCACGGAAATGGGGGTCGCCTATCTCAGCGCGCCGGTGTCGGGCAATGCGCGCGTCGCCAAGGCGGGCAAGCTGCTGGTCGTGGCCTCCGGCCCGCGCGTCGAATACGACGCGGTCAAGCCGCTGCTGGCGGCGCTCGGCCGGCAGGAGCTTTATGTTGGCGAAGGCGAGCTCTCACGTATCTGGAAGATCGCGCACAACACGATGTTCGGCGTGATCATCCATTCCCTGTGCGAGATCACGCTGCTCGCCGAAAAGGCCGGCATTCCGCGTCACGTCTTCCTGGAGTCGATCAACAGCAGCGTGCTGGGCTCGATGTACACGCGCTACAAGACCCCTGCCCTCGTGAACCTCGACTTCACGACGACGTTCACGCCGAAGCTTCTGCTCAAGGACCTTGAGCTCGGCATGGGCGCGGCAAAGGCACAGGGTGTAACCATGCCGACGGCGTCGGCCACGCGCGAGAGCCTGCAGTCGCTTGCCAACCAGTATCCGGGCGACATCGACTTCTCCGTACTGCTGGTCGAACTGGCCCGCGCCGCCGGCATGAAACTCGTGCCCGAGAACGTGAAGGTGAGCGACGGGCTCGCCTGACGATGGCGCGGGTACTGCTCAAGTCCGGGATTGTCGTCACCCAGGACAAGGCGCTGGGCGTTCTGCCCAGGGGCGACGTGCTGATCGACGCCGACCGGATCGCGGCAATCGCCCCTGACCTGCAGGCAGACTCGGCAGAGACCATCGATTGCACGGGCCACTTCGTGTTGCCGGGCCTGATCAACGCCCACATGCACACGTGGCAGACGGCACTGCGTTCGGTGGCGGCGAACTGGACGCTGCTCGAGTATTTCCGCCACGTTCATGCCGGCCTCGCGACGGTCTTCACACCTAGAGACATCCACATCGCGACGTTGGCCGGCGCGCTCAACCAGCTCGACCATGGTGTGACCACTTTGGTCGACTGGTGCCATAACAATCCCACGCCGGAGCACAGCGATGCCGGTATCGCCGGCCTGAAGGAAAGCGGCATTCGCGCCGCCTTCTTCCACGGCTCGCCCAAGCCCGATCCCAAGCCCGGCGAGCCGCACTTCTCGGAAGTGCCGCATCCCCGCGCGGAGATCGAGCGGTTGCTGCGCGGCCCTCTGGCGGATCGCGATGCCCTCGTAACGCTCGGTATGGCTGTGCTGGGCCCGCATTACTCGACACTCGACGTCAGCGCTCACGATTTCGCCCTCGCCCGGGAATTCGACCTCGTGGCCTCGATGCACCAGGGCGGCGGCGAGGCGAAGACGCCCGGCGGCTGGGAGACGCTGATGCAACGCGGCCTGGTCGGCCCGCACATCAACATCGTGCACGGCAACAATCTCAGCGATGCCCAGCTCAAGGCCTTCGTCGATCTGGGTGTCAGTTTCTCGATCACGCCGGAGAACGAGATGGCCCAGGGCCACGGCCATCCCATCACCGGCCGCCTGCGCGCCCTGGGATCGGCGCCGTCGGTCGGCGTCGATCTCGAATCGGCGATCAGCGGCGACTTGTTCACGGTTGCGCGCATGGCACTGGCCTCGCAACGGGCGCTCGACAATGCCGCCGAGCGCGCCCGGAGCGGCGGCATCCCTGTCACATCGAGCGTTCCGGCCGCCGAAGCTCTCGACTGGATCACGACGCGCGGTGCGGCGATGCTGGGGATGGGCGAGCGGATCGGCAGTCTTGCTATCGGCAAGCAGGCCGATATTGCAGTCATGTCGCTCGGCCCGCTCGCCATGTGGCCGGTGCACGATCCCGTCGCCACCGTCGTCATGCAGGGCTCGGGCGCCCGGATGCGCGACGTGGTGGTGGCCGGGACATTCGCCAAGCGCGATGGCAAGCTCGTTTGGCAGGATATCGATGGAGTGCGCACGAAGCTCGCGCAGTCGGGCGAACGCATTCTCGGCAAACTCAACGTCGCGAGCACAAGCCGCGACATCAGGGGAGGACGACCATGAAGCGACTGATCGCTCTGTTTGCACTGATGACTCCGCTTCCGGCGGCAGCACAAAGCTGGCCCGACAAGCCGGTGCACATCATCGTTGCCTTCACGCCGGGCAGCGCCACGGACGTAATCGGCCGCTCCGTTGCCAACGAATTGTCGGCCAAGCTCGGCCAGACGGTCATTGTCGAGAACAAGCCCGGCGCGGGAGGGACCATCGCCGCGGGCCAGGTCGCCAAGGCCGTGCCCGACGGCTACACGCTGCTGCTCAACTCGTCGGGTCACACCGTGAGCCCGTGGATCTACGACAAGCTCAACTACGATACTGCCAAGGACCTGCGTGGCATCACCCTGCTCGCGCGCCAGCCCAACATCCTTGTGGTCTCGCCGGACAAGGGCTGGAAGACCCTCGACGATCTTGTGAAGCAGGCCAAGGCCCAGCCTGGCAAGATGTCGTTCGGCTCGGCGGGCGTTGGCAGCGCTACCCACATGAACGGCGAGAAGTTCAAGGCCGCCGCCAAAATCGATGTCGTTCACGTCCCTTACAAAGGTACTCCCGAAGCGCTGAACGACGTGATGGGCGGCCGGGTCGAGTATTTCTTCTCGCCGGTCGTGTCGGCACTGTCCCTGATCGGCGACAAGCGCGTCGTGGCGCTGGCCAACGGCAGCCCGACGCGCTCCTCGGTATTGCCGAACGTGCCGACCACCGAGGAAGCCGGCTACAAAGGCAGCGCCTACGACTACTGGGCGGGATTGTTCGCGCCCAACGGCACACCGCAGCCGGTGATCGACAGACTCAACAAGGCGCTGGCCGAAGTCCTCGCCATGCCCGAAGTGAAGGAACGGCTGGCCAAGGTCGGGGCCGATCCTGCGCCGATATCCCCCAAGGAATTCGACGACCTGGTCGTGCGCGAGCTCAAGGAAAACGGCGAGCTGGTGAAGGCCGCAGGCATAAAGGCACAGTGATGGGTGAAACTCTCCTTCAGACGACCGTCGTCGGCTCTTATCCGCAGCCCGACTGGCTGGTCAATCGCGCGATGCTGAGCAAGGTCGTGCCGCGCACGCGCTACAGGGAACTGTGGCGAGTCGAGGAGCCATTCCTCGAGCAGGCGCAGGACGACGCGACGTTGCTCGCCATTCGCGACATGGAACGCGCGGGCATCGATATCGTGACCGACGGCGAGATCCGGCGCGAAAGCTATTCCAACCGCTTCGCGACCGCACTGGAAGGCGTCGACGACGAGAACCCGTTCATTCTCACCAATCGCTCCGGCAACACCACGCCGGTGCCGCGCGTGGTGGGGAAGATCAAGCGCACGGCGCCGGTCGAGTTGCGCGATATGCAGTTCCTGCGCGCCAATACGGCCAAGCTCGCGAAGATCACCCTGCCCGGCCCCTTCACCATGGGCCAGCAGGTGAAGAACGAGTTCTACAAAGACAACGAAGAGATGTGCATGGACTACGCCGCCGCGGTGAACGCGGAGGCGCACGACCTGGTGAAGGCCGGCGCCGACGTGATCCAGCTCGACGAGCCGTGGCTGCGCAACAATCCCGAGGAAGCCAGCCGTTACGCCGTGAAGGCGATCAATCGAGCACTGCAGGGCATCACAGTGCCGACCGTCGTGCATCTCTGCTTTGGCTACGCTGCCGTCGTCACCGGCCTCAAGCCGACGGGCTATTCCTTTCTGCCCCAGCTCTCCGACACGATCGCGCAGCAGATCTCGATTGAATCAGCGCAGCCCAAGATCGACCTCGGCGTACTGAAAGACCTCGCCCCGAAAAAAGTGATGCTGGGCGTCATCGACCTCAGCGATCCCGAGATCGAGACACCGCAGAAGGTCGCCGAGCGTATCCGCGCCGGCCTGAAGTATATGTCCGCGGAAAAGCTGCTGCCCGCCCCCGATTGCGGCATGAAGTATCTGCCGCGTGCGACCGCATTCGGAAAGCTGAAGGCGCTGGCAGAGGGAGCGGCGCTCGTCCGCAAGGAACTCTAGCGCGCGGTCGTCGTGCCGTTCGGCTGAACCGTGAGGTTGCGTTGGACGCCGTTCTGCGTCGCCTTGCCGGTCCACTGCCCGTCGGGTGCCTGGCGCAGATCGTGGATGTCCTTGTAGCCCAGCGACTTCATGTGCGACTGCACGGTCGCGGCACCGCCCGCGTTGATCTGCGGCGAAGGCGTCTGCGCCGCGGCGGGTAGACCCATAGCCATCATCGCCAAGAGGGTCACGGCGTGCTTCATCGGAAGTATCTGTTGCTGCCCAAATGAGGCCTTATAGCGGTCTCAGAGTCTTTCCTTGCTCTCCACGATCTTCCAGTAGGTGTCCTTGGCGGAGATCTTGCCGCCGCGGAACGTGTAGATGTCGCAGCCTTGATAGTTGAGGTCCTCGCCATCCGCGCCTTTGCCGCGCACGGTCCTCCACACCGAGATCGCGCGGTTGCCGGCGTAGATGTACTCCTTGTGGTCCCAGCGCATGTCCGGGATCACCTTGAAGCGATCGGCCAGGGTCTTGCGGATGGTCTCGCGGCCCTTGAGCGTGCGGCCCACCGGCTCGGGCCCGCGCGCCAGCCAGAAGGTGGCGTCCTCCGTGAAGCAGGACACGATCCGGTCGACGTCCCGGCTGTTGAAGGCGGCCGAAATCTCTTTCATGAGTTCCGGCGTGGCGATGTCGCTGGCTGCGGTCGTGATATCCGGCATACGAAACCTCCTTTGCGAAAACTACGCGTCACCCCTTCGCCCCGCAACCGTGCTAGCGTGGGCCCAATAAACGGGGAAACGACCTTTGTACGATTACATCATCGTGGGCGGCGGCTCGGCGGGCTCCGTCATGGCGAACCGGCTCTCGGCACGCAGTGCGACCAAGGTGCTGCTGTGCGAAGCCGGTCAGGACACACCACCGGGACAGGAGCCGCCGGAAATCCGCGACTCCTATTCGGGCACGGCCTACTTCGATCCCCGCTTCCACTGGACCGACCTCAAGGTCACGACCCAGGTCGTGAGCCACAACAATCCGCATGAGAACCGCCCGCCGCTCCGCAAATACGAGCAGGCGCGCGTGCTGGGCGGCGGCTCCTCGATCAACGGCCAGATGGCCAACCGTGGCGCGCCGACCGACTACGCCGAGTGGGTCGCCCGCGGCGCCGAGGGCTGGGGCTGGGAGCACGTCCTGCCCTTCTTCAAGAAGGTCGAGCGCGATCTCGACATCCAGGACGAGTGGCACGGCAAGGATGGCCGCATCCCCGTGCGCCGCATCCCGGTCGAGCACTGGACCGGCTACGCCACCGCCGTCGCCGAAGCCTGCAAGCAGGCCGGCATGACGTTCCTACCCGACCAGAACGGGAAGTTCGTCGACGGCTACTTCCCTGTCACGCACTCCAACGCCTCCGAGCAACGGGTCTCCGCGGCGATGGGCTATCTCGATGCGGAGACGCGCAAGCGCCCCAACCTCACGATCTCGACCGACACGCAGGTGAAGGCGCTGCTGTTCGACGGCACGCGCTGCGTCGGCGTCACGGCGATGGTGAAGGGCAAGGAGACGGAGTTCCGGGGCAACGAAGTGATCCTGTCCTCGGGCGCGATCCATTCGCCGGCCCACCTGCTCCGCGCCGGCATCGGCCCGGCCGGGCATCTCCGCGACATGGGCATCCCTGTCGTCGCGGCCCTCGAGGGCGTCGGCCAGCGGCTAATGGACCATCCGTCGATCTCGCTCTCGTCCTTCATCCGGCGCGGCAACCGCATCAACCATCACACCCGCCGGCACATTCAGCTGGGCATCCGCTATTCCTCCGGCCTGCCCGGCATTCCCCAGGGCGACATGTTCACCGCCGTGATCAACAAGTCGGCGTGGCACGCGGTCGGCGAGCAGATCGCCTCGCTGCTGACCTTCATCAACCGCACCTATTCGGAGACGGGCCAGGTCAAGCTCGCCAGTCGCGACGCGCGCGCCGAGCCGGTCGTGGAGTTCAATCTTCTGTCCGACAGCCGCGACGTCGAACGCCTGAAGTTCGGCTTCCGCAAGATGGCGGCACTTCAAATGCTGCCCGTGGTCCAGGCAGTGGCCGACACGCCCTTCCCCGCCTCCTACACCGACAAGGTGCGCAAGATTGGCGTGGTCAACGACAAGAACAAGTTGCTCACCGCGGTCATCGCCAGGTTCCTCGACGGACCGCGGGCCCTGCGCAAGTACATGATCGAGAACTTCGTCGTGGAGGGCTACACCTTCGACCAGGTGATGACCGACGACGAGGCACTCGAGGAGTTCGTGAAGAAGAACACGATCGGCGTCTGGCATGCCTCGTGTACCTGCCGCATGGGGCGGGCCGACGATCCGATGTCGGTCACGGACACCCAGGGCCGCGTCAAGGGCGTGCAGGGACTGCGCGTCGTCGACGCCTCCGTCTTCCCGATCGTGCCCTGCGCCAACACCAACTTCCCCACCCTGATGGTGGCGGAAAAGATCGCGAGTACGATGACATGAGGAGCGGGCAATGAGCGTCATCCTGGGTTCCGGAGAACATCGCTACCGCGTGGTCGAGAATTGGGCGAAACTGCCCGAAGGCTGGGAGTTCCGCGATGTCGCGGCCGTCGCAGTCGATAGCAGGGATCGCGTCTACGTCTTCAACCGCGGCCAGCACCCGATGATGGTGTTCGAGCGCGACGGTACTTTCGTCCGCTCGTGGGGCGAAGGCCTGTTCGGCCGCGCCCACGGCCTGCACATCGACAGCGACGACAATCTCTATTGCACCGACGACGGCGATCACACCGTCCGCAAGATCACGACAGAGGGCAAGGTGTTGCTGACCATCGGCGTGCCCAACCAGCCCGCGCCGTTCCTGAGCGGCCAGCCGTTCAACCGCTGCACGCACACGGCGCTTTCGCCCAAGGGCGAGATCTACGTCTCCGACGGCTACGGCAACAGCCGTGTCCACAAATACTCGCCCGACGGCAAGCACCTGATGTGCTGGGGCACGACCGGCACCGATCCCGGCGAGTTCAACATCGTGCACAACGTCGTCGCCGACGAGGACGGCTGGGTCTACGTCGCCGACCGCGAGAACCATCGCGTGCAGGTGTTCGACGGCAACGGCAAGTACGAGACGCAATGGAACAACATGCACCGGCCTTGTGCGCTCTATTGCTGCGGCGGCCAAGGGCGCGGGGGGCATCCGCAGTTCATCATCGGCGAGCTGGGGCCGGGCATGCCGGTCAACACGCATCACACCAACCTTGGCCCGCGCCTGGCCATCGTCGACCAGAAGGGCAAGACGCTCGCCCGCCTGGGCGGCGAGGCAGGCCCCGGCCAGGAGACCGGCAAGTTCCTGTCGCCGCACGGGCTCGCCGTCGATTCCAAGGGCAGCATCTATGTGGGCGAAGTCAGCTACACCAACTGGCCGAGCACCTTCCCCGGTGTGCCGGTCCCGAAATATCTGCGCTCGCTGCAGAAGCTCGAAAAAGTCGCGTAACGGAGGTTCGCAAGATGGTTGAACGTATTCTCGTCGTCGGTCCGAAGGACACCCTGTCCATGGTCGACGACCTCGCGCCCAAGGGCTTCGAGATCGTGAAGGCGCTGCACAACTCGCCCGAGCAGAAGGCGGCCTATGCCGGCGCCGACTACTTCGTGGGCTTCGTGCAGCAGTATGTGACGCCGCAGCTCTACAAGGATGCACCCAAGCTCAAGCTCGTGCAGCTGTTGAGCGCCGGCTACGACAAGGCCGACCTCGAGGCCGCCCGCAAGAGCAAGGTTCCCCTCTGCGCGAACGGCGGCGCCAATTCGACGGCGGTGTCCGAGCACGCGATGCTGCTGATGCTCGCGGTCTCGCGCCGCCTGATCACCCAGCACGTCAACGTCACCGGCGGCCGGTGGCACGGCAACTCGCCGCCGCAGGTCCACGAAGTGCGCGATCGCGTGCTGGGCATCATCGGCATGGGCACGATCGGCAAGAAGGTTGCGCGCCTCGCACTCGCCTTCGGCATGAAGGTGCACTACTACGACATCGCCCGCCTCAAGGAAGAGCAGGAAGACGCGCTCAACGTCCGCTTCCGCCTGCTGCCGGAAATCCTGCGCACCTCCGATATCGTCTCGCTGCACGTGCCGCTCAACGACAGCACGCACCACATGCTGGGCGCGGCGGAGCTGGCGATGATGAAGAAGACCGCCGTGATCGTGAACACCGCGCGCGGCCCCGTGATCGATGAGAAGGCGCTGACCGAGGCACTGTCGAAGAACCAGCTGTTCGGCGCCGGCCTCGACGTGTTCGACGAGGAGCCGACCCCGCCGGACAATCCCCTGCTCAAGCTCGACAACGTGATCCTGACCGCGCATCTCGCCGGTCCCACGTTCGAGAGCAACATCACGCGCCTGCGCAACGGCTTCGACAACGTCCAGCGCATTGCCCGCGGCGAGGCACCGCTCTGGGTCGTTCCTGAATTGGTGAGCTAGATGACCAGGCCAACACGCCGCGCCCTGCTCGGCACCGCTTTCGCCACGCCCTTCCTTGCCCGTCACGGATGGGCACAGGCCAAGTGGCCGAACGGTCCGCTGCGCTGGGTCGTGGCCTATGCCGCGGGCGGTGCTGCCGACACGGTGGCGCGCAACATCGGCGCGCGCGTGTCCGACATCATCGGCCAGCAGGTCATCATCGACAACCGCACTGGCGGCAACTCGGTGGTCGCGGAGACCGCCGTCATGCAGGCGCCGCGCGACGGCATGACCTTCCTTGTCGACGCCGCCAACCAGGTCACGAACGAGTATCTGATCAAGGACATCCCGTTCAACTACGAGAAGACCTGGATCCCGGTCACCCGCCTCGCGGATTTTCCCCAGGTCCTCGCGGTGAAGACCGACTTTCCGGCCAAGACGCTCACGGACTATATCGACGCGGCCAAGGCCAAGCCCGGGACCATCGGCGTGGGCACGCCGCCCGCCGCGGGGATGGCCCACATGGCCGCCGAGGAACTGCAGAAGCGTGCCGGTATCAAGCTGATCCACGCGCCCTTCCGCGGCGGCGCCGACGCCGCGCGCGACATCGGCGCGGGCGCGATCGATTCCGTGATCATCACGACCTCGTCGATCCGGCCGCCGCTCAGCAGCGGCAAGTGCCGCATCCTCGCGGTCACGAGTGCGAAGCGCGCTCCGACCTTCCCAGACATTCCGACCATTGCGGAGTCGGGCTTCCCGGGCTTCGACATGAACGACTGGAACGGTCTCTTCGCCGCGACCGGCGTTCCGCTGGAGATCGTAGCCCGCATGCGCGAGATCTGCGCCGAGGCGATCACCGACGCGAAGGTGAAGGAGCGGCTGGATCCCTCGGGCGCGATCCTCGTCGCTGACACGCCGGCCGACTTCAAGAAGTGGCTCGACGGCCAGCGCGCCCTGCTCGGCAAGCTGATCAAGGACGCCAACATCAAGCTACAATAGTCAGTCGGCGAGCTTCACCGCCTCGGGCGGAGCCTTGCCGCGGATCAGGTCCGCGGCCTTCTCGGCGATCATCAGCACCGATGCATTGAGGTTGGCCGAGGGCATGGTCGGCATCACCGAGGCGTCGACCACGCGCAGGCCCTCGAGGCCACGCACGCGCAGCTGGTCGTCGACCACCGAAGTCGGATCGCTGTCCGGTGCCATGCGGCAGGTGCCCATCAGATGGAAGGTGGTCGTGCCGCGCTGCTTGGCCGCCGTCATCAGCTCGTCGTCCGACTGCTTCTCCGAACCCGGAAATTCCTCGCGGTCGTAGTACGGGCTGAGCGCCTGCGATTTCAGCAGCCGGCGCGCGATCTTCATGCCGGCCAGCAGCACACGCCGGTCGTTTTCGGCGGCGAGGTAATTCGGCTGGATGACGGGCGCCGCGAACGGATCGGAAGACTTCGCGCGAACGTAGCCGATGCTGTCGGGCCGCTGCTGCCATGAGGCGATCGTCATGCCGGGGAAATCGTCGAGGGTCGACTGCACGCCCTCCTTGTAGCTCGCGGGCGTGAAGGTGAACTGCAGGTCGAAATTGTCGACCGCCTCGTCCGACTTCCAGAAAACGTAGACCAGGGTCGGGTTGAGCGCGAGGATGCTCTGGCGGCCCAGTCCATACTTTATCACCTCGCCGACCAGCTTGAGGCCCTTCGACTTCTCGTTGATCGTCTCGGCATTCTTGACCCGCGCCACGAAGCGCGGCGCATAGTGATCGCGCAAATTCTCGCCGACGCCCGCCAGCGCATGCTTCACCGGGATGCCGAGCGACTGCAGCAGCGACGCCGGACCGATGCCGGAAACCTGAAGCAGTTGCGGCGAGTTCACCGCGCCGCCGCACAGGATCACTTCCTTCGTGGCGCGCACTTCCATCGGCGCGCCGTCCTTGCCGCCCTTGCGGTACTTGATGCCGACCGCGCGCTTGCCCTCCAGCACGATCTCCGTGGCATGGGCATGCGTGCGCACCGTC
Source organism: Enhydrobacter aerosaccus (assembly GCA_903839865.1). Taxonomy (GTDB): domain Bacteria; phylum Pseudomonadota; class Alphaproteobacteria; order Reyranellales; family Reyranellaceae; genus Reyranella; species Reyranella aerosaccus_A. The sequence goes on along the minus strand of CAIMEE010000246.1, from coordinate 1,970 downwards.
AGGTTGGCGCGCTTCATCGCCGGATGCAGATAGCCGCGCGCCGCGCTCACGCGCCGGCCGTTGCGGATGATGCGCTGGACGTAACTCACGCCCTGCTGCTTCGCGCCGTTGTAGTCGGTGTTGCGCGGAATGCCCTGCTGCACCGCGCCCTCGATGAACGCCTCGCACAGGGGATCGCGCCATTCGAGATCGGTGATCGGCAGGTTGCCCTCGCTGCCGCGGAACGTCGAATCGGCATCGTTGGCGCTCGCCATCCGGTTCTCGGTCCGGCGGAAATACGGCAGCACGTCGGAGTAGCCCCAGCCGCGATTGCCGCGCTGCGCCCAGCCGTCGAAGTCCATGCGCTGGCCGCGATTGTAGATGTGGCCGTTGATCGAGCTGGAGCCGCCCAGCGTCTTGCCGCGCGGGGCGGCAATGCGCCGGCCGCCTGTCCACTCGCTGGGTTCGGACGTGTAGAGCCAGTTCACCCGCGGATTGACCAGCGTGTACATGAAGCCGGCCGGGATATGGATGAAGGGATGCCAGTCCGACGGCCCCGCCTCGAGCACGCACACGGTCGTCTTGCCGTCCTCGCTGAGCCGCGTGGCCAGCACGCTGCCGGCCGACCCTGCGCCCACGATCACATAGTCGAAACTTTCCATCACGATGCCTTTGCCAAATCGACCCCCAACTGGACACCCTCGTAGCCGTTGGCGGCCACCTGGTTGATACGCTCCACGTATTTGGGCGCGCCGCCATTGTAGACGAAGTAGCGGACCTTGCCTTCCTCGTGGCCCGCCACGTTGGAATTGTAGCCGGTGAACCAGCCCTTGGCCTTGCGCATCAGCATGACCGAGTACATGCCGACCACGTGCGCGGTCCACCTGGCCTCGGCTTCCGCCGTCGCCTCGAAGCGAGTCTGGCCCTGCTCCCGGATGCGCATCAGGAAATCGGTGCACCAGTCGACACCGGTCTCGATGCCGCGCGGATAGTTGGTCGAGGCCGACCCACTTTGCGGCCCGGCCGGCATCAGCATGTTCGGGAAGCCGTGCACCATCATGCCGAGGAAGCTCGAGCACGAGTCGCGCCACTTGTCGCGCAGCGTCCGGCCGCCGGTGCCGCGGATGTCGATGTGATCGAACGCGCCGGTGATGGCGTCGAAGCCCGTGGCGTAGACGATGACGTCGAAGTCGTACTCGCGTTCGGTCGTCCTCAGCCCCTTCTCGGTCACGCGCTCCAGCGGCGTCTCGCGCAGGTCGACCAGATGCACGTTCGGCCGGTTGAAGGCCTCGAAATAGTGCGTCTCCATCGGCACGCGCTGGATGCCGAAGCCATGGTCCTTCGGGATCAGCTTCTCGGCCACCTTCGGGTCCTTCACGCGCTGGCGGATGCGCTCGGCGATGTACTCGGAGAGTTCGGCATTGGCCTCCTCGTCCATGAAGATTTCGCGGAAGTTGGCGAGCCAGATACCGAATCCCGGCTCGTCGTAGAGCCTGTCCCACAGCGCCCGCCTCTCCTCGCGCGAGACTTCGTAGAAGCCGCGCCGGTCGGGCTCGTGCACGAAGCCGCCGGGCGAGCGCGCGCAAGCCGCGAAGATCTCGTCATAGCGCTTGCGGATGTCGGCCATCTCCGCCTCGGAGATCGGGCTGTTGTTGAGCGGCGCGCTCCAGTTCGGCCGGCGCTGGAATACGGTGAGATCTCCCACCTTGTCGGCAATCTCGCCGATCACCTGGATGGCGGTCGCCCCGGCGCCGATCACGGCCACCTTCTTGCCCGCGAGATTGACCGGCTCCTGCGGCCAGTAATAGGTGTGGAACGAGCGGCCCTTGAAAGAGTCCATGCCTTCGAGGCGCGGCAGGGTCGGCTGAGACAGCAGGCCCAAGGTCATGATCACGAAGCGGCAGGTGAGCGTGCGCCCGTCCGAGAGCTTCAGCCGCCACAGCGTCTTCGCCTCGTCGAAGTGCGCCGCCTCGACGCGCACGTTGAACTGC
>CAIMEE010000245.1 GCA_903839865.1 Enhydrobacter aerosaccus | reverse complement strand
TCTCTCCGGCGTCGATACCCTGAACATCGGAGCCATCCAGAGCGAGCTCGAAGTCATCCAGTCGGAGTTCCTTGTCGGCCGCGTGGTCGACCGCCTTGGTCTTGCATCCAACCCGGATTTCAATGGCACCCGTCCGCCGGGCTTCCTGGATACCGCCCTGGAACCGGTTCGTGAACTCTGGCACTCCGGTATCTCCTCTCTCCTTGCACCTGCCCCGCCGCCGCAGCAGCCGCAGGCTGCGCAGGCGAAGCCTGCACGCGTTGAAGACAGCGATCCCGGCCGTCGTGCCGCGATCGGCGCGGTCGCCGGCCACCTCAGCGTAACGCTACTGGGCCGCACCTTCGTCATTCTCGTGACGGTCGAAAGCACCGATGGCACGATGTCGGCGCGGATCGCCAATGCCATCGCCGAGGTCTATCTCGCCGATCAGGTCGACAACAAGAACGAAGCCAATCGTCGGGCCACGGAATGGCTCGAAGAACGCCTGGCGGAGCTCCGGCGCAATCTTCAGGTTGCGGAAGAGTCTGTCGCCACCTATCGGCGCGACAAGGGTCTGGCGGGCAGCCCCGAGGGTTCGGTGTCTTCGCAGACGTTGACCGACCTCAACGGCAAGTACCTCGGTGCGAAGATGAAGCGCATCGAGCGCGAAGGCCGCCTCGTTGCGCTCAGCAAGGCGAGCCTCAATCCGAACGAGTTGGCGAATATTTCCGAAGTAGCCGCAAACGGTTCCTTGGGGCTTTTGCGGAACCAGGAAGCCGATCTAAACCGCAAGATCACGGAAATGTCGGCTCAGTTCGGCCCTGCCTATCCCAAGCTGGTCCAGGCCCGGGCCGAGTTGGCCTCGCTCAAGGATCGATTCAACCAGGCAACCCAAAGCATCACGCTGGCGATTCGCGCCGAACTGGATGCCGCCAAGTCCGAAGAAGAGGAACTCAAGACCCAGCTCGACCGTGCCTCGGTGCTTGCCGGCGCGACCAGCCAGTATGAAGCCGAGTTGAAGCAGCTCGAGCGCGAGGCGCAGTCCAATCGCGCCCTGTACGAGAGCTTCCTAAACCGCTTCAAGGAGCTGCGCGAGCAGCAGGACATTCAGCGTCCCGATGCACGTATTCTTGCCTATGCTTGGCCGGCAGGTAGCCCGTCGTCGCCGCAGTACAAGACCGGATTGTTCGCGGCCTTCCTCGTCGGCTGCTTGCTGGGCATGGCCGGCGCAATTGCCGCCGAAAAACTTGACCGGGTGTTCCGTTCGGCCTCTCAGGTCGAAAAGGCGACCGGCGTTGCAGTCCTCGGAATGGTGCCGCTGGTCCGCAACACGATCGGCCAGCGCGCCTCCATCGTCGGCCAGATCCTGGACAAGACCACGTCGTCCGCGGCCGAGGCGATGCGCGCGGTGTTCACTGCGATCAGCCTCTCCAACCTCGACAGGCCGGCGCGTGTTATTGCCGTCACCTCGTCAACACCGGGCGAGGGCAAAACGACCTTTGCCGCGGCGCTGGGCGGTCTGTTGACCAAGATGAACGCCTCACGGCGAGTTCTCCTGGTCGACTTGGACCTTCGACAGGCAAAGCTTGCCGTGGCTCTCGGTCTCAACGACCGCGGTGGCACGATCGACGAATACCTGATGGGCACCAAGACGCTCGATCAGTGCATCCAGCGTCAGGCGATGTCGGGCGTCGACTGCATCTGCGCCAGCCCGAATACGCCGAATGCGCCTGAAATTCTCGAGTCGCACGCCATGAAGGCCGCCCTTGCAACCTTCTCCGAGCGCTACGATCTCGTGATTCTGGACAGCCCTCCCGTCATGGCAGTGTCCGACGCGCGCATCATCTCGCAGCTGGCAGATTACACGATCTTTATCGTGCATTGGGCTCGCACGCCGCGTGATGTCGTCAAGACTGCAGTGGCTGCTTTGCTGAACGTGACGGATCGCGTCGGCATCGTGATCAACAAGGTCAATCTCGCCAAGCATGCGCTATATGAGTACGGCGACTATGGTGACTACTACTCGCGCTACCACGGCTACTACGGCGTCGGTGGTTCACGTGGTACAGCAAGCAGCAGCAGTTCTTCAGCGAAGGCGGAGCCAAGCGGATTTGAGAAGCTGAAACGCATGGTACCGGGCATCAAGTAAGCCAACCCCTCCGGGGGTAACGTGGACTGATCATGTTCGGACGTTGGTTCAAGGGCGCGTCCACTGCCAGGCCGGGCAGTATTTCGCCCGGCCTCGCGGTTTATGCCGTGGGCGACATCCATGGTCGCCTCGATCTCCTCGAGGATCTTCTGCGTCGCATCGAGGAGGACGCAGGCCGGCATCCCGGTGATGCGGAGCGCACCCTGATTTTTCTCGGGGACTACATCGACCGCGGTCCGGCGAGCCGTGGAGTAGTCGACAGGTTGCTCGATGATCCATTGGCGGGATTCGCCACGGTGCGGCTGATGGGCAATCACGAAGAGGCGCTTTTATCTTTCCTGGACAGCTTCAGTGACGGGTTGGATTGGCTGACCTTCGGCGGGCTCGAGACGCTTTTGTCTTACGGCGTTCCGTTGCGCACTATTCCGAGCTCAAGCCAGCAGGTGTTGGAGTTGCGCAAGGCACTGGCCGAGGCGGTGCCCAGAAATCATCTCGACTTCTATCGCCGGTGCACGCTCCGTCACAGTGTCGGCGACTACGTATTCGTACATGCCGGCGTCCGACCGGGGATCTCCCTGGAGAAGCAGACGGCAACTGATCTGATGTGGATTCGCGATGACTTCCTCCGGGTCCGCAATCCCCTTCCGGGGCGCGTGGTCGTGCATGGGCACACGATTGTCGACCTGCCACAGGATCGTACGCATCGGATCAACGTCGACACCGGTGCCTTCGTGAGCGGTCGGCTGACGTGCCTTGCCTTGCGTGGGGAAGACCGTCGCTTCCTCTCCACATTGGATAATTGAGAGTGGTGTTGCGACTGAATATCGGCTGCGGCGACGCTCCCACTAAGGGTTGGGTGAACTACGACAACTCTCCTGCCGTCCGCCTGGCACATGCGCCGTTGCTCAGTCGGCTCCTGCGTGGGCTCGGCGTAATCGATGCAGGCAATGTCGCATTCATTGCCAACTGCCGTCGGCTCGGCATCCAATATGCCAATGCCGCACATCGAATCCCGCACGCCAGCGGGACCGTGGATGTCGTCTATTCGTCCCACATGATCGAGCATCTCGATCGCCGGGAGGCTGCCGGTTTCCTGGCCGAATGCCTGAGGGTCTTGAAGCCGGGCGGTGTCCTCAGGCTGGCGGCACCGGACCTGCGGTGGAGCACCCTCGAGTACATGGAGAAGGGCAGGGCCGACGAATTCGTGGCCCAGCTGCAGTTCGATATCGACAGGCCTCGTGGCCTCATCGATGGCGTCCGTAGATTGCTATCGGGCGGGCGCGGGCATCATTGGATGTATGACGGTCCGTCACTCGGGCGCCTGGTATCGGCAAGCGGGTTCGCAGACGTGGAAATCGTGCCTGCGGGGCAGACCCGCCTTGCCGACCCGGGCGGCCTTGACCTTCGCGAGCGCGAGATCGAGAGCGTCTATGTCGAGGCGAACAGGCCCTCGCTCACGCAATCGTAAGCAGTGGGCGGCCGCCTGTCGTGCCAAGGTCACTCCATGTTTTTCAGGGAGGAGAGTCATGAAACCCGTACGCCTTTTCACAGGTCTCGTTGTCGCGTTCGTTGCGTTCCTGTCGGCTGCCACGGCGATGGCGCAGGGTACGCCGACCCGTGTGCGCGGCACGATATCCGCCATTGATGGCAAGACGGTCACCGTCGCGACCCGCGAAGGGACGACTGCGGTGATCAAGCTGGCCGACAATTGGGCGGTGGCACTCGTAGCGCCCGTGGCTCTCGCGGATATCAAGCCGAACAGCTTCGTCGGCGTGGCTTCCTTGGGCAACGATGCCAACCGGACCGCGCTTGAGGTCCTGGTGTTCCCTGAAGCTGCCCGTGGCAGCAACGAGGGACACTATCCGTGGGATTTGCAGCCGGAGAGTATGATGACCAACGCCACGGTCTCGACGGTCGATGCCGGTAGCGACGGACAGACCCTGAAACTGGCGTTCAAGGACAAGGCAGGCGTCGCCGGCACCCAGACTATCAAGGTCAAGCCGGGTACCCCGGTCGTCACCTTCCAGCCGGGTACGCAGGCGGACGCCAAGGTCGGCGCGAAGGTGTTCGTCGGGGCGTCGAAGGCTGCAGACGGCACCCTGTCCGCCGGCCGCCTCAACGTCGGCAAGGACGGCCTTACGCCGCCGATGTAAGGCCTGCTAGAGGCGCCACAGCGTTACTCCCGCCGGGATACTCTCCCGGTCGAGCAGGGCAGGGACATCGGCCACAAAGCCTCCCATGGGCTTCAGGAGAGGGCGGAGGAGCTTCCAGCCCCCCTCCCGATAAGGCTTGTGTGCAACGGCGACGACGATGGCATCGGCGGGCTTCAGCCGGTCGAGGGGAGTGAGCGCGAGGCCATACTCCTCCTTAAGGAGATCGCCGTCTGCTTCCGGGTCGTGCAGCTGGACGGTGATGCCGAAATCCTCGAGCTCGCGCACGATGTCGACGACCCTCGTGTTGCGGATGTCGGGGACGTTTTCCTTGAAGGTGACGCCGAGCACCGTGACGACCGGCCGCTCACCGGTGGCGCGGCGCATGATGTTGCGCGCCACCCGATTGGCGACGTGAACGCCCATGCCGTCGTTTACCCGGCGACCCGAATGGATGACGTGGGGGTGATAGCCCACCTCTTCGGCCTTATGAGCGATGTAGAAGGGGTCGACGCCGATGCAGTGGCCACCGACCAGGCCCGGCCGGAAGGGCAGGAAGTTCCATTTTGTGCCGGCGGCCTTCAGCACGTCCTGGGTATCGACCCCGAGACGATCGCAGATCAGCGCGATCTCGTTGATCAGGGCGATGTTGACGTCGCGCTGGGTGTTTTCGAGTACTTTCGCGAACTCGGCAATCTTGATCGAAGCGGCACGATGGGTGCCGGCGGTGACGACGCTCTTATACACCGCATCGACGATGTCGAGTGTTTGGGGCGTATCGCCTGAC
>CAIMEE010000244.1 GCA_903839865.1 Enhydrobacter aerosaccus | reverse complement strand
GTCGGCAGAAAGGCCACACGGAAATCTACCGTGGCAGCGAATACACCGTGGACTTTCTTCCCAAGGTGAAACTCGAAATCGTCGTCACCGACGGTATCGTCGCCAAAGTTATCGAGACGGTCGTCAAGGCTGCCAAAACCGGTAAAATCGGTGATGGCAAAGTCTTTGTGCTTCCTGTCGAAGAAGTCGTGCGCATCCGTACGGACGAGCGCGGTGAGACTGCCGTCTAAGGCATTTTCAATATCGTTAAACAGTAAGGCCGGCCCGAATTCGGGCCGGCCTTTTTTTGTCAAATCTTTGAGTAGCCGAGAGGAGACGGGGTGCGGAGTTTTCTGGTTGGAGGGTTAGCTCTTTAGAGCACATTCTATTTAGATAGACACAAATAGAAAAAAGGATTTGCTTGGGGCATGAAACCGTTGAGTGAAGATTTGCGCAGGCGGATCATCGCGGCGCGCGAGAGCGGAGAAAGCCCGAGCGAAGTGCACCGGCGATTTGGAGTGAGCCGCAGCAGCGAGGCGCGGCTGTGGCGGCAGTATCAGCAAAGCGGTCACTGCCGGCCCAAACAGATCGGCGGTTACCGGTGTCAGTGGTCACCCAAAACCGGCCAGGTAGGGTCACTTCAAAACCGGCCACTTTGAGGGGTTGAGCCTTTGGCGACGTAAGTCGCAGTAAGGCTCGATGAACCGCCTCACCGTGAGCCTTCAACAATCGATACTTACACTGCATGAACGAGGATGGTCCGCCCGGCGGATCGCTCGTGAGCTTGGCGTGCACCGCGAGACGGTGGGCCGGGAGTTGCAGCGTGCAAAACCGGCCAAAGTGACCACCGGCTCTGAGCCGCAAGCAGAGTCAAAACCAGCCAAAGTGACCGCCGGGTCGCGTAGTCTGTGCGAGCCGCACCGTGACGTGATCGAGGCGGCGATCGTGCAGGGTCTGAGCGCCAAACGCATCTATCAGGATTTGAAGGCCGACTACGGCTACAAGGGAGGCTACGAGTCGGTAAAACGTTTCACCCATTCCTTGGTCGCAGCGACGCCCCTGCCTTTCCGGCGCATCGAGACGGCGGCGGGCGAAGAGATGCAGGTGGACTTTGGCCAGGGCGCTTGGATCAAGGAAGATGATCGGCGCCGCCGCCGGCCGCACGTGTTTCGCGTCACGCTCAGCTTCTCGCGCAAGGGCTATAGTGAGGTCGTCTGGCATCAGGACACCGAGAGTTTCCTGCGCTGTCTGGAAAACGCCTTCCGCCACTTCGGCGGAGTGCCAAAAACGATCGTGGTCGACAACCTCAAGGCCGCGGTGTTGCAGGCCGATTGGTTCGACCCCGAACTCAATCCCAAGCTCCTGAGCTTTGCCCGCCACTACGGCACGGTGATCCTGCCGACCAAGCCGAGAACCCCGCAGCACAAGGGCAAGGTTGAGGCCGCCGTAAAATACGTTCAGGACAACGCGCTCAAAGGCCGCACCTTCACTAGCCTGGCCGAGCAAAACCTGTTCCTCGGGCAATGGGAAAAGAACGTCGCCGACAAGCGCATCCACGGCACCGTGCGCCAGCAGGTCGAAGCACTCTTCGGCCAGGAAAGGCCCGCTTTGCAGGTCCTGCCGGCCGAACTGTTCCCCAGCTTCCACGAAGCGAAACGCCGCGTCCACCGCGACGGCTACGTCGAGTACAAGAAAGCCTATTACTCCGTGCCGCCCGAGCACGTCGGCCGCGAAGTCTGGGTGCGCGGCGACTCAAAGCTACTCCATATCCACACGCTGCAAATGCGTCAGATCGCCGTGCACACCCTCGTCGATCAAGGCCGCTTTGCCACCAATCAGGACCATATCCATCCGCATAAACGCAACGCGATCGAACGCGGCGCCGGGTATCTATTGGAACGCTGTCAACTCCTCGGCCCGCACAGCGGTGCCTGGGCTCAAACCATGTATCAGAATCGTGGATGCGAGGGTGGTATCCGCGTTCTGCAAGGCCTGCTGCAACTGGCGCGCCAACACCCCGTCGACTCGCTCGAAGCGGCGGCCGAAAAAGCCCACCGCCACGCCTGTTGGCGCCTGCGCGACCTGCGTCGGCTCATCGCCCAGGGCGACACCGTGGTGCAAGTCGACTTCCTTCAGGAACACGAACTGATCCGCGATCTCTCTGCCTACCGCATCGACGCCTTCAACCATTTACCATGACCCAACTCACCGCCACGTTAAAACAACTCAAACTCTCCGGCCTGGGCCGCACACTCGACCTGCGCCTCCAGGAAGCGGCCGCCAGCCGACTCAGCCACCTGGAGTTCCTCGAACTGCTCTTCCAGGACGAGATCCACCAGCGGGAAGAAAAACGGATCGAAACACGCACCCGCCAGGCCGAGTTCAAATCGCTCAAAACCCTGGAGGATTTTGACTGGCGCTTCAACGAATCGGTCAGCCGCAAAGACATCTACGAACTGGCCGCCGGCCACTTTATCCGCAACGGCACCGATGTGCTCTTCATCGGCCCGCCCGGTGTTGGTAAAACGCACCTGGCCCAAGCCATCGGTTATGAAGCGATCAAACAAGGCTTCACCGTGCGCTACCGCTCCATCTTCGATGTCGTGGCCGACTTCCTCGCCGAAGAAGCCCTGCAACAACGCGACAAAATCCTGCGCCAATACCTCAAACCCGACCTGCTCATCATCGACGACATGGGCCTAAAGCAACTACCCAAGCATGCGGGAGAATACCTCTTCGAAGTCATCATGCGCCGCTACGAAACCCGCTCCACGATCATGACCAGCAACCGGCCGACTGAAGACTGGGGCAAGCTGCTCCAGGACGTGCCCACCGCCTCCGCGATCCTCGATCGGTTCCTGCATCATGCCGCACTGATCGCGATCAACGGCAAAAGTTACCGGCTCAAAGACGCCGCTGCCAACCGCCAGAAACAAAACGATAAGTCAGCCAAAACCGAATAACCCCACACCCCCCGCCCGCTCCCCAAGGAGCGGGAGCCCCTCCCGCGAGCCGCCTGGCGGGGCGGACCGCTACCGCGGTCTTCATCGCCCCGTCCGCTGCTCGCTCCGCCAATACCGATACTCCTTGATTACACCTCAACCCATCTTATGAACAATCCACCTTCAATGTGGCTGGTTTTGAAGTGACCACGCCTGGCCGGTTTTCAAGTGACCACTGACATTACCGGCGGTCTCGATTGAGCGAGCATGAGCCGAGCCTGCGAGGCTGGATCAAACAGCAGCCTGACCTGACTATCGACGAGCTTTGCCAGCGCTGCCTTGCCGAGCTCAAAGTCGCAATTGGCCGCACGGCCCTTTGGCATCGGCTGGAGCGGATGGGGTTGAGCTATAAAAAAAACCCTGCACGCCGCCGAGCAAGAACGGCCCGACGTGAAAGCAGCCCGGGAAAGCTGGCGGCAAAAGCAACCCGAGCTGGATATAAAAAAACTGGTCTTCATCGATGAGACCGGGCTGAACACGAAGATGACCCGGCTGTACGGAC
>CAIMEE010000243.1 GCA_903839865.1 Enhydrobacter aerosaccus | reverse complement strand
GGAAGAGATCGCCTCGAGCGTCGCTGCGATCGAGAAGGCCACCGGCGTGAAGCCCACCGGCTGGCTCGGCCAGGAATATGGCGAGAGCCAACGCACGCCACAGCTCCTGGCCGACGCCGGCCTCGACTATGTGCTCGACTGGCCGAACGACGACCAGCCTTACCCGATGAAGGTCGGCAAGAAGTTCGTCTCGATGCCGAACCAGCCCGAGTGGGACGACGTGCAGCAGCTCTGGCTGCGGCGCATCAACACCACGCGCTACCCCGACCTCGCGTCGGATGCCTTCGAGTTGTTGCACCAAGAAGGCGGCCAGGTGTTCAGCCTGTCGATCCATCCTTGGCTGATGGGCATGGCGCATCGCATAAAATATCTCGACGAGGCGCTGCGACGGATCGAGCGCTTCGGCAACGTCTGGCACGCGACACCCGGCGAGATCGCGGCGTATTACATGAAGACCGCCATGTCATCCTGAGCGCAGCGAAGGATCCTTCGCTTCGTTCAAGATGACATCTGCCGTGTCATTCAGCGGCTTTGGTGAATCCCTGGTCCTGGCGCAGGCGGAACAGGCGCACGGCTTCGGCATGCGCCGCCTGTGCCTCGGCCGACATCGGCGTCTTCAGCCGCTGCTCGGGAAGGAAATGCCCGTAGCGATCCTGTCCTCGCACCAAGAGCGCGCTGGGCTTCACCGGCCCGAGCGGCCGCACGTGGGCGGGCACGAAGCTGATGCCCAGACCCATGCGGCGATCGTCGTTGTCGTTGCCCGGAGAGCAATGGACCAGCGCCGTGTGATGCAACGACAACTCGCCCGCCTTGAGCGGCATCGACACGCCCTTCTCGTGGTCGAAGCGATCGCTGATGCCCTGGCCGCGCTTGATCATGTCGTGCGGCGTGGGTTTGTCGTCATGCTCGATCATCGGCAACCGGTGCGTCCCCGGCACGACCCGCATGCAGCCGGCCAGCTCCGAGGCTTCGGAGAGCGCCACCCAGGCGGTCACATGCTCGAGCGGATCGAGAAAGAAGTAGGCGCCGTCCTGGTGCCAGCGAACATAGGCTGGAGTGTGCGCCTCCTTGATCCACATGGTCGAGTGATAGACGAGGATATCCGGCCCGATCACGTCCTCGACGGCATCGAGCACCTTCGGGTGATGCACCAGCGCATCGGCCCAGCCGTAGAGCAGGTACGACTTGCTCTTTTCGGGATAGTCCAGCGGATGGCCCTGCAGCTTCTCCCAATGCTCGAGATCGGCGCGCAGCGCGCGCACTTCTGCGGCGTCCAGCACCGGCGCGGGATAGGCAAAGCCATCGCGTCTGTACTGTTCGACCTGGGCGGGGGACAAAATCCTGGGCATCGGCCGGCTCCGTTGGCGGTTGTCCGTCGGCGGGCGCTATCGTAGCGTCCTGCCACGCTAGACGATACTTCATTGGGGAAACGCACCATGGCCAAGAAGCAGAAATTTCCGGTTTCGCGTCGCGGGTTCATCGCCGGGTCGGGCGTGCTGGCCGCAGGCACGATGGGCTTCCCCCTGATCGGCGGCGCACAGGCCAAATCGGTCAAGGTCGGCATCATCCACCCAGTGACGGGCTTCGTGGCCTTCGCCGGCAGCCAGGGACGCATGGGCGCCACCATGGCGGTCGAGGACATCAACAAGGCGGGCGGCATCAAGTCGATGGGCGGCGCCAAGCTCGAACCGCTGTTCGGCGACAGCCAGTCCAAGGTCGAAGTCGGCGTGGCCGAGGTCGAGAAGATGAACGAACAGAGCGTCGCGGCCTATATCGGCTGCTACCAGAGCCCGGTCGGGATCGCCGCCAGCCAGGCCGCCTCGAAATACGGCACGCCATTCCTGATCGACGTCGGCGCCTCCGACCTGATCGTCTCGCGCGGCCTCAAGAACGTGTTCCGCCTGAAGCCGGGTTTCGGCGCGTGCGTCGACCAGGGCATCGACCTGCTGAGCAGCCTCAACAAGACCGCCAACAACGTGGCCAAGTCGGCCGTGATCGTCCATGAGTCGAGCGAATTCGGCACCGGCACGGCCAAGCTGCTGGCGGGCAAGCTGCCCGGCATCAACATCGCCGTGAAGGACGTGATCGCGCACGACAATCCCACGCGCAACTTCGACAACATTGCGCTCCGTATCCGCTCGCTGCAGCCCGACCTCGTCATGATGTCGAACTACCAGGACGAATACACGCTGCTCGCGCGCACGCTCTACCAGCAGAAGGTCAACGTCGCGGGCTTCTTCTCGATCCTGGGTGGCGGCTTCAATTACAAGTTCGTCCAGGCGATGCCCGACGTCTCGCAATACATGATGGACGTGAACCACTGGTACAATCCCAAGTCGGCGAAGGCCCAGGAGATGAAGAAGCGCGTCGTCGCCACGGGCGCGCTGTTCACCTTTGAGGTCTACCTGGCCTACACCGTGGTCTCGCTGCTCGCCGACGCGCTCGAGAATGCGGGATCGGCCGACAAGGAGAAGCTGACGGCGGCGCTCAACGCCTCGACCTTCGTGCCGGAACTGATGCCCTACGGCCCAACCAAGTTCGTGAACGGCCAGAACCAGGGGGGCCGTCCGGGCGTCATGCAGGCGATCAAGGGCGACATCCTGCTGGTGGCGCCCGACGACGTCGCCGAAGCCAAGGCCGTGTTCCCCAAGCCGAAGCTCTAACGCCTTTCGGTGTTCGATCCCGGGTTCATCCTCGCCGGCGTGCTGAACGGCCTGCTGGCCGGTGGCATCTATGTCTTGGTGGCCGTAGGTCTCACGCTGATCTACGG
>CAIMEE010000242.1 GCA_903839865.1 Enhydrobacter aerosaccus | reverse complement strand
GCCTTCCACTCGGCGACGCGCTTCCTGAACGGCTCGTTGAACGGCACGCGCGCGAAGTTGCTGTAGACCTGGTAGGTGAAGGTGCTGGCGAGATAACAGACCTTGGCGGTTGGCTTGCCGGTCTCGGGTCGCACGAAGAACGGGATGATGTCTCTGTGCGCCCCGCAGCTCAGCCGGATGCCGTAGACGCCGCTCTTCACTTCCTTCGGCACGGTGAAGGAGAAGTCGTCTTCCCAGCCGCAATCGTGCAGGTCGTCGTCGTGAAAGTGGATCGCCGCATAGTGATGCGGCGCGTGCTTCCAGTTGCGCTCGGTGTTGTCCCAGGCCGCGCCCTTCATGGCGCGGGTCGGCAGGTTGATCAGTTTGCCATGCAGCGCATTGGGGCCGGTATCCTCGACGTCCATCGAGTCCATGCGGCGCGAGAAATCCCAGGCGGCGAGGCCTGCGATCGCGGGGGCCTCGATCTTGCCGTTGAAGCAGCGCACCGCAGGCCGATCGCTGCCCGGGTCGGCGCCGATCATCACCGGCTTCGGCACGTCGATCTTGAGCAGCGTGCGCGCGCTCATCGTCGCCTCGCCCTCGTCCTCGATCGCATGCGCGCGCTTCAGCGGTTGCTGGCCCACGCGCAGGATGCCGCTCGTCGGATCAGCGCTCGCCCAGACGCGGTACCAGGTGTGCGGGCGCAGCGGGCGGCCGACGGAGACTTTTACGTTGCTGACCTCGAGCATCATGCCCTCGGGCGTCATCACCAGCGCGAAGCCGTCGCCGCTCGCCGGATCGCGGCGCGAGATCACGGTTTGCGCGGGATCGCCCGGCAGGGTCGGCCAGATCAGCGCTTCGACCGAGAGCGACGCCGGCAGCCTGGCCGTGGCCGCGCCCTCGATCAGGGCGTAGGAGCCCGGCCAGGAATGCTGCTGGCGCGAGGGAAAGCGGCCGTCGAAATGCTCGGAGTGATCCTCGAATTTGACGCCCGGGCCGTCGGGATTGGGATCGCCGCGCACGATGCGGATCAGCGACGCGTTGTAGGGCACCGTGGCGGTGCTCGACACTTTGAAAGCGATCTTCTGCCCGGCTCGAACCGAGATGCGGTCGGCATAGCCGATCAGTGGTGCGGTCACGTTTGTCTCCCTCGACGCTGGCGATATAGTCGCCGCACTTTGGGAGGATCACCATGACAAAAATCGTTGGCCGCCGGCCGCTTCTGGGCGCGGCACTCGCGGCACCCATGCTCGCGCGGCATGGCTGGGCGCAGTCGACCTACCCCAACAAGCCGATCCGCATTGTGGTGCCCTTCGCGGCGGCCGGCACGACCGACCTGCTGGGGCGCATAGCGGCCGAGATCCTGCAGAATGCCTGGGGAGCCAACGTCGTGGTCGAGAACAAGAGCGGCGCAGGCGGCAACGTCGGCGCACAGATCGTGGCGGGCGCACCCGCCGACGGCTACACGCTCCTGCTGGGCACGGTCGGCACGGCGGTGACCAACCAATTCCTCTACAAGAAGATGCCGTACGACACGGCGACGGCCTTCGCGCCGGTCGCGCTGTTCGGCGAGGTCGCCAACGTGCTGGCCGTGCACAAGAGCGTGCCGGTCAACACCGCCAGGGAGTACGTCGAGTACTGCAAGACGCAGGGCGCGGGGAAGGTGAGCTTCGGCTCGCCGGCGGTCGGCGGCACCGGTCATCTCGCGATGGAGTATTTCGAGTCGCTGGCCGGCTTCAAGGTCGAGCATGTGGTGTATCGCGGCAGCTCGCTGGTGCTGCAGGACCTGCTCGCGGCCAACATTCCCAGCACGATGGACAATCTGCCGCCCTACCTGCCGCACATCACTTCGGGCGCGTTGCGGGCGCTGGGCGTGAGCTCGAGCAAGCGCTGGTTCGCGCTGCCCGACGTGCCGACCATCGCCGAGCAGGGCTTCGCGGGCTTCGATGCGGCGCCCTGGTGGTACGTCTCGGCACCCGCGGGCACGCCGCCGGAGATCGTGAAGAAGCTCTCGGCCGAACTCGTGAAGGGCGGCAAGTCGGCGGCGGTCATCAAGAAGATCCGTGATGCGGGCGCCGGCGAACTGACCGGCAGCGACGAGGAACTGGCCGCGCACATCAAGAGCGAGACCGTGAAGTGGAAGAAAGTGATCGACGCCGCGAAGCTGGAGCCGCAATGACCCGCCCCGTCACGCGCGAAGATTTGCGCGGCAAGATCCAGACCGTCCTCGGGACGATCGCGCCGGAGACGCTGGGCCGCACGCTGATGCACGAGCACGTGCTGTGCGACATCCGCCCGCCCGGCACGCGCTCCGACAACGACCTCGGGCCCGAGATCACGCTCGAGAATGTCTGGCAGCTGAACTACGGCCGCGGCATCAAGCGCGCCGGCCGCAAGTACATGCTCGATCTCGAGAACATCGCGCTGCGCGAAGTCGAGATGATGAAGAACGACGGCGGCGACGCCATGGTCGAGCTGACCTGCGGCGGCCTCTCGCCCGATCCCGCGGGCCTCAGGCGCATCTCCGAGGGCACGGGCGTGCACCTGATCATGGGCTGCGGCTACTACGTGAACGACTACCAGGACCCGAAGAACCACGGCCGCACCGTCGAGGACTTCGCCAAGGAGATGACCGGCCAGATCCTGACCGGCGCCTGGGGCACCGACGTGCGCGCGGGCATGATCGGCGAGATCGGCTGTCAGTCGCCGTGGACGGATCTCGAGAAACGCGTGATGCGCGCGGCCTTCATTACCGCCGCCGAGACCGGCTCGGCGATCAACGTCCATCCCGGCCGCGATCCCGACCAGCCGCAGGAGGTCGCCAACTTTGCCCGGACCGTCGGCCATCCGACCGAGCGCATCGTGATCAGCCACATCGATCGCACGATCTTCGACGAGACGCGGCTGCTGCGGCTCGCGGACTCCGGCGTCACCATCGAGTTCGACCTGTTCGGCCAGGAGTCGAGCTACTATGGCCTCAGCGACATCGACATGCCCAACGACGCCACGCGCCTGCAGCTGATCCGCGCGCTGATCGGCCACGGCCATCTCGACCG
Organism: Enhydrobacter aerosaccus; assembly: GCA_903839865.1. Taxonomy (GTDB): domain Bacteria; phylum Pseudomonadota; class Alphaproteobacteria; order Reyranellales; family Reyranellaceae; genus Reyranella; species Reyranella aerosaccus_A. Next base: position 1,046 of record CAIMEE010000242.1, on the reverse strand, counting down.
CGTCGTGATCAGCCACGACATCTGCTACCGCACCCGGCTCGCAAGCTTCGGCGGCCACGGCTACGGCCACATCTTCCGCAACGTCGTGCCGATGATGAAGAAGCGCGGCTACAGCCAGGAGGAGATCGACGCCATCCTGGTCCGCAATCCGCGGCGGCTGCTCACCTTCGTGTAGTCTCAAAAGATGACGCGGTGTGCACCGAAATCCTGGGACACCTCCGATATCGATGGCGTAAGCCTTTTAGGCGATTTGTACCGGATTCCGCCACCCCCTCCGCGCAACTAAATTGCGCCTCTGACGGCGGATAGAAGCGCCGGACGTTCACCTCCAGTTTCATGCAACGCATGTGAAGGAGATGAAAATGGCGGAGGCTTTCTACAGCATCGTGCTCGATCACCGGGCGGCGGACGTGTGGTCGGTGATCCGGCCGTTCGGCCACTACGCGTGGGCGGGCGTGCAAGGCGCGACCACCATCGAGGAGGGCAAGGCCACCGATCAGGTGGGGGCAGTTCGTCGGGTCGAGTTGCCGGGTCGCACGATCCGCCAGGTCCTGCTCGCCCATTCCGACATCGATCGATCCTACAGCTATGCCTTCGTCGGGCCGCCGCCGCAGAAGGTTCGCGACTATGTCGCCACGATCCGCGTGACGCCGGTCGTCGAGAGCGGCCAGGCCTTCGTCGAGTGGCGCGCAACATACGACTGCCTCGACGCTGCCGAGGCCGACCAGTGGAAGGCACACTTCGAGCAACAGGGCTTCGCGGTCTGGCTCGGCGCCTTGCGCGATTTCATGCGCACTCAGAAGGTGAGGTCGTAGGCCGCTTCCTCGCTGTAGAGGCGGCCGTTGGCGCCGGCGCGGCTCGAATAGAGCGCGAAATGGTCGGCGATCCAGGGGCCGGCCCTGAACGTCGAGAAGCTCGCCATGAACTGCGCGATGTGGTGGCCGGTCTCCGCGTTGTTTTGGAAGCGTGCGAGGGTCACGTGCGGGCGGAACTTGCGGCGCTCCACTTCGATGCCGCAGTTGCGCGCCACGGTCGAGACCTTCTGC
>CAIMEE010000241.1 GCA_903839865.1 Enhydrobacter aerosaccus | reverse complement strand
GGGCCCGGCGCTTCTTCGAGAACTGGCGCTCAAGCTTGAAGTGGCAGCGGCTCAAACCGTTTGAAAAGTTCGCCGAGATGATCGATCGGCATTGGGATGGCATCGCCGCCAATCGGGGAGAACCCGGCGCTGGTACGCGCGTTCTTCCGGAACAAGAATGTAGCCTATATTACTGACTGATTAGTGAAATCACAAGGAAGCCTGGGCAGTTACGAACCTTGAACTCCACGCCATAGCCTTGTACGGGATAGGTTAAGGTCTCCTGCTCCGAAACTTTCAACAAATAGCGGGACATCTCCCTTCCCAGAAGGCGCGGCTGGAAAAAACCTGCACCGTTACTAGCAGTTTTGATTGGATTTCAAGCGTTGACGATAGTCAAGAATAAGCGGCCGCAGTTGCGGACTGGTGCGCTCGGCCTGGTAGACAGCATCGGCCAATCGGTGGCGAACATCTCGCCGACCCTGATGCCCGCCCTTAACATCGCAGTCGTCGCGGGCCTGGCCGGCAGCGGATCGTGGCTGGGATTCCTGATAGCCAGTATCGGGATCGTCTTCGTCGCCCTCAACATCGCCACCCTGTCGCGACGCCATACTCTGTCGGGCTCATACTTCATCTACATCGGGCGCACGGCGGGGCCGCTCGCCGGACTCATCGCCGGATGGCTGATGATCGGCGCCTATCTCGCGACCGCTATCGCCCTCGCGCTGGCCATGGTGCTGTTTCTCGAGAACTTATTGGCAAGCCTTGGCCTCAAGGCCTTGATGCCCAACTCCTACGCCGCACTCTGCACCTTCGTCGCCGTGACTGGCTGGGCCGCCTGGCGTGATGTCCGTCTCTCCGCACGCTTCGGACTGATACTGGAGGTCGCGTCGGTCGTCATCCTGTTAGCGATCACCACCGTCGCCGTGGTCCAGCACGGCACCGTGATCGACCCGCGTCAACTAGATTTCGGCCAACATGGCTACAGCGGCATCATGACCTCTCTCACCTTCGCGGTGTTCAGCTTCGTCGGCTTCGAGAGCGCGGCAACCCTGGCGCGTGAAACGCGCAACCCGGCGCGCAATGTCGGTCTGGCGGTCACCATGAGTGCTCTGCTGTCTGGCCTATTCTTCGTCGTCATCACCTATTTCATGGTGCTGGTCATGGAGGGCGACACGCGAGCGCTGGCCGACAGCAGCGCGCCTTTCATCGTCATGACCGAGCGGGCGGGCCTCACGGCGGCCGGAACAGCGATGTATTTTGGCGCCCTGATCAGCGGCCTCGCCTGCATGCTTGCCTCGCTCAACGCCGCGTCGCGATTGCTTTTCTCGATGGCCCGCTACGGCTATCTCGCCCGCAGACTCACGACCGTGCACCCTAGGCACCGGACGCCCTCCGTGGCGGTCGTTCTATCGGCGGCGGTCACGCTGTTGGGCGGCCTCGCCACGCTGCAACTCGGCCCGCTGGAGGCGTTCGGCTTTGCCGGTACCCTGGCGACCTTTGGCTTTCTTGCAGTGTATTTCCTGATCTGCCTCGCCGCCCCTCTCGACCAGTTCGAGGCCGGCACGCTCGTCGTACGCCACTTGCTGGTGAGCGGCGGCGGAACGCTGATAATGACCTTCGTCATCCTCGGCAGCGTCTATCCCGTGCCGCTCTGGCCACTGAACCTGCTGCCCTGGCTTTTTCTGGCCTATCTCGCGGTTGGCGCCGCCTGGTTCTATCTGCTCACGAAGCGCAGGCCCGACTTGCTACAGGCCATCTTCTCGGACAGGGAGTCCTGAGGTCGTGCCGCGACCGAAGGACGCGACCGCATTGATGGCGCGCAAAGGGACGGTTCTATTGGTGCTTGCCCTCGGCCCGCTGCTCAGCGCCGCGATCTTCATGGCAATGGCCAGCCGGAGCAATCCGCCGCCTTCGCCTTCCGAAACCGGCCACATCTATGTTCCGTGGCATCAGAGCACGCGTCTGACGGCGCTGGAGATGACTTGGATCAGCATCGACACCGTTGACGTATTGACCCGCCGTGATGCCAAATCCGGGACTACCTATGTCATCCGCCGGATCTGGTGCGCGACCCACGAGTTCCAGTACCGAGCAGAAGGCACGACGGAACGGCAGGCGAGGGAAAATACCGCTGCCGAAACGCAAAGACATCTTCTGACAGAAGGCTCAATCTCGTTTTTCGTGGCGGCCTACGCATGCTCTCGACGGCCCAGTGAGCCCTGACAACCTGGCCGCAGAGCACAGCAGACAGTATTGTGCTGAGGAGATAACAGGATAACTGCCCAGGTCATTTCCCGGCGGCAAGATTTTTAGCCGATTTTCCTGGATGCGGGAATCGCTTTGCGATTCAAGAATCGGATGGTCGCTGGATCGCCAGATGTTCCGTCCCGTGAAGAACTGATCGCGCTGATCCAGGCGCAGGCGGCGCAAATCGCCGCGCTTATGGCTCGGGTTGCGGAACTCGAGCGGCGGCTCGGCCTGAACAGCTCCAACAGCGGCAAGCCGCCGTCGAGCGACAGGATGAAGAAGACGGCGCGGATGGCGAGCCTGCGCGAGCGCTCGAACAAAAAACCCGTGAGGTCAAAAAATAGACACGGCCGAGAAACCAATGAGTTAGGCGGCATCGGCTAGCGGTTCGTTCGGTGTCCCGGTACAATGTCACGGATGGCCGACGCCGCCGTCGTTGAGGGTCGGGGCAGGGGGCGATTATGGATTGGGCGCGCATCCTAGCCTACGTGACGGGGACGGTGGACCAGGAGGTACTGGCTCGGAACGAATACCTCGCGGCCGAAAACCGGATCATGAAGGCCCAGCTGAAGGGTCGGCTGAAGCTGTCGGACGCGGAGCGAGGCGCGCTGGGCGAGATCGGTCATCGCCTGGGCCGCAAGGTTCTGGCCGATATCGCCACCGTCGCCCGGCCGGACACCATCCTTGGCTGGTATCGCAAGCTCGTCGCCCGCAAATTCGATGGCTCGAAGGCCCGGCAATATCCGGGCAGGCCCCGGATCAAGCGGGAGGTCGAGGAGCTGATCCTTCGGATGGCCAGTGAGAACCGGGATTGGGGCTATGACCGGATTGCTGGGGCGTTGGCCAATCTGGGGCATGAGGTTTCGGATCAAACGGTCGGCAATGTCTTGCGGCGTCACGGCCTGCCGCCGGCGCCGGAGCGCAAGCGCACGACCACGTGGGCGGCTTTCGTTCGGACTCACCTGGCGCTGTTGGCGGGAACTGACTTCTTCACGGCCGAGGTGCTGACGCTGCGCGGGCTGGTGACCTACTACGTTCTGTTCTTCATCCATCTCGAGAGCCGCCGGGTGGATATCGCCGGGATCACCGTTCATCCCGATGAGGCGTGGATGAAGCAAATCGCCCGGAACGCGACCATGGACGATTGTGGCGCGCTGCGGGATTGTCGCTACCTCCTGCACGATCGCGAAACCAAGTTCACGCGATCGTTCCGGGCCATCCTTGTGTCAGGTCGGGTTAAGCCGCTGGCGCTACCGGCACGCAGCCCGAACCTGAATGCCTACGCGGAGCGCTGGGTGAGGTCGGTCAAGGAGGAGTGCCTGTCGAAGGTGATCCTGTTCGGCGAGCGCTCGTTGCGGCGGGCGCTGAGCAATTATGTCGATCATTTCCATGCCGAGCGGAACCACCAGGGGAAGGGCAACATCCTGCTGTTTCCTCGGAACACGGATCAGCAGCGCGAGGGACCCGTGCGGTGCCGCGAGCGATTGGGTGGGCTCCTGCGCTACTATCATTGTGAGGCGGCGTGATGGCGCGTCGGTCGGATCAGTTTTTTGGCCGTACGGGTATGCCGGCAGACGCAGCGAAGTGATGTAGACGCGCGTCTCGGACGTGATCGCGCCATCGATCTGCCGCGCACTTTCAACGATGACAACGCCGTTCAGCCCAGGCCATTTGTGGCGCTGACGCAGCCATTCGACGTCCTGGATGACGGTCGTGGTGCGGGTTTCGATGCGGCCGTGATCGCCGTCGACGGTCTCGGCGCGGCTGATCTCGGCATCGGCAAACCCATTGGCTTTCTGCTCTGCGCAGAACAGGTCAACATCGTCGCGCAAGGTGCCCTGGTTGCCTTTCAGCGCCAGCACGTAGTCGGCCTTCTTGTCGATGACCTTCTGTGCGATGTCGCGCTGGCAGCCCATCGCATCGATGGTGACGATCGCGCCTTCGATCGCCATCAGGTCGAGCAATTTCGGGATTGCCACGATTTCGTTCGACTTCTCCGCCACCTTGACCTGGCCGAGCACGAGGCGCTGGCGGGCGGCGAAGGCGGAGACCATGTGGATCGCCGCCTTGCCGCCCTTGCCGTGGTGGGAGCGGCGCAGGGTCTTGCCGTCGATCGCGATCACGCCTTCCGGCGCGCCGGTCAGCGAGGCGACCCAGGCGACGAAGCAGCGCTGGAACTGATCGGCATCCAGGGTAGCGAGGATGTCGCCAAGATGATCGTGCGAGGGCGTGCCGTCCCGGAACGGCCGGAACCGGCGCATCAGGTCGATCTTCCTGGTCCCGAAGCGGGCGATGTCGACGAAGGTGTCGGCGCCCGCCAGAACAGCGAGTAGGCACAGCAACAACACCTCGTCGAGCGGGTAGGTCACCTTGCCGGCTTGGCGATGGTCCGGCAACTCTCTGAAATGCTTGAGAAAGACGACCGTCTCGAAAACCGCACCGCACTCTTTTGCCACCTCACCCATCGCCATCCTCCGCGAATCGATTCAGAGGATCACCACAGATTCAGCATTTCAGAGGCTTGTCACCCAGTCCTTCACCCGATTACCCTGGGCCTCTATCGCTTGACTGGCTGATCGAGTGGCGGATATCGGCATGATGAGAGCGCTGACGGAGACCTAGAGTTGGTCCCCTGATAGGACAGGCCGTCTGGCCTGTCCTCGTTATGCTTGACCGGCCAGTCACCAACTTTTGGCGATAGCCCCATTCTTGGCCATCGAATTACTGGTTAGATGGCTTAGTAAACCAGACTTGAGGCGCACTCTTAACTCCGCCTTGCGACATTGCTGCTTTCAATTCTGGCGAAGAGGCAAAACTCTTAGCCTTCTCGATGCTCGCAAAATCGTGGGTAACAGTAACGTCGTTCGGATTATCAATCGTTTGGTACACCGCTTGTCCAGTTACGCCCAATGCTTTCCTAGTTGTATCGAACGCATCATATGATTTGCGCCAAGTTGCATAATCGGCAACCTCGTGATGGACAAACATCCGAATATCTGCGGCGTACGACGCAGGTGCACATAATGCGCCCTCACAGAAAACAAGCCCTACAAATAGGAAAAACTTTGCAATTTTCATGAGGCTCTCCAGAGCTATGGTCGAAAGTTGGTGAGGATCTGATCTGTCAGGCGGCGGCGGTTTCGGTCTGAAGGTCGTTCGCCTTGGCGATGACCTTCAGACCGTTGGTGAACTTCACCTGTCCATGCTCAAAAGTCCATCCGGCCAGGAATCCTGTCGATG
>CAIMEE010000240.1 GCA_903839865.1 Enhydrobacter aerosaccus | reverse complement strand
CTGGATCAGCTCGCTGCGCTGCTCCGCGCGGGTCTCTTCGAGCACGGCGCGGCGCGAGACGACGATGTTGCCGCGGGCGCGGTCCATCTTCAGGATCTGGAAGGGCTGCGGCATGCCCATCAGCGGGCCGACGTCGCGCACGGGACGCACGTCGACCTGGCTGCCCGGCAGGAAGGCCACGGCGCCGGAGAGATCGACGGTGAAGCCACCCTTCACGCGGCCGAAGATGGTGCCCATGACGCGTTCCTGATCGGTGAACGCCTTCTCGAGAACGGTCCAGGCTTCCTCGCGGCGCGCCTTGTCGCGCGACAGGACGGCCTCGCCTTCCTTGTTTTCCATGCGGTCGACGAAGATGTCGACGATGTCGCCTTCCTTGACCTCGGGGGCGCCGGTTCCACCATTGGAGAACTCGCGGAGCGCCACGCGGCCTTCGGACTTGAGGCCGACGTCGATGGTAACGAAATCATTTGCGATGCGGACGATCGTGCCTTTGACGACCTGTCCTTCGAAGCTCGTCGAACCGCCGAGCGATTCGTCGAGTAGTGCCGCGAACGCGTCGCTGGACGTGTCGTTCGCGGGTTTGCGCAATGCGCTGCCTTTAGCCATTCAGCTCTCCTTCATCGATCCTGGGCGAAACGCTGCCGCCCATCGGCCAACCGGTTAAGTCCGGCGGATCCACTGCCTTGAAACACCACGCGGGGACGACTCGCCCCCACGCAATCGCCGCTGGAAGTCTTCGATCCGCCGGCGGCGACTTATGGCCCTGCGGATCGAAAGCCCTTGCGCTCGATGAATGCCAAAGCCGCGGCGAAGGCCGCATCGGCATCCATCTCACTGGTATCGAGAAGCCAGGCATCGGGCGCGGCTCTAAGTGGTGCAGCCGCCCGCTCGCTGTCGCGACGGTCCCGCTCCGCCATCTCGGCAAGAACGCGCGGTTTTATAGTGTCGACCCCACGTCCCCGCAACTCCTGATACCGCCGTTCGGCCCGTGACTCCGGGCTCGCGGTGACGAAGAGTTTTACGGGCGCGTCGGGGCAGATGACGGTGCCGATATCGCGGCCGTCGAGCACCGCTCCTGTGGCCTTGGAGGCGAATTCCTTCTGAAGTTTCAATAGGTTGGCCCGAACTTCGACGTTCGCGGCCACTTTCGAGCCCCACTGGCCCGCCTCGTCGCCGCGCAGTTCGGGGTTATCGAGCTCGCTGGCCTGGAGCTGGGCCGCGAGTTCTTCGGGCGCCCGGCCGGTCCGGAAAGCAGCCCAGCCGACCGCCCGGTAGAGCAGGCCGGTGTCGAGATGGGGCAGGCCGAAATGGGCCGCCAGCCGCTTGGCCAGGGTCCCCTTGCCCGACGCCGACGGACCGTCGATCGCAATGACGAGACGCTCTGTCACGCAGGCCCGATCTTGGCACCGAGTCCATTCATCAGCGCGGCGAAGCCCGGGAAACTGGTATCGATCGGCGAGCCGTCGTCGACGGCGACCGGTTCCTTCGTCGCGAGCCCGAGCACGAGGAACGACATGGCGATGCGATGATCGAGATGGGTGGCCACGAGTCCGCCGCCGGGCGGCGAACCGCCGACGCCGTTCACGATCAAAAAATCGGGGCCCATCTCGTGCTTCACGCCGTTGGCCGTGAGACCCGCCGAAACGCTCGACAGGCGATCGCTTTCCTTGGCGCGCAGTTCGGCAAGACCCAGCATATGTGTCGTGCCTTCGGCGCACGCCGCGGCGACAGCCAGGATCGGATACTCGTCGATCATCGTCGGTGCGCGCTCGGGCGGCACCGTCACGCCCTTCAATCCGCCGCCCTTGATTCGCAGGTCGGCCACCGGCTCGCCGCCCACTTCGCGCTGGTTCTCCAGCACGATGTTCGCGCCCATTTCCTGCAACGTCGTATAAAGCCCGGCCCGCAAGGGATTTAACCCCACGTTCTCGACCATCACGTCGCTGCCCGGACGAATGCACGCGGCCACGACGGCGAACGCGGCCGACGACGGATCGCCCGGCACCACGACATCGCGCGCCTTCAGCTCGGGCCAGCCCACCACCGTGATGCGCTTGCCGCGGCGGCCTTCAAGATCCGACACGCGCACCTCGGCGCCGAAGTGGCGCAGCATGCGCTCGGTGTGATCGCGTGTGGCTTCGGGTTCGATCACCGTGGTCTCGCCCGCGGTGTTGAGGCCGGCAAGAAGGATGCAGCTCTTCACCTGCGCCGAGGCGACCGGCAGCGTGTACTCGATGGGAATCATTTCATCGGTGCCGACGATGCCGAGCGGCATGCGGCCGCCCTCGCGCGACACGAAGCGCGCGCCCATGCGCGACAGCGGCTCGATGACGCGCTGCATCGGCCGGCGCCGGAGCGAGCCGTCGCCGGTCATGAAACTGGTGAACGGGTGGCTGGCCAGAATGCCCGACAGAAGCCGGGCCGATGTGCCGGAGTTGCCGAGGTCGAGCACACCGTCGGGTTCGCGGCCACCGCCCACGCCGAAGCCGCGGACCCGCCAGACCGATCCATCTGCCGGGCCTTCCTGCACGATCTGCGCCCCCAGCGCCCGCAGCGCGGCGGCTGTGCAGAGCACGTCCTCGCCCTCCAGCAGGCCCGAAACCACGGTTTCGCCCAGCGCCAGGGCGCCGAACATGAGGGCGCGGTGCGAGACCGACTTGTCGCCGGGGGCGCGCACCTTCCCCTCCAGGCGGG
>CAIMEE010000239.1 GCA_903839865.1 Enhydrobacter aerosaccus | reverse complement strand
CGCGAGCCTTTCAGGTCCTGCTGGATGCGTGTCGAGCATGCCCGTCTCCTTCCGCCCCGAGGCCCTATGTAAGCGCCGGAGACAAAATCCCTCACTGAAGCGGCCGGAAAGTCTGGTTGCGCCGGAGCAAAAATACCTCGGCAGATAGCTCTTTGCACGGCGTGCAGAGGGCGGGGGGATGAAGGGCGTGGAACTTTACAGGCAGGTCCGCCATGCGGTGCGGATCGAGGGTCTGAGCCGTCGCGAGACGGGGCGTCGGTTCGGGCTGGATCCTCGGACAGTAGCGAAGATGCTGTCTTTCTCGGTGCCGCCGGGGTACCGGCGGAGCCGGCCACCGGCCCGGCCTAAGCTGGATCCGTTCGTCGGGATCATCGATCAGATTTTGGAGGCTGATAAGGGCCGTCCGGTGAAGCAGCGGCATACGTCGAAGCGGATCTTCGAGCGGCTGCGCGACGAGCACGGTTACGCTGGCGGCCTGACCATCGTGAAGGATTCCGTGTTAGGGCAGCGTCAGCGGCAGCGCGAGATGTTCGTGCCGCTGCGGCACGATCCCGGCCATGCGCAGGCCGACTTCGGCGAGGCACTGGCGGTGATCGGCGGGGTGGAGCGGAAGATCCACTTCTTTGCGATGGACCTGGCGCATAGCGATGCCGGCTTCGTGCAGGCCTATCCGGCGGAGACGACGGAGGCATTCTGCGCCGGTCACGTGGCGGCATTCGACTTCTTCGGCGGCGTGCCGCAGTCGATCCTGTACGACAACACCCGGATCGCGGTGGCGCGGATCCTGGGGGATGGCCGCCGCCAGCGGACGCGGGTGTTCGGTGAGCTGCAGTCGCATTACCTGTTCACTGACCGGTTCGGCCGGCCGGGCAAGGGCAACGACAAGGGCAAGGTCGAGGGTCTGGTCGGGTTGATCCGGCGGAACTTCCTGGTGCCGGTGCCGCAGGCCGCGAGCTTCGCGGCGCTGAACGAGCAGCTGCTGGTGGATTGCCGCCGCCGGCTCGGCGATCGGCTGCGCGGCCACGACGAGACGATCGGGGAGCGGATGGCGCGGGACCTGGCGGTGTTCCACGATCTGCCCCCGACGCCCTATGACGCCTGCGAGAAGCAGGCTGGCCGGGTCAGTTCATTATCTCTGGTGCGCTATCGCGGCACCGACTACTCGGTGCCAACCGCCTACGGCCATCGCGAGGTCGTGGTTCGTGGCTACGTCCACGAGGTGGTGATCTCGTGCGGTGCCGAGATCATCGCCCGGCATGCCCGGTCCTACGAGCGGGAAGACTTCGTGTTCGACCCGTTGCATTACCTGGCGCTGCTCGAACGCAAGATAGGGGCGCTCGACCAGGCGGCACCGTTGGCCGGTTGGCAACTGCCCGAAGCGTTCGCCACGCTGCGTCGCCTGCTCGAGGCGCGCATGGGCAAGCAGGGCAAGCGCGAGTTCGTCCAGGTGCTGCGCCTGATGGAAGTGTTCAGGGTCGATGACGTCGCCGCCGGCGTCCGCGATGCCATCGATCGCGGGGTGATCGGCTTCGACGCGGTCAAGCACCTGGTGCTGTGCCGGATCGAGCGCCGGCCGCCACGCCTCGATATGAGTGTTTATCCCTACCTGCCGAACGCCAGCGTGGCTCTGACCTCGGCCAGGACGTACATGGACCTGCTCAGCGGGGTGACGTCATGACCGACACGCCCCAGCTTCTGCTCGGCCATCACCTGAAGGTACTCAAGCTGCCGACGTTCCTGCGCGAGTATGACAAGCT
>CAIMEE010000238.1 GCA_903839865.1 Enhydrobacter aerosaccus | reverse complement strand
GACCACCTTTCCCGGCCACGCGAGCTTGCCCGGCGCCGTCGTGTCGGCCTCACCCAGGACGACATCCTCGGGACGGACGACGAGCAGTACCTTGTCCCCGCTGGCGAAGGCGCGCGCCGCGCAACAGGTTCCACGCCAGCCGGCGCCTTCGACCGTCAGCAGCCATTCGCCCGCGGTCGCGGGTTGGCTGGAGGTCACGGATGCCGCGATCAGATTGGGCGCGCCGAAGAATGACGCGACCTCGCGACTGGCAGGACGGCGATAGACTGTCTCGGGCGCACCGGTTTGCAGGATGCGGCCGCGCTGCATCACCACCACCCGGTCGCTGAGCGCCATCGCCTCTTCCTGATCGTGCGTCACATAGAGCGTGGTGATCTTGAGGCGCCGTTGCAGGGCGCGGAATTCGACGCCCATCTGGGTGCGCAGGCGTGCATCGAGATTGCTGAGCGGTTCGTCGAGCAGCAGCACCTCGGGCTCGAACACCAGCGCCCGGGCGATCGCCACACGTTGCTGCTGGCCGCCCGACAAGGCCGGCGCCGGCCTGTCGGCATAGCGCTCCATCTCGACCAGCTGCAGCGCCCGGGTGACCCTGTCCTTGATTTCGGCCTTGGCGACGTGCCGTACCGAGAGCGGGTAGGCCACGTTGTCGAACACCGTCATGTGCGGCCAGATCGCGTAGGACTGGAACACCATGCCGAGCTTGCGTTGGTCGGGTGGGAGGAAGAGCCCGGCGCGGGCGTCGCTCACCGTGCGGCTGCCGATATCGATGCTGCCGGTGTCGTTGCGCTCCAGCCCCGCCACCATGCGCAAGGTCGTCGTCTTGCCGCAGCCCGAGGGGCCCAGCAGCGTGACGAACTCGCCGTCCTCGATCGACAGGTCGACGTCGTCGACCGCTTTCAGCTCGGCGAAGTGCCGGCCGACGGCGCGCAGGGTGACTGACGGCATGGGTTACTTGTAGATCTCTTTGGCGAGCGCGAGCATGGCGTCCTGCTTCGAAGGCGTGGTGGTGCCCATGGCCTTGGTCGCGAGATGCGGCCGGATCTCTTCCAACGTCTTCTCGACCACGCCCTTGACCACGGGATTGTAGCCCGCGTTGCCGAACACGAGCTGCTGCTCGGGCTCGAGATAGAAATTCATGAACAGCCGTGTCGCATTGGGATGCGGGGCGTTCTTCAGCATCGACAGGTCGAAGCGCACGTAGGGCCGCCCCTCTGCCGGCACGATCGGCTTCACCGGCAGGCCCTTGAGGTTGTTCAGGTTCTGCAGCGAGAATGGGATGTAGAGCGGGAACTCGCCGCGCGCGACCCGGCGCTCGCTGTTGGCGAGATCGCGCGAGAAGACGGGCTTCTGGGCCGCGAGCTTTTCGTGGAACTCCTTTCCGAACGCGTCGTACATCACCATGAAGAACACCGCGCCGCCGCCCAGCGCGCGATAGTCGTCGGACAGGATCTTGCCCGCCCACTTGGGATCGAGGATGTCCTTCCACGCCTTGGGCTCGTCGCCCGGCTTCACCATGTTCTTGTTGACCATCAGGCAATAGCTGATGACCTCGGCCGGGATGCTCATCTCGCTCGCCTCGTAGGGCGGTTCGATGTTCTTGATGTTGGGCAGCGGACCGTGCGGCTGGAAGTTGCCGTCCTGCGTCATCAGCCAGGTGGTCGTGCTGCCGTTGTGATGCAGGTCGCCCAGGAAGCGGCCGGCCGACTGCTCGACACGCACTCTCTCTCGCACTTCGCTGGCACGCGCTTCCAGCAGCTCGATCTTGATGCCGTACTTGGCCTCGAAGGCCTTGAAGACGACCTTGTGGAACGGCGAGCCGATCGAGGCCGTGTAGATCACGACCTTGCCTTCCTTCTTGGCGTCGTCGACGAGCTTCTGCCAAGCGGCATCCTGCGCCGCCGCGGACCGTGCGATCGCGGTACTGGCCGCGAGGCCTCCCAGGACAGTTCTCCTCAGCATGGCGATTTCCTTCCCTTCAATTTTTTCACAGCGTGCTGATGCGCTTGGCGATGAAGCGCAGCTGCACCCAGCGGAACACCAGCACCAGGACCAGCATGATCAGTCCCAGCACGCTTACTTCCTCGGGCTTCCCGGCCACCCACATCTTCAGCATCACGACGGACATCACTTCGGTGGCCGGCACGTAGAGCAGGATCGAGGCGCTGAGCTCGCGCATGATGCCGAAGAAGATCAGCACCCAGCCGACCGCGAAGGCGGGCCAGGCGAGCGCGATCAGGATGCGGCCCAGCGTCTGCCACCAGCCGGCGCCGTGGACGCGGCTGCACTCCTCGATGTCCTTGGCGATCTGGGCGTAGGCGCCGGAGGTCACGCGCACGGCGACCGGCGTGCCCAGCGCCACATAGGCCAGCAGCAATGCCCACAGCGTGCCGTAGATCGGGATGGAATGCGGCAGTGTGGCGAAGCCCCACAGGAAGCCGATGCCCAGCACCATGCCCGGCATCATCCAGGGCAGCCACGCGAGGATGTCGATCAACCGCCGGCCACGCCAGGTCGTACGCGTGGTCACATAGGCCACGATGCCGCCCAGCGTCATGGTCGCGGTGGCGCCCAGCACGCCCAGCAGCATGGTGTTGCCGAAGGCGTGCCAGAATTCGTCGTTCTCCCAGACGTCGCGATAGTGCTGCAGGGTCAGCATGTCGAGCTGGTAGAAGCCGAAGAACTGGAAGAACGAGCTCAGCAGCAGCTGGCCGATCGGCAGTACGACGGTGAGCGCGAAGAAGCTGACGCAGATCGCGAAGGTGACCCAGCGCAGGCGGCCCAGCCGCGTGACGTTGGGCGCGTAGCCCTTGCCGGTCACTGTCGTGAAGCTGCGGCCGCCCAGCATGCGCGACTGGATGACCAGCAGCAGGAACATCAGCGCCATGGCCGCGAAGCCCAGCGCCGTCGCCGACTGATAGTCGGGTGTGCCCTTCTGGGTGATCGAATTGTAGATCTGCGTGGTGATGACGTTGATGCCGACGGGCGTGCCGAAGAACACCGCCGACTCGAACGATTCCATGCCGCGGATGAAGCTCAGGATGAAGGCGCTGGTGGTGACCGGCAGCATCAGCGCGAAGGTGACGCGCCAGAAGGTCTGCCAGCGCGAGGCGCCGGACATGCGGCTCGCTTCCTCGAGTGAGGGATCCATGGCGCGGAAGGCATCGACGACCAGCAGGAAGATGAACGGCGTCGAGTACTGCATCATGTGCCAGATCACGCCACCGTAGGAATAGACGTCGACCAACGGCGTCTCGAGGCCGGTGATCGCCTTCCAGACGAGGTTGATCGTGCCGACCTGCGCGTTGCCCAGCATCGCCCAGGCCGTCGCCGTCAGGATCGGCGGAATAAAGAACGGCAGGGTGATCAATATTTCGAGTGCGCCGCGCCCGGGCGTGTCGGTGCGGGCCACGATCCAGGCCAGCAGGATGGCGAGCGCCACCGACAGGATCGTCTTGATCAGCGAGATCGCGACCGTGTTCACCAGCGCCGAGAGGTTCTCGCTGGACGCAAGGGCCGCGTAGCCGTCGAGGTTGAACACGCCGGCCATGCCGGGCGGCGTCGAATGCAGGCTGCCGTAGAACAGCATGCCCATGGGATAGAGCGACAGGAAGCCCAGGATCGCGATCAGCACGGTGAGGCCTAACGCGCGGCCGTGCCGGCCGAAGAAACTTCCGGCCGGACGCACGGGCGCCGCCGTCAGGTCGACGGCAACGCTCATCTTTTCGGGGTCCGCGTCGCTGCGGCCGATCCCATCGTCACGCCTCCTCTGTGCGGCGGCCGTCTTCGCGGCCGTCTCGCGTTACGCTATTCGGCCGCCAGCGGCAGGCGCTCGAGCAGGTTGAGCGGGCTGAGCGCCGTCTGCAGCTTCTCGGCATAGGCGTCGAGCCAGTCGAGCTTGGCCGGTGCGACGAACGATCCGCCGCGTGCGCGGCGGCAGGCGTCCGGATCGTCGACCAGCGGCGGCGCCTTCTTCTCGTTCATCAGCTTCTGGCAGGCGTCGATCAGGCGCTTGCGCGTGATCGCGATCATGCGGTCCGACGGCGCCAGATGCTCGAGGCTGCGATCGACGATCTCGCCCATGCACTCGACGGCGGCCTGGTCCTGGCGGCCGATGCCCTGGATGCCGGTGTAGTTCACGTTCTTCTGCATGTCGCGGTCGATGAAGTAGTCGTTCTCGCGACGCGCCACGAGGCGGTGCCGGCCGTACCAGTCGTTGGTGTTGGGCCGGAACTTCATGTCGGGCGCGATGCCCGGGATCCAGTCGCCGTTTTTCAGCGTCTCCAGCGGCCGGGTCTTCTTCGTCCAGGCGAGGTTGTAGGTGAGCGTATGCGTGTCATCCATCGGCACGTTGAGCGTGCACGCGACCTGGTCCTCGAACGAACCGTTCGGCGTCAGCGTGATGAACGGGAACATGAAGTGCGCGAAGCGGTAGTAGACGTTGCCCGGATCGGCGTCGCGATAGGCGGCATACATCGTGCCCCATTCGGTCTCCGTCGCCTTGTAGTCCGGCGCGCGGTCCATGATGCCCCAGCGATGGATGGTGTTGGGATCGACGTCGTCGATCTTGAGGCCGCCCACGTGCAGGAAGCCGAAATGCGAGGTGTCGATGTCGCCTTCGAGCGACTGGAACCAGTTGCACTCGCGCTGGTGCACGCGGGTCATGCGGTCCGCCTCGGGGAGCTGCAGCACTTCGAGCGAGGGCAGCGCGGGCGGCTCGGCGCGGGTGCCCATGTAGGTCCAGATGAAACCCGAGCGCTCGACCACCTTGTAGGCCTTGGCCTTCACGCGGTGCTTGAAGTCCTGCTCTTCCTTCACGTTCGGCATGTCGACGCAGTTGCCTTCGACGTCGAACTTCCAGCCGTGATAGACGCAGCGCAGGCCGCCTTCCTCGTTGCGGCCGAAGAACAGCGAGGCGCAACGGTGCGGGCAGCGATGCTCCATGATGCCGACGCGGCCGTCGGTGTCGCGGAAGGCGATCAGCTGTTCGCCGAGCAGCAGGAGCCGCATCGGCTCGCCATCGGCCTTCAATTCGGACGAGAGGCAGGCGGGAATCCAGTATTCCCGCATCAGATTGCCCATGGGCGTACCCGGCCCAACGCGCGTCAGCATTTCGTTTGCGGCTGTCGTCAGCATGGTTTCCTCCGTCCTTTTTTGAGAATCGTACGCTTAGCGAACGTTCGTACGATGGTAGCAAAAAGCCCTGCTGGTGGCGAGTCTCAAACCCCTTGCGGCTTGCGGGGCGGCCACATTTTCGCGAGATCGCCGGTCGGATTCGAGAAGGTCGAGAAATCTTTCTGGCCGCGCGTCTCGTGAAAGTGCGCCAGCGCCCAGACCATTGTGGGGAAGGCGAGCTCGTCCCACGGAATGTCCTTCCACTCGACCAGCGCCACTTCCTCGCTCTCGATGCCCGGCGCGATGTTCTCGTTGAGCAGGCGCGCGCGATACATGATCTGGACCTGGCCGATGCGCGCGACCGAATACATCGCCAGCAGCCGGTCGATCTCGATCTCGGCGCAGGCTTCTTCCATGGCTTCGCGCTGCGCGGCCTGCTCGGTGGTCTCGCCCAGTTCCATGTAGCCCGCCGGGAGCGTCCAGAATCCCTTGCGCGGCTCGATGGCGCGCTTGGCCATCAGGATCTTGTCGCCTCCCTCGCTTGGCCAGGTGATGACGGCACCCGCGACCACTTTCGGATTTTGATAGTGAATGAACTCGCAGCGGCCGCAGACCAGGCGCTCGCGACTGTCGCCGTCGGGGACGCGCTTCTCGAAATGCTCGGGCGGATCCCAGGGGAGCCGCGGACGCTCGGGAGGAGGGGTGGGGGCGCTCATGCCCCGAGGCTAGGACGGTTTTCGGTCGGAGGCGAATCGTCCGAAGCTCACAGGCCGGGCTCAGACGCCGAGGCGATAGAACCTCGATGCTGTTCCGTGAAACAGGTCGGCCTTCTCGGCCGCGCTCATCCCCTCGGCCAGGCGCTTGCAGGCATTCCAATAGACGCCGTAGCCGTACGAGCCCTTGTCCACGGGGAAATTGCTCTCGAACATCGAGCGCTTCGGCCCGAAGGCTGCGATGCAGGTCTCGACGTAGGGCTTCCACAGCGCGGCGAGCTGTTCGGAGCCGGGCGGCAGGTCGCCCTCGTGGACGTCGAAGCCGAACATCTTCATGCCGAGGCCGCCCAGCTTCACGTGCACGTTGGGACAGGCGGCGAGCTCGCGGATTCGCACGCTCCACTCGGCGAAGACCTCGTCGCGCTTGCCCTTGTAGCGGCCGAGTCCGATCGGACCGCCGACGTGATTGAGCACGATCGGCGTTTCCGGATGGGCGCGCGCGAGGTCGATCACGTCGCCCAGTTGCGGATGGTAGAGCCAAGCATCGAAGCTGAGACCAAGCGGCGCCAGCCGGGCAAACCCTTCGCGAAAGCGGCCGTCGCGCAGCAGGCCCATCGGCCGCACCGCGGTCGCGCCCCACTGTCCCTGATCGCGATCCATCGAGGCGATGTGCCGGATGCCGCGAAACCGGCCCCCGCCCGCCGTGATCATCGCCTCGAGCACCCTGGCGACGTCGCTGCCGAGCGTGAGATCGGCATGCCCGACGATGCCGGCGCAGGCGCGCGTCTTGCCGTAGCTGCCGCTGGCGCACATCGCGGCGACGCCGTTTGCGAACTCGACCTCGCCCACCGGGCGCACCTCGACGGGGCCGTCGGCGCGGTACATCGACAGCCATTCGAGATAGACCGTCGCGACAATGTTGTGACCGCCGCCGTCGATGTCGGCCAGGAGATCGGGAAGGAGGTAACGCCCGTTCTCCGGACGATCGATCAGGTGATGGTGCGGATCGACGATCGGCAGCGCGGGGTCGAGCGCCGACTCGCGCCGCCGGTCGAGCCACTCGGGCCGCACGGCCAGGTGTGAGCTGATGGCCCCCGCCGATGGTTCGGTCCGCGGCTCCGTCTTCATCGCGCTCCCTCCGGATGTTGGAGAGAGCTTAGGCCGCCCGGATCAGGGCCGCCACGCCGGGGAGGGTCTTGCCTTCCATCCATTCGAGGAAGGCGCCACCGGCAGTCGAAACGTAGCTGAACTGGTCGGCCACGCCTGCCGCTTCCAGCGCCGCGACCGTATCGCCGCCGCCCGCGACCGAGAGCAGTTTCTTCTCGTCCGTCAGCCTGGCCACGCATTTGGCCAGCGCCACGGTGCCGGTGTCGAAAGGCTTCAACTCGAAGGCGCCGAGCGGGCCGTTCCAGACCAACGTCGCGCACCCGGCGACTTCCTTCTCGTAGAGCGCGATCGACTTCGGTCCGACGTCGAGGATCATCTGGTCGTCGGGGCAGGCGTTGGCGTCGACGACCTTGTTCGCGGCGCCCGCCTTGAACTCGCCTGCCACGACAACGTCTACCGGCAGCAGCACCGTGCATTTGGCGGCCTTGGCCTTCTCCAGAATTTCGCGCGCGGTGGCGCCGAGATCCTTTTCCGACAGAGACTTGCCGACGGCGATGCCCTGCGCCTGCAGGAAGGTATTGGCCATGCCGCCGCCGATGATCAGCTTGTCGACCTTGCCCACGAGATTGCCCAGCAGGTCGAGCTTGGTCGAGACCTTGGCGCCGCCGACGACCGCACAGACCGGCTTCTTGGGCGCGCCCAGGGCGCTGTTGAGATGCTCGAGCTCGGCCTGCATCAGCCGGCCCGCCGCGGCGGGGAGGCGGTTGGCGATTCCCTCGGTCGAGGCGTGCGCGCGGTGCGCGGCCGAGAAGGCGTCGTTGATGTAGATGTCGCCCAGTGCCGAGAGCTTGTCGATGAAGCCGGCCTCGTTCTTCTCCTCTTCCTTGTGGAAGCGGAGATTCTCGAGCAGCAGCACATCGCCGTTTTTCAGCGCCCGTACGGCGCCTTCGGCAACCGGTCCGATGCAATCATCGGCGAAGGCAACGGGCTTGCCGATTGCCTTGGCCAGCGGTTCGAGCAGTGGCTTCAGCGACATCTCGGGCACGCGCTTGCCGTCGGGCCGGCCGAAATGACTGAGCACGATCACCTTGGCGCCCTTGTCGGCGAGTTCCCTGATCGTCGGCGCGGCGCGCTCGATGCGGGTGGCATCGGTGACCTGGCCATTTTTCATCGGCACGTTGAGGTCGACGCGCACGAGGACGCGTTTGCCGGACACGGCGAGGTCGTCGATGGTCTTGAAGCTGGATTTCGGCATGATTGGCCTACTAGCGTTTCCGGATGACGAATACCAGTACCTCGCCTTCGCGCGAGGTCGAGACCAGCT
The DNA here is from genome assembly GCA_903839865.1 of Enhydrobacter aerosaccus. GTDB lineage: Bacteria > Pseudomonadota > Alphaproteobacteria > Reyranellales > Reyranellaceae > Reyranella > Reyranella aerosaccus_A. The sequence continues at coordinate 16,795 of CAIMEE010000238.1, read as the reverse complement.
CGTGGCCGGTCTGCTTGCAGTAGGAGGGAAAATCGCTTTCCGACGCGGGATCGGTCGCGCGCACGGTGAGTTCTCCGCCCACCGGCAGCTCGCGCATCTTGCGGTTGGCGCGCAGCACGGGTAGCGGGCAGAGCAGCCCGGTCGCGTCGTATTCGATCCTGTCGGTCATTCGAGGAAGCCCGGCCCGCCGCGCTGCTTAAGTTCTAGCCCCGCGTCCTTGCCGAGTGCCGCGGCATCCCTGGCTGTGCCCTTGCGCTCGGTGGCGATCGCCTGCGAGCCGTCGGGCTTCAGGATCAGCCCGCGCAGATGCAGCGCGCCGTCAGCACCCAGCGTGGCGTGGCCGGCGATGGGCGTGCGGCACGAGCCGTCGAGTACGGCCAGCATGGCGTGCTCGGCAGCGACGCAGGTCGCGGTCGGCGCATGATCGATTTTTGCCAGCCACCCGCGCGTCCTCGCATCGTCGATCCGGCATTCGATGCACACCGCACCCTGGCCGACGGCGGGCAGCATCTCCTCTTCGGAGATCGGCGTGCCGACCTTCAGGCCGAGGCGCTTGAGGCCCGCCATCGCCAGCAACGTCGCATCGACCACGCCCGACGCCTGCTTGGCGAGGCGCGTGTCGACATTGCCGCGGAAATTCACGACCTGCAGGTCGGGCCGCAGGTGCAGCAGCTGCGCCTTGCGCCGCAGCGCGGCAGAGCCGATGACCGCGCCCCGCTTGAGGTCGGCGATGCGTGTGATGTCGCCCGCGATCAGCACGTCACGCACATCCTCGCGCGGCAGGAAGGCGGAGATCGCCAGACCGGCCGGCTGGGCGGTCGGCATGTCTTTCATGCTGTGCACGGCCGCGTCGATGCGGTTGCCCAGAAGCGCTTCCTCGATCTCCTTCACGAACAGGCCCTTGCCGCCGGCTTCCGAAAGCGGGCGGTCCTGGATCGCGTCGCCGGTGGTCTTGATGACGACGATCTCGACCGCGCCGGGCGCACCGAGTTCCGGCACGGCGGCTGCGAGTGCATCGCGCACCAGGCCGGTCTGGACCAGCGCCAGCTTGCTGCCGCGCGTGCCGATCCGAAGGAGAGGAGGAGCCATGGCGCTGCTCTAGCGTAGGTCGGCAGCGAAGGCTAGAACGCACGAATGCGTGTCCTGGGTATCGAAACGAGCTGCGACGAGACGGCGGTCGCCATCGTCGAGGCGGCGGCCGACGGCCGACCAGTTGGCCGCATCCTGTCCAACGTCGTCTACAGCCAGTTGACCGAGCACCGCCGTTTCGGCGGCGTGGTGCCGGAGATCGCCGCGCGCGCGCATCTCGAGCGGCTCGACGGGCTGGTGGCCGACGCGCTGGCAGAAGCGAATCTCGGCCTCGCCGATCTCGACGGCATCGCCGCCACCGGCGGACCGGGCCTGATCGGTGGCGTGATGGTGGGCGTGATGACGGCCAAGGCGATGGCCTTCGCGCACGACAAGCCCTTCCTCGCCGTCAATCATCTCGAAGGCCATGCACTCTCCGTGCGCCTCACCGAAGAAGTCACGTTTCCCTATCTGCTGCTGCTGGTGTCGGGCGGCCATTGCCAGCTCCTGACCGTACGCGGCCCCGGCGATTTCACGCGGCTGGGCACGACGATCGACGATGCCGTCGGCGAGTGCTTCGACAAGACGGCCAAGCTCCTGAACCTCGGCTTTCCGGGCGGGCCCGCGGTCGAGAAGGCCGCGCACGGCGGCGACCCGCAGCGCTTCCAGCTGCCGCGGCCGATGTGGCGCAAGCCGGGCTGCGACTTCTCCTTCTCCGGCCTCAAGACGGCGGTGCGGCAAACGATCGAGAAACTGCCGGCGGGCGATGCGAAGGCGATCTCCGATCTCTGCGCCTCCTTCCAGCGCACGGCGGGCGACGTGCTGGCCGACCGCTGCGCCAACGCGCTGGCCCTGGCACCCGCCACGACGCTGGTCGTGGCAGGTGGCGTCGCGGCAAATCTGTATCTGCGTGGTCGGCTCGAAACCCTTGCCGCCCAACACGGCGCGCGCCTCGTGGCGCCGCCCGTAAAACTCTGTACCGACAACGGCGCGATGATTGCCTGGGCCGGCCTCGAACGTCTGCGTCTCGGACAGACCGATCCACTCGATTTCCGCCCCCGGCCGCGCTGGCCGCTCGATATGGGTGTAGAGTCCCGGACATGAGCACCGGACCCCACGTCGCCTCGCTGTTCGCCACGCCCGTGGTGACGCTCGACGTTGCCGATTCCGCCGCGATGAACGTCGACCTGCGCACCACGATAGAAGCGCGGGAGAAGATGCATCCCGGCACGCGCCACTCCAATCTCGGCGGCTGGCAGTCGGACTGGGAGATGGACCGCTGGGGCGGCGCCGCGGCGATCAAGCTGCTGGCGATCGGGCGCAACACCGCCAACCGCATCACCAGCGACCGCCACGGCAATGCCGTGACGATCAACTGGCGCGCCAACATGTGGGCCAACGTCAACCGCGGTGGCCACGGCAACGAGTTCCATTCCCATCCCGGCAGCTTCTGGTCCGGCGTCTACTATGTCGACGATGGCGGCAGCGACGCCGATCCAACACTGGGCGGCGAGCTCGAATTCATGGATCCGCGCGGCCCGGGTCCGGCGATGTACGCGCCCCAACTCGCCTTCGGCAGTGCCGGCCTCTCGGTCGGCGCCAACGAAGTCATCCGTCCCAAGTCGGGCCGTCTTGTGATGTTCCCGGCGTGGCTGCTGCACCAGGTGCGGCCCTATGCCGGCGCTGCCGTGCGCATCTCCATCGCGTTCAATCTCAGCCTGTGAGCCCCCTCAGCAATGAATAGCGGAGCGCACATCGGCGTGGTGGGTGGCGGCGCCTTCGGCACGGCGCTCGCCTGCCTCGCGCGCCGCGCCGGCCGCGATGTGACGTTGTGGTCGCGCGATCCCACGATCTCGAAAGCGATCGCGACGGAGCGCAGGAACGACGTCTATCTTCCCGGCATTCCGCTCGAAGCCGGCATCGCCGCCGCGCCCGATCTTGCGGCGCTCGCCGGGTGCGACGCGCTGTTGCTCGTGTGTCCGGCACAGGCCGTGCGGGCGCTGGCGGAAAAATTGCCGGGAGACCAGCCGGTCGTGATCTGCGCCAAGGGCATCGAGGCCGGGAGCGGCCTGCTGATGCACGAGGTGCTGGCCGAGGTTCAGCCGCGCCGGCGCATCGCGCTGCTGTCGGGGCCGAGCTTTGCCGAGGAAGCCGTGCGCGGCCTGCCGACGGCGATCAGCATCGCCACCGTCGACCCCACTCTCGGGCGCGAGCTCGCGGCGACATTGGCGGCCGGCGCGTTCCGCCCGTACTGGACGCATGACGTCCTGGGTGTGGCGCTGGGCGGAGCGGTGAAGAACGTGCTCGCGATCGCGGCCGGTATCGTCGAGGGCCGCGGCCTCGGCGCCAATGCGGCCGCGGCGCTGGTGACGCGCGGCTTCGCCGAGATGGCGCGGCTGGGCCAGGCGATGGGCGCCGAGCTCGAGACGCTGACGGGCCTGAGCGGTCTCGGCGATCTCGCGCTCACCTGTTACGGGCCGTTGTCACGCAACCGCTCGCTGGGCGCGGCACTGGGCAAGGGCGTGTCGCTCGCCAAGTACATGGAGGGCCGCCGGCAGGTCGTGGAAGGCGAGGCGACGGCGCCGGCCGTGCTGCGCCGCGCTGCACGTCAAAACATCGAAATGCCGATATGCACCGCCGTCGATGCTATCCTCCACAAAGGCGCGGACCTCGACGACGCGATTCGCGCGCTGCTCGCGCGGCCACTAAGACGCGAGGGCGAATAGCCCGCAAACGACAAGGGGAGTGAAATGGCGCATTGGCTCATAAAGTCCGAGCCGTCGGTCTATTCGTGGGACATGTTCGTGAAGGACAAGAAGACGTCCTGGACCGGCGTGCGCAACGCCCAGGCCGCGATCAATCTCAAGGCGATGAAGACCGGCGACCTCTGCTTCTTCTACCACTCGAACGAGGGCAAGGAGATCGTGGGCATCGCCAAGGTCACGAAGACCGCCTATCTCGATCCGACCGACAAGGCAGGCAAGGCCGTCACCGTCGACGTGGCGCCGGTCGAGCCGCTGAAGAAGCCCGTCACGCTCGCCGACATCAAGGCCGAACCCCGGTTCAAGGAGCTGGGGCTGGTGCGCCAGTCGCGCCTCTCGGTCTCGCCGGTCAGCGACGAGCACTGGAAACTCATTCTGAAGATGGCCGGCCCATCAAAGTGAGCCCTGCGAAGTGATCAGCCATACCCGCGGCATCCTCTGGATGTCGGCGTCGGTCGTGGTCTTCCTGCTGAACGATGCGCTCATCAAGCTCGCAGCGGAGACGGCGCCCGCCGTCCAGGTCGTCGGCCTGCGCGGCGTGTTCGCCACGCTGTGGTGCTTCATGGTGCTGCTCTCGACCGGTGGCTGGCGGCGGATGTCGACCATCGCCCATCCCGCCGTGTTCATGCGCGGCCTCCTCGAGGGGGTGGCGGCGCTCACCTATCTGGTGGCGCTGTCGCACATCCAGTTCGCGACTGCGACCGCCATTAATCTATCGACGCCGTTCTTCCTCACCATCCTGGCGGTCGTGGTCCTGAAGGAAGACGTGCGCTGGCGGCGCTGGACCGCGATCGTGCTGGGCTTCGTGGGCGTGGTGATGGTGATCCAGCCCAAGCCCGACGAACTCAACATCTGGAGCTGGGTTGTCGTGGGCTCCTCGCTGCTGGGCGCAATCCGCGACACGCTGGGGCGCTATATTCCCGCACACGTGCCGACCACGATCATGTCCTTCTGGTCGGCCGCGGCCGTGGCGTTGATGGGCTTGGCGTTCGCTGCGTTCGAGGGTTGGCATCCGATGTCGACGCGCGGCGTGATGCTGCTGATCCTCGCCTCGCTGCTGCTGGCGGCGGGCTACCAGTTCCTGATGCTGGCGCTGCGCTCCAGTGCCGAGATGTCCGTACTGGGCGCGTTGCGCTACGGCTCGGTTCTGGGCGCGATCGTGATTGGCTACTTCGTGTGGGGTGACGTGCCGAACGGACTGGCCTTCGCCGGCATCGTCGTCGTGGTCGCGTCAGGCCTCTACATCCTGAAGCGCCAGCAGGCCCGCGGCACGCCTCTGCCGAGGCTCGCGGACGAGCAGCCTTAGAACCCGCGCTTAGCGCGCGACCCAGCTCTGGTAGTCGCGCGCCACATCCTCGACCGCCTGGTCGTAGAAGCGCTTGCCGTGCTCGGGCGTCGCCTGGCTGGGATCGGAGCCGATGCGGCCGTCGGGGAAGGCGCGGCGATAGTCTTCGGAGTCCGCGAACGAGCCATTCGGCGCGATGCGCGGCTCGAGCACGCGGCGGTCCATCGTCTCGGGATATTTGTACCAGGTGAGCGCCACTTCCGACGCCGTGGCATGGCTGCCTTCGCCGGTCGGATAGAGTTCCGAGCTCAGCCGCTTGATGCCGGGACTGTCCCACCAATTGCGCAGCGCGCATTTGATCGAAGGCTGGTTGCTCATGCGCTCCATCGAGCGCTCGGCATAGATCTCGGAGAAGGCGGCCGTCACCGTGGCGATGTTGCCGCCATGGCCGTTCACGAAGAAGAAGCGTGTGAAGCCGTGTTTGGTGAGCGACATCACCGTATCGCGCACCACGGCGATCAAAGTCGTGGGTTTGAGCGTGATCGAGCCCGCGAAGTCGAGATGATGCTGCGCCATGCCGACGGAGATCGTCGGCGCCACCAGCGCACCAACTTTCTCGCCGACTCCCCGGCCGATCATTTCGGCGGTGAGCGCGTCGGTGCCGATCAGGCCGGTCGGGCCGTGCTGCTCGGTCGAGCCGATCGGGATGATGATGCCGGTCTTGGTCTTGAGGTATTCCTCGACGAACTGCCACGTCTTGAGCTGAAGCTGCACAGCGTTACTCCTCGTTCGGTACGCGTGCCTCGGTCATACCGTACCTTCGCCGAGATTGCCCTCGCTATTGATAAGCAGCACGCGCGAATTTCGGTCGAGTCCCAGCATCGCGAACGCAGCCTTGTCGCTGCAAATACGGGTGAGGCCAGCGAGACCCGCGCAGCCTGAAGGACCTGACGTGATTGCCGGATCACCGTTCACCGGATGCGCATAAAGGCGGCGAGCCGGCATCACCTGATCCTCGGTGATGGTCATGAACCAGTCGGTGCCGACGCCGAGCACGGGCCAGGTGAGCGGCGAGATTTCCCGGCAGGCTAGACCGCCCATCGCCGTGTCGGCCGCGCCGCTCGCGAGAGTCGGCCGGCCAGCCTTGTTGCTCTGGAACCAGCAGTCGGCGCTCTCAGGCTCGACAATCACGCAGACGGGACGCGCCGGCATCACCGCCCAGAGATAGCCGATCACGGCGGCGGCCAGTCCGCCGACGCCCGCCTGCACGAAGAAATGCGTGGGACCCGCCGGCCACTGGGTCACGATCTCCTTGGCCAGCATCGTGTAGCCGCGCATCACGTCGCGCGGCACGTCCTCATAGCCGTCCCACGAGGTGTCCGAGATCACCGTCCAGCCGTTCGCGGCGGCCTGCCGGCGGCATTCGGCGACCGCGGTGTCGTAGTCGCCGTCGATGCGGATCACGTCGGCGCCCTTGGCGCGGATCGCGGCTTCCTTTTCGGCCGAGGTGAATTTTGGCAGGAAGATCGTGCAGCGCGCGCCGACCGACTGCGCACCGAGGGCCACCGAGCGGCCGTGATTGCCCGAGCTCGCCGTCGTGAAGACGATATCGGCGGGCGCGCGGTCCTTGTGCGTGGCGACGAACTGATGGACCGCGAAGACGCCGCCCAATGCCTTGAAGGCGCCGAAGCCGAAGCGCTGGCTCTCGTCCTTGACGCGGATTTCGCCGACGCCGAACTGCGCCGCCAGGGCGGGCAGCGCGTGCAAGGGCGTGGGGCCATTTGTGTCGCCCAGGAGCGCGCCAACATCCGGGACGCGATCGGGGTCGATCACGGCGCGCTGGGCCGCACCGAACGGTTGGGACTGCGCGGCGCGGGGGTTGGCGGAGAGCCAAAGGCTAGCCATATCGTGAACCATATCGCCTCATAGCACGGGATCGCCTAAGGTGGATCGGCAACGGAGAACGCGATGAAAGTGAATGTCGAAGTGACCTGCACCCCCGAGGAAGCGCGCGCCTTTTTCGGCCTGCCCGACCTGGGGCCGATGCAGCAGCGGGTCATGGGCGAGATCGAGGAGCGGTTGCGCTCCAGCCTCAACAGCATGAACCCCGAGACGATCTTCAAGACGTGGTTGCCGGCCTCCATGCAGGGCGTCGACCAGATGCAGCAGATGCAGCAGGCGTTCTGGTCGCAGCTCGCGAACATCGCGGCCGGCGGCCCCAAGAAGGAATAGACGCAAGATGAGCGATCGCGAAAAGCCGACCGATCCCAAGCCGTACTACGAGGCCCATGTCTTCTGCTGTACCAACCGCCGGCCGGCAGGCCATCCGCGCGGCTGCTGCGCGGAGAAGGGGGCTGAGGAACTGCGCGATCATATGAAGAGCGCGGCCAAGAAGCTCGGCCTCAAGAACGTGCGCATCAACACCGCGGGCTGCCTCGACCGCTGTGAGCTCGGACCGACGCTGGTCATCTATCCGGAAGGTGTCTGGTACACCTGCCCGACCAAGGCCGACATCGACGAGATCCTCGACACGCATCTGGTGAAGGGCGGCCGGGTCGATCGCCTCATCCTGCAGACCGCCGACAAGCTGCCCAAGGATCGCGCAATATAATTACGCGGAGGGGGTGGCGGAATCCGGTACAAATCGCCTGAAACCCTTATGGTATCGGCATCCGAGGTGTCCCAGGATTTCGGTGCACACGGGCGTCAACTTTTGATGCCGGGAGCTACTCCACCAGCTCCGCCAGCCGCTTGATCACCCGTGTGGGCTGGGCAGTGGCGTGCGCGGGAATGCCGGCGTCGAACGGGTCGTACCAGATGCCGCAGATGCCGAGCTGCTGCGGCGCCACGACTTCCCACTCGTAATTGTCGCCGACCATCCACGCGTCGGCGGGTTCCACGCCGAGCTTCTCGAGCGCGTTGCGATAGACCGCGAGTTCGGGTTTGCCCTGCCCGAACTCGCCCTCGATCTGGATGTGGTGGAAGCGGTGCTCGAGATCGAAGCGTTCGATCTTGGCCCGCTGCGGCGTGCCCGCGCCGTTGGTCACCAGCGCCAGCTTCACGCCGGCGTCGCGCAACGCATCGACCGTGGCGTGCGCGTCGGGATAGAGCCGGTATTCCTGGCGCCGCATCTCGGTGAAGGCATCGGCGATGCGGTCGGCCAGCGCATCGTCGGGGCGACCGAGGGCTTCGAGTCCTCGACGCACCGAGAGCCGGCGGGCGCCGCCGATGTCGAGCCGCCACTTCGCCGCCTGGGCGTGATCGCTCCAGAACGCCTTGGCCTCGCCCATGATCGTCGTGCGGATGCGCTCGATCGCGGCTGCATCGTGCGCATCGAGATGGGCGGAGAAGATGTGCAGCAGCCGGGTCCACGCCTCCTCGGGCTGGGCGTAGGCGCGGATCAGGGTGTCGTCGAGATCGAAGAGAATGGCGCGTGGAAGAGCCGGCATCAGTTGGTGTTCACGAAGCTGGCGGGAGCGGGACTGACGACGAGGCCGCGCTCGCCCTGGACCTCGATCACGGCCAGGCCGCGCTCGGTGCGCCCGTCGGGCAGGAAGCGGAAGACGCCGTCGACGCCGGACCAGCCGTTGGGATTGGTGATCGCTTCGGCGGTGAAATCGCCGCCCGGCTTCAGGCGCGCGAGCTGGCCCGCGAGCGCCACGGCATCATAGGCAAGCGTCGCCAAGCGCAGCGGCGGACGGCCATAGGTGGCGATGAAGCGGCGCTCGAAGTCGGCGCGCTTGGCGGGATCGGGCGCGGCATACCAGGCGCCGCGCAGCGCGGTGTCGGCGCCGATGCCCGGAATGTCCCACACGCCGGTGCCGATCAGCTGCACGCTGCTGCTGTCGATGCCGGCGCCCGAAAGCGCAGCAAGGGCTGCCGCCAGACGCGGCGGTGCCACCGGGACAAGGATGGCGAGCTTGCCATCGCCTTTGACGGTGGCGGCGAGGCGCTTGGCCGCCGCGGAGAGATCGGCGCCTTCGTCGTAGAGTTCTGCGCCCACGACCTCGCCGCCGCGCACGGCGACATGACTCTCCAGGGTGCGTGTCATCTGCTCGCCGTAGGCGGTGTGCGGCGCCAGTGCCGCAAACCGCTTGATGCCGGACTTCACCGCCTGATCGACGACGCGGCGAACCTGCGGCGGGGCGGCGATGCCCATCACCCACACGCCGGGCTTGGCTGCGTTCTCGTCGTTGGAGAAGGCGATGACGTTGGCGCCGCCGCGCGCCACGATCGGCGCCAGCGCCGATGCCGAGGGACCGAACAGGGGACCCAGCACCAGGGCAGCTCCTTCGGCGCGCGCCTTGGTATAGGCCTGGACGGCACTGTCGGCGGTTTCGCCGGAGTCGTAGGCGGCGAGCGCGATGTCCTTGGCGCCCGAATCGAACAGCGACATCTCCGCAGCCTGCTGCATCGCCTGCCCGGTCGGCGCCGCGCGGCCCGACAGCGGCAGCAGCAGCGCGATGCGGATCTTGCCCGACGGCGTGGTGGTCGCGCCGACCTGCGGCGCGGGAGCCTGCGGGCGCGGCGGCGCCGTGCTAGGAGTGGGGCCGTCGTCGCAGGCGCCGAGCAGAAGGACGGCGGCGGCGAGCGCGAAAAAAGACAAACGCATCTGGTGCCCGGGGATGTTGGTGGAGCGTATGGACGAGGGTCTACAAGCTAGCGACGGGCAGGGCTCGCGTAAACTGTCGCCGGTCGCGCCGGGGCTGCATATTGTCGCCACACCGATCGGTAACATGGGCGACATAACGCTGCGTGCGCTCGATGTGCTGCGCAGTGTCGACCTGATCGCCTGCGAGGATACACGCGTGTTCGCCAAGCTTGCGTCCCACTATGGCATTTCCGCACCCACCGTGGCCTACAGCGATGCCACCCAGGATGCCGCCGAGCCGCGCATCGTGAAGGCGCTGGACCAGGGTGCGCGCGTGGCTTTGGTCTCCGATGCCGGCATGCCGTTGATTTCCGATCCCGGCTACCGGCTGGTGCGTGCGGCCATCGGCCGGGGGCATGCCGTGACCTCGGCGCCTGGCGCGTCCGCCGTGCCGATGGCGCTCGCGGTATCGGGCCTGCCGACCGACCGTTTCTTCTTCGGCGGATTTTTGCCGGCCAGGTCCGTCGAACGCCGTCGCGCGATCGGCGAGGCGTCCATCGTGCCCGCCACCATCGTGTTCTTCGAGGCGCCCCATCGTCTCGCCGCGTCGCTGGCCGACCTCGCCGAGCTGCTGGGCGAGCGGCCGGCCGCCGTGGCGCGCGAACTCACCAAGCTGTTCGAGGAAGTGCGGCGTGGGACCTTGCCCGAACTCGCGGCGCACTACGCCGCTCAGGCCGAGGTGCGGGGCGAGATCGTGCTGGTGATCGGAGCGCCGGTCGAGGGCGCCGCGCCGGCGGCGGGCACGCTCGACGATGCCTTGCGCGAAGCCATGGCTGGCGCCTCGGTGAAGGACGCCTCGTCGGAAGTGGCGGCGCGGCTTGGTCTCAAGCGCCGCGACGTCTATGCGCGCGCCCTCGAACTGAAGCGCACGTCATGAGCGTCGAGACCCGCCGCAAGGCCCATCGCATGGGGCACACCGCCGAATGGCGCGCGGCGTGGCGGCTGCGGCTCGCGGGCTACACGATCGTGGCGCAGCGCTACAAGACCCGGCTCGGCGAGATCGACATCGTGGCCCGGCGCGGCAACCTGCTGGCCTTCGTCGAAGTGAAGGCGCGGGCCGATTTCGACGCGGCGACCTTCGCGCTGCGGCCGGGCCAGTTCGGGCGCGTGGCGCGCGCGGCCAACCTGTTCCTCGCCAGCCATCCGCGCTACGCCGTGTGCTCTGTGCGCTTCGATGCGGTGCTGGTGGCGGGCCCGCTGTGGCGCAAGATGTGGCCGCGGCATCTGCCCGATGTCTGGCGCGCCCCGGAGTAGACGTTTGGCCGGTACCCCCCAGCAGCTTGCCCGTCTCAAGGATCTCTGCGCCGGCGACGGCGTGCGCCTCGAGGTGCTCGAAGTGGCGCTGACCTTGAGCCTGCTGCAACACGACGAGCCAATCGATCTGGTGCCGTTCCGCCAGCATGTTGCGCAGATGTCGGCGGCCGTCGCCGATCTCGTGCACCGCCGCGGCGCCACGCCGGAGGCGCTGGCCGAAGTGATCGCGCAGTCCTTCGCCTATCGCGGCGACAAGGAGACCTACGACGACCTGCAGAACGCCGACATGGTGAAGGTGATCGAGCGCCGAAAGGGCCTGCCCGTGGCGCTGGCGCTTCTTTATCTCCAGGTCGCACGCGACCAGGGCTGGGATGCCGAGGGGCTGAATTTCCCCGGCCACTTCCTAATCCGGGTGGCGATCGACGGTGCGCGCCACGTGGTCGATCCGTTCAACGACGGGATCGTGCGCGATGCCGCCGACCTGCGCGACCTCACCCGCAAGGTGCTGGGCCCCAATGCCCAGCCCGACCCGTCCTTTTACGATCCCGTGGCCGACCGGCAGGTATTGCTGCGGCTGGAAAACAATATCCGCGCGCGCCTGGTCCAGCGCGAGGACTGGGCCGGCGCCATGAAGGTCGTCGACCGCATGCTGGCGATCGACCCGCTACAGGCCGCGCTGATGTACGAGGCGGGTCAGATCAACGTCCGGCTCGACAAGCGCCGGGCCGCGATCGCCGCCTTCGAGCGGTTCCTGATGATGGACGACGGCCACAGCGGCGGGGCGGCGGGTGCAGACATGCGCGGGCACGCCACTGCCCTGTTGCAGGAATTGCGCCGCGGGCTTAACTGACGCTCCCAATCGCCCGCTTTCAATCGCCCGCTTTCAATCGCCCGCTTTCAATCGCTCGAGGACGGATCATGAAACTCAAAGTCGCCATCCAGATGGACCATGTGTCGACCATCGACATTGCGGGCGATTCGACCTTCGTGATGGGCATGGAGGCGCAGAAGCGCGGCTACGAGGTATTCCATTACACGCCGCCCGAGCTGATGTTCCGCGACCGCAAGGTGCTCGCGCGGGTGCAGCCGATGACGCTCAGGAGCGAGAAGGGCAATCACTTCACCCTGGGTGAGTCTGCGCTGGTCGATCTCTCGACCTTCGATGTCGTGCTGCTGCGCCAGGATCCGCCGTTCGACATGTCGTACATCACGACGACGCACCTGCTGGAGCACGTGCATCCCAAGACGCTGGTCGTGAACGATCCGGCCTCCGTGCGCAACGCGCCGGAAAAGCTCTACGTCACGCATTTCGACAACGTGATGCCGCCCACCCTGATCAGCGCCGATCCGCGCGCCCTGCGCGAGTTCCGCGACGAGCACAAGGACATCATCCTGAAGCCGCTGTTCGGCAATGGCGGCGCGGGTGTGTTCCGGGTCCAGCCGGGCGACGAGAATTTCGCCTCGCTGCTGGAGATGTTCTCGCAGCGCAGCCGCGAGCCGCTGATCGCCCAGCGCTACCTCCCCGAGGTGCGCAAGGGCGACAAGCGCATCATCCTGATCGACGGCAAGGCCGTGGGTGCGATCGACCGCGTGCCGGCCCAGGGCGAGGCGCGATCGAACATGCATGTCGGCGGCCAGGCGGTGAAGGCGGGCCTCACCAGGCGCGACCTCGAAATCTGCGAGATCATCGGCCCGGAGCTGGCGCGGCTCGGCATGATCTTCGTCGGCATCGATGTGATCGGAAACTATCTCACCGAGATCAACGTCACGTCGCCGACCGGCCTGCAGCAGATCAACCGTTTCGACGGCGTGTGCCTGGAAGCGCAGATCTGGGATGCCATCGAGGCACGCTACCAAGCCACGCGTGCCTAGCGCGACCGCTCCGATCTGGGTCACCGGCTCGCTGACGATCGACCCGTCGGAGATAGAGGAGAGCTTTGTCCGCGCGACCGGGCCGGGCGGGCAGCACGTCAACAAGACCTCGAGCGCGGTGCAGTTGCGCTTCGACGTGCGCAACTCGCCGTCGCTGCCCGACGACGTGCGCTGGCGGCTGGAGAAACTGGCGGGCAGCCGGCTGACCAACGACGGCGTGCTGGTGCTGATCGCGCAGAGCCAGCGCAGCCAGAAGCGCAACCGCGAGGAGGCGCTGGAGCGGCTGGTCGAGCTGGTGCGCGACGCGGCACATCGCCCGACCCCGCGGGTAAAGACGCGCGTGTCGAAGGCAGCCAAGCGTCGCCGCGTCGACGACAAGAAGCGCCACGGCACGATCAAGGCGCTGCGCCGCGGCGGGCCGCAGGACTAGACGCGCAGCCTCGCGATTGCGGGATCGCTGCTCGACTTCGCGTGCATGTGCAACAGGAAGACGCTGGCGAGCTGGTTGGCCTCGCGCAGCATCATGTCGCCGGAATAGAGCCCGGCAACGAACTCCGCCCACGGGATCGATCGCACGCGCAGGGTCTCGCTGCCGCCGGACACCGGCGCGCGGACCGGGCGTACGCCCACCGCGAGATAACTGCGCACCTTGTTGGTGAAGCGCGAGGCCGCGGGAAACAGCGCGCCGAGATCGTGCCAGTGCGCGGCCTCGTGGCCTGTCTCCTCGAGCAGTTCGCGTTTCACGGCGACCTCGGGCGCCTCGCCCGGATCGACATGGCCGGCCGGCAGCTCGAGCATCGTCTGCCGCACGGCGTGGCGATACTGCTCGACCAGCACGATGTTGCCGTCGTCGGTGATTGCGATCGCGTTCACCCAGTCGGGTGACTCGATCACGTGGTATGGCGTCAGCGTCTCGCCGCCCGGCAAGGCGACCGTGTCGCTGCGCAGCGTGAGCCACCTGTCGCGGAAGGAGTAGGTCGAACTGAGGAGCTTCCAGGCTCCGGTCGGCTGATCGGTCATGCCCGCACTTTAGGGGGCTGCCGCGCTCTCCCAAATGAGTTAAAAGCGCCGCCATGGCCCTGTAGCTCAGCCGGATGGAGCAGCGATTTTCTAATCCCTTGCGCATCAAATCCCATGTTGCGCATCAGGTCTATTCCGCTCCGAGCGGCGTGATGACTGACGAATCGGAGATTCTGACAGTAGCTTCTTAGGCAATTTGCAGTAGTTCCATAATGAATGCGGCCGCCATATATCCGACAGGCAGGGGAAACCCGGCAGGGCCTCCGAGGTGGAGCCGCCCAGGAAGTGGCAGGGTAGTTCCGATGGCCGATGAATTTCACGATCTAGCCCAAAGTATCCAGTGATGCAGCGGCGGTATTTCATGCTGCTCCTTGCGCTGGTTCTTCTTGGCAGTGTCGGAGCCTTGCATCTTCAGGCTCAGACCGGCGCTGCCCCTGCGCCTTCAAACCTCACGGCCGCCTTCATCGGCAGCGACTCTTGCGCGGCATGCCATCAGCAGGAGACCAAGGCGTGGAAAGGGTCGCAGCACGCTGAGGCTATGCAGCACGCGAGCGGGACCGCCGTGCTGGGTGATTTCGGCGGCGCGACATTCGTTAAAGACGGTGTCACGACGACCTTCTCGCGCGGAGAAGGGAAGTTCTTCGTCGATACGCAAGGCCCGGACGGCAAGCCTGGCAAGTTCGAGGTCAAGTTCACCTTCGGTCTGACACCGCTCCAGCAATATCTGGTGGAAATGCCGGGCGGTCGATTGCAGGCGTTCGGCATCGCGTGGGATACGCGGCCGAAGTCAGCCGGCGGCCAGCGCTGGTTCGATCTCTACCCCGAAGAGAAACTCGCGCCAGGCGATCCCCTGCACTGGACGGGCATTCAACAGACCGCGAACTACATGTGCGTCGATTGCCATGTCACCAACCTGCAGAAAGGATTCGACGACAAGGCGAATGTCTATAATTCGACATGGAGCGAGCTCGGCGTGGGGTGCGAGGCCTGCCACGGACCGGGCAGCTCCCATCGCTCCTGGGCTCAGGCAGGCGCCTCGCGCTCCGACGCGAGCCGGGGTTTTGCGGCGCACTTCCCGTCGCGCACGGGCATCGCCTGGGGTACCGATCCGGCGGCACGGCCGCGGGTTCCCCCTCCCGCGGCCGGAGAAATTGCGGTGGTCGAGACCTGCGCGCGCTGTCATGCGCGCCGGTCGCAACTCACGGACCAGATCCACGCAGGACAGCCGTTGGCCGATGGCTTTCGGGCAAGTCTTCTGGAGCGCGGCCTCTACCAGGCCGATGGGCAGATGCGCGACGAGGTGTTCAATCACGGCTCTTTCCTGCAAAGCCGGATGTTCTCCAAGGGAGTGACCTGCACCGATTGTCACGACCCGCACACTCAGAAGCTACGCGCCGACGGAAATGCGGTTTGCGGGCAATGTCACGAGCCAGCCAAATACGAGGCCAAGGCACATCATTTCCACGAACCCGACTCGAAGGCCGGCCAGTGCGTCACCTGTCACATGCCTGTCGTGTCTTATATGATTGTCGATCCGCGACATGACCACAGCTTCAGAGTGCCACGCCCCGATCTGTCGGCCTCGCTGGGCACACCCGACGTCTGCGCAACGTGTCATACCGACAAGCCTGCCGGCTGGGCGGCGGAGCAGCTCCGCAGCCGGCTCGGCCATATGCCTTCGGGATTCCAGACTTTCGGCGAGGCATTTCATGCCGCCGATCGCGGCGCGCCAGGAGCCGGTGTACTGCTGGCGAAAATCATCGATGAGCCGGCCCAGCCGCCGATTGTGCGTGCCAGCGCGATTGCTCGTGGAACTGCGATCGGCCGTCCTCTCAGCGCCGCAGAACTGCAAACCGCGCTTGCCGATCCTGATCCGTCGGTACGGGCGGCTGCCATCGAAGCGGCGGGAGCGGGCGACATCGCTCAGGTGTCGTCGCTGCTCGCGCCCCTTCTGCGTGACCCCTCGCTGCAGGTGCGAATCGAGGCAGCGCGCGCTCTGGCCGGTCCCGGGGAAATGCGATTGAGCGATGTGGATCGCGCCGCCTTTGGCAAGGCGTTGGCGGAGTACATCGGCGTGCAGCGCTACAACGCCGATCGTGGTGAAGCGCACATGAATCTCGCCCTGCTCGAAATCCGGCGTGGCAATGGTTTATTGGCCGACGATCATCTCGTGCGCGCCATTGCCATCGATCCGACATTCGTTCCGGCATATGTACAGCTCGCCGATCTTTATCGTGGCCGTCGCGACGAGCAAAAGGCCCAGGCGATCCTGCAGCAGGGCCTCGGTCGCAATCCGAACGGGGCACTCCTTCATCATGCATTGGGATTGTCGCTGATCCGGCAACAGAAGCGCGAGGAGGCACTTGCCGAGCTCCGCCGCGCCACCGAACTGGACCGCGAGAGCGCGCGCTTTGCTTATGTCTATGCTCTATCTCTCGATCAGGCCGGCCGGCGGCCGGAAGCGGTCAAAGTCCTCGACGCCGTGTTGGCGAGCCGTCCTTACGACGCCGACACACTTACAGCGCAAGCCATCTGGGCGATGCAGCGAGGCGAGTCCCAGACGGCCCTTGGCTATTTGATGACGTTGCGTGCTGTGCACCCGGACGACAGGGCCGTCGAGCAGGAGATCAACAGGCTGCAACGAAGTCCGTCACGGCGGTAATTGTCACGCGTCGCAGATCGGCACTGAGGATTCGAGCGGAGAAGGCAGCCCTCACGGGCGGTTAGGGTAACAACTTGAATGCAATGAACTCGAAAGTTGCTGGCGAGATCAAGCAGCTCCTGCTGATCGCGCTCTATATCTACATCTGCCTCGGGGCGCTCCTTCTATACACCGTCTCGATTGCCGGGGTGTCGAACATCGGCTTCGCCCATGCCGGGTAT
>CAIMEE010000237.1 GCA_903839865.1 Enhydrobacter aerosaccus | reverse complement strand
GCATCGAGGGCCTCGCGCGGCGCTTCGGCGATTCGAGCCAGCCCGCGGTGTTCGAGGATATCTGGTTCGGCGTCGATCGTGGCGAGTTCTGCTGCCTGATCGGCCATTCCGGCTGCGGCAAGACCACGATCCTGAACGTGCTGGCAGGACTGGACGCGCCGAGTGGCGGCGCGGTGATCGTCGACAACCGCGAGATCGACGGGCCGAGCCTCGACCGCGCCGTGATCTTCCAGGGCCATGCGCTGCTGCCGTGGCTCACGGTGCTGGGCAACATCGCCTTCGCCGTCGCCTCGCGCTGGCCGTCGTGGGACCGCGCCAAGGTGCGTGCGCACGCCATGACGTTCATCGAGCTGGTCGGGCTGAAGGGTGCAGAGAACAAGCGGCCTGCCCAACTGTCGGGCGGCATGAAACAGAGGGTCGGCATCGCGCGCGCCCTGTCGATCCAGCCCAAGATGCTGCTGATGGACGAGCCGTTCAGCGCGCTCGACGCTCTCACCCGCGGTATGCTGCAGGAGGAAGTGCTGCGCCTCTGCAACGAGACCCATCAGACCGTCTTCATGATCACGCACGACGTAGACGAGGCGATCCTGCTCGCCGACAAGATCGTGCTGATGACCAACGGCCCGGGCGCGCGGATTGCCGAGATTGTCGTCAACACCATGCCGCGGGCCGAGCGGCACCGGAACGACCTGCACCGGCATCCGCAGTACTACGCCATCCGCAATCACCTGGTGGAGTTCCTGGTCAACCGCTCCCGCAACTTCGATGCCGAGATCGCGGGTCAGGGATACGATCCGCGCCGCCTCAAGGTGGTGAAGCCGGGTCTTGCGGCGGTCAATCCGCCGGCCGAAGTCGTGTCCCTCGGGCTGTCGCGTTAGAGACGGTCGAAGACCACCGTCACCACGTCCGGCACGGACCGGAGGAAGATGGCCAGGCGGAGTCCCGGGGTGCTTGTCGCGCCGATTCTATTGGCTTGGCGTGTCGCCCCGGCCATACTTCGCCCAGGAGGCAATTCGCCATGACCCCAGCCACGACCACACTCGCGACCACACCCGCGACCTACGACACGATCGAAGTCAGCAAGCTCACGGGCGGCTGCGGCGCGGAGATTTCCGGCGTCGACCTCCGGTCGATGAGCAATCGCCAGTGGAACGAAGTTCAGCAGGCCTTCGTCCAGCACGGCGTCATCTTTTTCCGCGATCAGGAGCTGACGCCCGAGCAGCATATCGAGTTCGCTCAGCGCTGGGCGCCGATCGACATCAACAGGTTCTTTCCGGCCGTTGCGGGCTATCCCCAGATCGCCGAAGTGCGCAAGGAGCCCGAGGGGAAAAAGAACATCGGCAATCTCTGGCACACCGACCACAGCTACGACGAGAAGCCGGCGATGGGGTCGATCCTGCTCGCGCGCGAGGTGCCCGACGAGGGTGGCGACACGCTGTTCGCCAACATGTATCTCGCCTTCGAGACCTTGTCGGAGGGCATGAAGAAGATGCTGCGCGGCCTGCGCGCGGTCCATTCGTCGGTCCACGTATTCGGCCCCAGGAACGACCGCAGCGCCTTGGGGTTCAAGGGCACCGACCAGGTGGGCGACGTGATCCATCCTGTGGTGATCCGGCATCCGCTCAGCGGCCGCGAGGCGCTCTACGTGAACGCCGACTTCACCACCCAGTTCGAGGGCTGGACCGTCGAGGACAGCAAGCCGCTGCTCGAGCAGCTCTATCGCCACGCCGTGCGGCCCGAATTCACCTGCCGCTTCCGCTGGCGCAACAACTCGATCGCCTTCTGGGACAATCGTGCCACCTGGCACTACGCCGCCAACGACTATCACGGCGCGCGCCGGCTGATGCATCGCATCACGGTTGCCGGCTGCGCCCTCGAAGCGGCGGCCTGATCGCCTGGCTTCAGGGCGCACGCCCGAGGGGTTCCGCTCGTGGCGGTTGAATGACGGACGTTATGGCGCGGCATATGCTTGCGCGGAATTATTGGGGGATCACATGACCATCACGCGTCGTTCGACACTCGCCGGCCTCGCCGCCGGCTCCGGCCTTGCCATGCTGCCGCTGGTGGCGCGTGCGGAGGGCACCCTGGACGAGATCAAGAAGCGCGGCACCATCCGCCTCGGCGTCACCCAGGCACCGCCCTGGTACTCCAAGGATCCGAAGACCGGCGAATGGACGTCGGGCATGGGCATCTTCATGGGCAAGGCGATGGCCCAGACGCTGGGCGTGAAGCTGGAGCCGGTCGAGGTGAACTGGGGCAATGCGATCGCCGCCCTCCAGGGCAACAAGATCGACCTGATGTTCGTGATCGACGCCACGGCGGAGCGCAAGCAGGCCGTCGACTTTCCCGATGCGCCACTGCTTTATTATTCGCTGTCCGTGCTGGCGCGCGACGATCTCGCCGTGAAGGCCTGGGAAGACCTGAACAAGGCCGGCCTGAAGATCTCCTGCGCCCAGTCCACCACCATCGACACCTTCGTGACGAAGAACCTGCCCAAGGCGGAGATCCAGCGTTTCCCCGGCAACGTCGAGGCCATCGCGGCCTTCCAGTCCGGCCGCGTCGATGCCGTGGCGATGTACCATCCGCCGCTGCTGGCGGCGCGCCAGAAGCTGGGCAAGGGCAAGCTCGTGGTGCCGACCCCGGCCGAATCGGTGGCGTCGAGCACTGCCGCGCGCAAGGGCGACACCGCCTTCGTGGCCTGGCTCGACAAGACGACCGGCGAGTACTACCGTAGCGGCCAGTCCGAGAAGTGGTACGAGCAGGCGCTCGCCGATTTCGGCCTCGACCCGAAGGCCGTGCCGCCGATCATGAAGGAAATGATCAAGTAAGTCGGACTTCCACTCATGCTCATCCGGACCGCGAGCTTCCAGCTCGCTCGTGATTCTGAGCGAGCTGGAAGCTCGCGGTCCAAGAGACCGTGAAATATCAGTGGGACTTCGCGCCCGTCTTCGCCAGCGCCGGCCTGCTGGCGGAGGGGCTGGGCAACACGCTTAGGCTGACGGCGGTGGCGCTGGCGTTCGGTCTCGTGCTCGGGCTTGCGCTCGCGCTGATGCGCCTGTCGCCGCGTCCCTGGTTCTCCTGGCCGGCCGGTTTCGTCATCGAGGTCTTCCGCACGACGCCGCCGCTGGTCCAGCTCTTCTGGTTCTTCTTCGCGCTGCCCATGATCGTCGGCATCGAGATGACGCCGTTCATCGCCGCGGTCGTTACTTTCTCGATTCAGTCGTCGGCCTTCTTCGCCGAGGTCTTTCGCGCCGGCATCCAGTCGATCGAGCGCGGCCAGTGGGAGGGCGCGCTGGCGATCGGCATGTCGCGCAAGCAGGCGCTGAACCGCATCGTGCTGCCCCAGGCGGTGACGCGCATGATCCCCGCCTTCATGGAGCGCGCGATCGAGCTGATGAAGACCACCACGCTGGTCGCCACCATCGCCTATGCCGACCTGCTCTACGACGCCAATGCGGTCGCCCAGAAAACCTACCGCCCGCTCGAGACCTTTACCGTCGCCGCTCTCGTCTACTTCGTCGTGATCTTTGCCTTCAGCCTGCTGGGCCGTCGCCTCGAGCGCCGGCTGGCGGTCGGCGGCGACTCGACGGTCCATTGACCATGGTCTGGGACTTCTCTTCCGTCCTCGCCAACAGCGACGCCCTGATCGCGGGCGCAATCGGCACGGTGCGGCTGTTCGCGATCTGCCTGGCGTCGGGAATGACCTTCGGCCTGGTCGTGGGCCTGGGACGCTACGCGCGCTCGCGCTGGTTCAACTGGCCGGCGACGCTGTTCGTGGAGTTCTTCCGCAACACGCCGGTGCTGGTCCAGATCCTGTGGTTCTACTTCGCGCTGCCGATCGTTGCGCCGTTCGAGATCAGTCCCCTGAGCGCGGCGGCGCTCGGCATCTCGCTCAATGCCGCGGCCTTCTCGGCCGACATCTATCGTGGCGGCATCCAGTCGATCGAACGCGGCCAATGGGAGGCCGCGCGCGCCATCGGCATGGGCTGGGGCCAGGCGATGCGCCGGATCATCCTGCCGCAGGCCCTGAAGCGCATGACGCCCGCGCTCACAAGCCGTGCCATCGAGATTTTCAAGTCGACGACGCTCGCCTCGACGGTCGCCTATGTCGAACTGCTGCAGCAGGGCAAGCTGATCGCGTCGATCAACTTCAACCCGATCGAGGCCTATACCACTGTCGCGGTGATCTTCTTCGTGATCCTGTGGCCGCTGGTGCAGTTGACCTACGCGCTGGAGCGCCGGATGAAGAGGGCGGAATGACGATCCTGCGCGTGCGCGGCCTCACCAAGCGCTTCGGAGACAACGAGGTGCTGCACGGCATCGATCTCGACGTGGTCGCGGGCGAGCGCATCGCCATCCTGGGGGCATCGGGCTCGGGCAAGAGCACGCTATTGCGCTGCCTGAACTTCATGGAACTTCCCACGGCCGGCACTGTCGAGCTCGACGGCAAGACGGTCGGCAGCGAGCGCGGCGGCGGGCGCATCTATCGCGAGAGGGACCTTACCGGCGTGCGGCAACGGGTCGGGATGGTGTTTCAGCAGTTCAACCTCTTCCCCCACATGACCGCCGCGGGCAACGTCATGGAAGGACTGCGGACGGTGCGGGGACAGCCGAAGGCAGAGGCCCGCGCCCGGGCCGAAAAGGAGCTGGCGCGGGTCGGGCTCGCCGAGAAGGCCGATACTTTCCCGGCCCATCTCTCGGGCGGCCAGAAGCAGAGAGTCGCGATCGCGCGCGCGCTCGCCATGGATCCGGAGATGCTGTTGTTCGACGAGCCGACCTCGGCGCTCGATCCCGAACTGGTCGGCGAGGTGCTGACGGTCATCCGGTCGCTCGCGGAGGAGGGCCGGACCATGCTGCTGGTCACGCACGAGCTGGGCTTTGCCTACCATGTGGCGACACGCGTGATCTTCCTGGCCGAGGGCGCGATCCACGAGCAAGGCACGCCGGACGAGATTCTCAAGAGCCCGAAGAAGGACAAGACCCGCGCCTTCCTCGCCGGCCATCGTCAATTCAGTTTCTAGAAAAGAGGCCACCGTGACCGACGACAAGACCGCGCAGAGCGCGCAGGGCTACAAGAAGGATCCGCGCAACGACGACGTGCTGGTCTACGTCAACGGCGAACTGGTGAAGCGCAACGAGGCGCGGGTGTCGCTGTTCGACGCGGGCTTCGTGCTGGGCGACGGCGTCTGGGAGGGGCTGCGCCTGGTGAAGGGCAAGCTGATCAGTCTCGAAGCACATCTCGACCGGCTGTTCGAGGGCGCGACCGCCATCGATCTCGATCTGGGAATGGACCGCGCGGGCGTGGTGAAGGTGATCCAGGATACGCTCGACGCCAACGGCATGAAGGACGGCGCGCATATCCGCCTGATGATCACGCGCGGCATCAAGAGCACGCCGAACCAGGACCCGCGCTTCGTGATTTCGGGCCCGACCGTCACCTGTGTGGCTGAATACAAGTCGCCCCTGCCGGAGGCCAAGGCCCGGGGCTACACGCTGTTCACGTCGGCCTTCCGCACGACGGGACCCGACCAGTTCGACATGCGCCTGAACTCGCACTCGCGGCTGAACTTGATCCAGGCGCTGATCCAGGCCATCAAGGCCGGCGCCGACGAGGCGTTGATGCTCGACCCGCGCGGCTTCGTGGCCTCGTGCAATTCGACCAACTTCTTCATCGTGCGCGGCCGCGAGCTCTGGACCTCGACCAGCCTCTACAGCTTCAAGGGCATCACCCAAGGCAACGTGATCGCCGCCTGGCGCGCCGCCGGCGGCATCGCCAGCGAATGCGACTTCACCCTGATGCAGGTCTATTCAGCCGCCGAAGCTTTCGTAACGGGAACGCTCGGAGGTGTGACGCCGGTGACCAGGGTCGACGGCCGTCTCATCGGCGACGGCAAGCCCGGCCCGGTAACAAAGGAAGCGAGCGACCTCTATCTGAAGTCGGTCGGGGCGCTCTGATATCAGTGATATCATTTTGATATCAGGGGGTGGCGGATTCCGGGACAAAGTGGCGAAAAGCCATATGCCATCGGCTTCGAAGCAGTCCCGGATTCTTGGGACAGTTGTTTGACGCTACTCGGCAGCTAGTTTCCGGCTGGCCCTCGGATCGCGCGTCAGGAGGCCGTCGGCCAGGTCGCGGTCGATCATGGCGTCTGGGCGTTCGCCGATGCGGCCGAAGCCCGCGCCGCCGCCCACGAACATCTCGACGATGTCGCCCTTGGCGAGATCGACGGCCGCTTTGCTGCGCAATTCCTCCGTCGTGCCGTTGGCGCGGTAGATGCGGCAGTAGCCGCGCTGGCCGGGCTCGCCGCCCAGCAGACCCTCGGGCGCGAGCTTGAAGCGGTCGGAGTAGATTGCGAGCTGCACGTCGTCGGTCAGGATCTCGCAGCGCCGCGTGAAGCCCGCGCCGCCGCGGCGGGCGCCGAGGCCGAAGGAATCGGGCGCCAGCTCGTACCCGACAATGCGGAAGAAGTCGTAGTCGATGTCGAGCGATTCGACCGGCGCGTTCGAGCAGTTGCTGAGCGGCGAATCGACGGCGTCGCAGCCGTCGGCGCCCTTCGACGCGCCGTAGCCGCCACCGAAGATCTCAAGATAGACGCTGTAGCCCTTCTCGCCGAGGCGGCTGAGACAGAACGCCGTCGTGCAGTCGAAGCCCGTGGCGATCGCCTGCTCGGGCAGCGCCTGGGCCAGCGCCTTCATCACGGCGTTGAACACGCGATAGGCGGGGATCATGCGCGCTCGCACCGGCGCGGGATGACGTGGGTTGAGCAGCGAGCCGTACGGCACCTTGATGTGCACCGGCCGCGCCATGCCCTCGTTGTAGGGAATGTCCGGGCTGGTCAGCACGGACTTCACGCAGGAGAGCGCCGCCGACAGCGTGCTCGAGTAGGGGCAGTTGAGGTTGCGCTTCACCTGGCCGCAGGTGCCCTCGAAGTCGATCTCGACGGAGTCCTCGGCGATGGTGACCTTGGCCTTGATCACCAGCGGTTCGTCGGTGAGGCCGTCGTCGTCGATCGCGTCCTCACCGTAGAAGACGCCCTTGGGCGCCTTGGCGATGGCGGCGCGCACGCGGCGCTCCGTGTAGTCCTGCATCTCCTGCATCGCGGCTTCGACCTTGTCGGCGCCATACCGCTCGCAGAGCTGCTTCACACGCATCACGCCGATCGCGTTGGCCGCGAACTGTGCGTTGAAGTCGCCGATGGTGAGGTCGGGCACGCGAACGTTGGCCGTGACGAGGCGCTCGAACGACCCGCCGTTCCAGTCGTGCTCGAAACTGTACTTGCTGGGCGGGAAACGCAGGCCCTCCTGGTAGACGTCGCTGGCATGGATGTTGAGGCCGGGCGCGCCGCCGCCGAGATCGAGATGGTGGGCGACCGAGGCGCCGAAGCCCACCAGTTGAGATTTACCTGCGCGGCCGGCGACGAAGATCGGCGTGAAGATGAAGACGTCGGGAATGTGCTGGCCGCCCTCGAACGGATCGTTGTTGATCAGGAAGTCGCCTTCCTTGAGCGTGTCGACCGGATAGCGCTTGAGGCACGCGCGCAAGGTCTCGCCGATCGGGCCAAGCTGCATCGGAATGAGCTCGGCCTGCGCCACCGTGTTGCCGTCGCGGTCCATCAGCCCGGCCGAGCCGTCGCGCGCCTCGCGCAGGATGGTGGAGTAGGCCGAGCGGATCAGCTTCACGCCCATCTCGCGCGCCGAGGCGATCAGCGCCTGGCTGATCACGGCGTAATCGATCGGGGTCAACTCGCTCATGCGCTTCTCCGCAGGATGAGATTGTCGGACGGGTCGAGTTCGGCTGTCCAGCCGGGCGCCACCCAGGTCGTGGCCGTATGGCCCTCGATCACCGCGGGGCCGACGATCTTCTGGCCGGGCGTCAGGGCTTCGGCGGTGTGGCGTGGGCAGTCGAGCCAGGCCTCGCCGTGGAAGATCTTGGCCTGGTCGGGCGCGCGGGCGGCAAGTTTCTCGCGATCGAGCTTCGGCGCGGGGCCGATGGGCAGGGTCGCGCCCACGCGCAGCGTCACGATCTCGATGGGCCGGTCCGTCTTGGCGCCGTGCATGAAGGTGCGGTGATGGGCGTCGGCGAACAACTCCGAAAGATAGGCGGCGTCGAGCGCGCCGAGCTTGTCGGCGGGGATCTCGACGCCAACCTCGAAAGCCTGGCCCACGAAGCGCATGTCGAGCGTGTGCGTGTAGACAAGATCGCCCGGCAGTTTCATGTCGGCGAATTGGCCCGCTAGACGCGCGCGCATCTCGCCGAAGGTCTCGCCGGCCTCCTGCGCCGCCGTGTCATCGAGCTTCATCTTGCGCGTGACGGCATCGAACTTGGTGTAGTCGGACGCGACCAGCCCGTAGGCGGAGATCACGCCCGCGTTAGGCGGCACGACGATGGTCGAGATGCCCAGCTCCTCGGCGATGCGCGCGGCATGCAGTGGCCCCGCGCCGCCGAACGGCACCAGCGCGTAGTCGCGCGGATCGCGGCCGCGTTCGGTCGAGACCAGCTGGATCGCGCGCACGATGTTGGCGTCGGCCAGTTGCAGCGCGGAAGAGGCGGCCTGCTCGGGCGAAAGCTCGAACCGCTCGGCGATCGCGGCGAAGGAGCGCCTGGCGGCATCGGCGTCGAGCGTCATGCGGCCGCCCAGGAAAGCGGCGGGCCGGATGGTGCCGATCACGACATGTGCGTCGGTGGTCGCGGGCTCTGTGCCGCCCTTGCCGTAGCAGGCGGGTCCGGGATCGGCACCGGCGCTTTGCGGGCCGACGCGCAGCATGCCGCCGTCGTCGACCCAGGCGATCGAGCCGCCGCCCGCGCCCACCGACACGATATCGAGCACCGGCGTGCGGATCGGCAGTCCATCGATCTCGCTTTCCGAGGCGAGCGAGGGCCGGCCGTCCTGCACCAGGCAGACATCGGTCGAGGTGCCGCCCATGTCGAAGGTGATCAGGTCCTTGAAGCCCGAGCGCGCGGCCTGGCGCGTGGCGCCAACGACGCCCGCAGCCGGACCGGAATAGAGCGCGGTGATGGCGCTGGTGCGCATCGCCGAAGCGGGCAGCCGGCCGCCGTTGCTTTGCATCACCGTGAAGCGGCCCGTGAAGCCCGCGTCGGCGAGCTTGCTCTCGAAGCGATGCAGGTAGCCGTCGATCACCGGCTGCACATAGGCCGAGAGCAACGTCGTCGAGGCGCGCTCGAATTCGCGGAACTCGCGTGCGACCTGATGACTGCAGGTCACCAGAACGCCGGGCAGTGCCTCGGCGATCATCGCCGCGAGTTTCTGTTCGTGCGCGGGGTTGGCGTAGGCGTTGAGCAGGCAGATCGCGACGGCGCGGTAGCCGCCCTGCTTCAAGGCAGGCAGCAGCTCGGCGCGAACCTTGGTTTCGTCGAGCGGCGTCTCGACAGAACCGTCGGCTTTCAACCGCTCGACGGCTTCGAAGCAATCCTTGCGGCGTACCGGCGGGGAGGGCTTGGCGTAAAACAGATCGTAGATGTTGCGGCGGTCGTGGCGCTGCATGAACAGCAGGTCGCGGAAGCCTGCGGTCGCGATGAAGGCCACCGTGGCGCCCTTGCGCTCGAGCACGGCGTTGGTGGCGACGGTCGAGCCATGGCCGAGGTCTTCGATTTTCGACAGATCGATGCCGGAGTCGGTCAGCGCGTTGAAGGCGCCGATGTCGGGCGACTTGGGCGTGCTCGGCACCTTGGTGACGACGATCCGGCCACCCTCGACCGCGACCAGGTCGGTGAAGGTGCCGCCGACCTCGACGCCTACCCTCATCGTCTACTTCCCGGCGAGTTTGGCCTGGAGCTCGGCGAGCTGCTTCTTCAGCTCCTCGTTCTCCTCGCGCGCCTTGGCAGCCATGGCCTTCACGGCGTCGAACTCGTCGCGCCGCGGAATATCCATGCCGTCTAGGATCTTGGCGATCTGGTCGCGGACGCGGTTCTCGACTTCGTCCTTCATGCCGGTCAGTGCGCCCATGGCGCCGTTGGCCATTTTGGTGAGGTCGTCGATGAAAGGATTGCGGGTCTGCATGGGGTGACTCCTGATGCCCCAAGTATGGGCGGCTGATACGATCCGGTCAAAGAACGCCAAGGATGCAATAGGAGGACGCAAGTGGGTCTGGTCAAAGTCGAATCGAGCGAAGGCATCACCACCATCACCATGACGCGCGCCGAGAAGCGCAACGCTTTGTCGCAAGGCTTGTGCGACGAACTGTACGAGGCCTATCGCGCCTTCGAGACGGGCAACGACCAGGTGGCAGTCCTGCAGGCCGATGGGCCGGCGTTCTGCGTCGGCGCCGATCTCAAGGAGCCGCCAGCCGCCATGTGGAAGGCGGTGCCGGACGTTTCCTACAAGCTCACCAAGCCGGTGATCGCCGCCACCCAGGGCTGGGTGATCGGCGGCGCGATCTGCATCGTCATGACCTGCGACCTGATGGTCTCAGCCGAAACAACCAAGTTCATGTACCCCGAGGCCAAGGTCGGCGTGTTCGGCGGGCTGATGCCGGGCATCGTCTCGCGCATGCCGCACAAAGTTGCGATGGAACTGCTTCTGCTGGGTGAAGAAATATCGGCCAAGCGGGCCTACGACGTGGGCTTCGTGAACAAGGTCGTGCCGCTGGGCGAGGAGCGCAAGGAAGCGCGCCGCATGGCGAGCGTGATCGCCAATTCGGCACCTCTGGTCGTGCGCACCCTGCGCGACTTCGCGAACCAGACCTTGCCGAAAGGTCCGGCCGAGTTCTTCGTGCCGGAACGCTACAAGCTCGAGAAGATCGCGGGCAGCGAGGATCGCAAGGAAGGCGCCGCCGCCTTCCGCGAGAAGCGCGCTCCCAAATTCAAGGGACGTTGAGGATGGGAAAGCTCCTACTGGTCGGTTGCGGCAAGATGGGCGGCGCCATGCTCGACGGCTGGCTGGCGCGCGGGCTGGCGGCGTCGGACGTGATCGTGGCCGAACCGGCCGAGGCCCTGCGGCCCCAGAAGCCCGGCTTGAAAGGCGTTGCCGCGTCGAGCGAGGTCACTGAGACGCCTGAGATCGTGGTCCTGGCGGTGAAGCCGCAGTCGATGGATGCCGTGCTGCCGGACCTCAAACGCTTTGCCGACAAGGGCTCCGTGTTCCTGTCGATCGCCGCGGGCAAGACACTGAGGTACTTCGCAGGGCATCTCGGCGCCGGGGCGAAGGTCGTGCGCGCCATGCCGAACACGCCGGCGGCGGTGCGCCAGGGCATCACCGTGTCGACGGCGTCGAAGGGCGTGTCGGAGGCCGAAAAGAAGCGCTGCCACGAATTGCTCGAAGCCGTTGGCCAGTCGCTGTGGGTCGAGGATGAAGGCCTGATCGATCACGTCACGGCGCTGTCGGGCAGTGGACCGGCCTATGTCTTCCTTCTGGTCGAGGCGATGGCGGCGGCTGGCGCGAAGCTGGGGCTCACGCCCGAGATGGCGATGCAGCTTGCGCGCGCGACGGTGGCGGGCAGCGGCGAGTTGCTGCGCCAGTCGAGCGAACCTGCGTCGCAGCTGCGCGTTAACGTGACCAGCCCGGGCGGCACCACCGCCGAGGCGCTGAAAGTGCTGATGGCGGGCGACGGCATCCAGCCGGTGTTCGACAAGGCGCTGGCCGCGGCATCGCGGCGATCGAAGGAGCTGGCGGGATGAGCGACACGCCCAATGACACACGAGGGCAGGTTCTCGATGCCTTCCTGCGCCTGCTCGAGGAGCGCGGCTACGATGACGTGAGCCTCGGCGACGTCGGCGCCGCGTCCAGTCTGGGCATGGTCGAGCTCTACAGGCTCTATCCTGACAAGCTCGCGCTCGTGCAGGCGTTCATGGCGCGGGTCGATGGCGAGGTGCTGGCGGGCACGCCCGCCTCGCTCGATCACGAGGAGACCGTGCGCGACCGGCTGTTCGACATCCTGATGCGCCGCTTCGACGCTCTGAAGCCCCACCGGGCGGCGCTCGCCGCGATCCGCCGGGTGGGCCGGCGGGACCCGCTGATGGCCCTGGTCCTGGGCCCCGGCCTGATGCGCTCGATGGCAGTGATGCTGGAGGCCGCCGGGGTTTCCGGCCGTGGATTGCCCGGGGTGGTTCGGCAAAATGCCCTGCTGGCGATCTATGCCGCCGTCTCCCGGGTCTTCGACAAGGACGAGTCGGCTGACCTGTCCAAGACCATGGCAGCCCTCGACAGCCGGCTGAAGACGGCAGAGCGTTGGGCACAAACCTTTGATAAATATACGGATTTCCGGCGGGATCGGGTCGTTTCGCCTGCTCCGTGAGTATTTTGTGCAATGCACAAAAGTACACTTGACTTGCTGCGATGCATCCCTATTTTAGCCTCCGTTGTGCACCGCAACATAAACGTCGGCGGTGCGGTAGTTTCAGCACCCTCAAGTCCCAGGAGACCCCCGATGTACGCCAACACCGCTTTCAAGAACCCCTTCGCCGACTTCGACTTCAGCAAGATGGCCGGTGAGTTCAAGCTCCCGACCGTGAACGTCGAGTCGATGGTCGAGACCGGCCGCAAGAACTTCGCCGCCATGACCACGGCCTCCACCAGCGCCGTCGAGTCGATGAAGGCGATCGCGCAGCGCCAGGGCGACATGATCCGCTCGGCGATGGAAGACTTCTCCAAGCACGGCAGCGACGTGATGTCGGCCGCGACCATCGAGGAGAAGGCCGCCAAGCAGATCGACTTCGCGAAGAAGAGCTACGAGCTCGCCGTCGCGAACACCAAGGAACTGGCCGACCTCTACACCAAGAGCTCGACCGAAGCCTTTGCGACGCTGAGCGCCCGCGTTGCCGAGCTGACCGAAGAGGTCAAGGCCGCCATCGCGAAGAGGTAAGACCGAAGGCGCTGCAAGGCGCCGACGGCGAGAAGGGGCTGCCTGAAAGGGCAGCCCCTTTTCTTTTTCGCTATAGTCGCGCGATGAACCAGATCGTCTATGCCGACTTCGAGAAGGTCGACATCCGTGTCGGCACCGTGCGCGATGCCCGTCCGCTCGAGGGCGTGCGCAAGCCCGCGCTTCGTCTGGAGATCGACTTCGGTCCCGAGATCGGCGTGAAGAAATCCTCCGCGCAGATCACGGTGCACTACACGCCTGAAGAACTGATCGGTCGCCAGGTCGCCGCCGTGGTCAATTTCCCGCCACGCCAGATCGGCAAATTCATGTCGGAAGTTCTGACGCTCGGCTTTCCCGATGCCGAGGGCGCAGTCGTGCTGATCGCGCCTTCGAAGCCGGTGCCGAACGGCGGCAAGCTCTTCTAGGCTACTCCGCTGCCTGCTTGGTCTCGGTACGGAAGCGTGTGCGATAGCCATCCCATTCGTCGGCGCCGTTTAGACGGAAACCCTGCTGCGGCGTGATGTTCGAGGCGGGCACGGGATGTCGGCCCTTCGCCTTGAGTTCTGCGAGAGCGGCGTCGCAGGCGCCGACGATCGTGCGGGTCAGCACGCCAGGCAGAATCATGAAGGCATAGTTGAGCTTGGACGCCTCTTCCAGGGAGAGATCCGGCGTCTTGCCCTTCCAAACCATATTGAGCATGCAGGGACCCTTCACGAGCTTCGGCACAGCCGTCGTCTCCTCGAGGGTCTGAGGTGCCTCGACAAAGGCCATGTCGGCACCGGCCTCGATCGCGGCGTTGGCGCGGCGGATAGCCTCCTCGAAGCCCAGCACGGCGCGCGAGTCGGTGCGCGCGATGACGAGGAAATCCTTGTCGACTTTTGCGCTGACTGCGGCGCGGATCTTCGCGACGTAGTCCTCGATCGGAACGATGGTCTTGTCCTCGAGGTGACCGCACTTCTTGGGGAAGCCCTGGTCCTCGATATGGATTCCGGCGACACCGCGCTTCTCGTACTCGCGCACGGTGCGGATCGCATTCAACTCGTTGCCATAACCGGTGTCGGCGTCGGCGATCACCGGCAGCTTGATGGCAGTGGCGATACGGCCCGCGTTGTCCGCCATCTCCGACATGGTGATCAGACCGTAGTCGGGATAGCCGAGGCTGGCTGCGGTGCCGGCGCCAGTCATGTAGACGGCCTCGAAGCCGGCACGTTCGATGGAGCGTGCGGTGACGCAGTCGTAGCAGCCGGGGGCGGTCACCATCCCGCGCTTCAGGGCCTCACGGAACATCTTGCCTTTTGACATGGCGTTTCCTCCTTAGGCGGCTTTCATGCCCAGTGTTGCAGCCTGACGTGCGTCGAAGTCTCGCCGCACGTCGTCATATTGGTGGCCTTTCATGCCGCCACGCACGGTACCGGGTTCGGCCGTGCCGTAGAACACCTTCCAGCTCTGCGGCAGCCGGCGCGAATCCGGCCGGGCGAGCCACAGCCGGTAGAGGGTTCGCTTCTTCTCTGCCTCCGGATAGTCCTCAAATCCGGTGCGCGAGTGGAGCATCGTTTGATTGCACAGGATCTGGAGGTCGCCTGCCTCGAGATGCATGCAAAACATGTTCTCGGGCCGACGCAGGACCGTGTCGAAATACTCCATTGCCTCGCGCTGAAGTGTCGTGAGCTGCGGCACGCCTTCAAGCTTCTGCGCGTTCTGGATGCGGTTGCGGTTCCACTTGCAGAAGACGCGGCCGCTCTCCGTCGTGCAGATGGGTGCCGCGTACCAGGGCTCTTCACCCTCCGACTGCTCGCCGTTGCGGCTGAACGTATAGTCGGTCGTCAGCGCTTCCGCGTAGTCCGGCCGCTCGGACTTCACGACATCGTAGGCGGTGGCGGCACTCGCGCACATGCTCATGCCGCCGACCGGCGCCTGGTTGTAGCAGGACAGCAGCACGACGTCGGAGCCGTCGACGTGGAAGTCGAGCTCGGCCTTGGAGTTGTAGCCGCGGCCGGTCGGGCTGCGATAGGCGTGCCCGGCGTCCCTGACCTCGGTGATGTAGTCGCTGGCGCGGTTCTGCGGCCGGGCGACGCCGAAGTGCAGACCAATCGCCCAGGTCATCAACCTGAATTCGGCGGCCGTGACGCCCTCGCGCGGCAGGTTCTTCACCAGGGCCATGCCGCGACCGTCGCGCACTTCGCGGAATGCCGCCGCGAGCGTCGGGATCGCGTCACGGAGGGCGAAATCCTCGCGGCGCCACGACAGGATGGGACGCCCGGGATCGCCGGCGCCGCGCACGGCGGCGATCAGCTCGGCACCTTCTGCGGCGGTGAGGGGATAGGTCCAGCCGGTATCCGCCTGAACATCGGCGACGGTCCAGCAGGCGCGCAAAGTCTCCGCCATTGTCTCCTCCGCTATTCCGCTGTCATGCCGAGCCGGCGGATCGTCTCGCCGGACTCCTTGATGTCGCGCTGGAAACGCTCGGTGAATTCGGCCGGCGTCGGACCGCCCGGCAGGGATCCGTATTCGACCAGCTTGGCCTTGAACTCGGGTGTCGCCAGCACCTGGGCGATGTCCTGCTGGATCGCCGAGACCACCGCAGGCGGCGTCCCCGCCGGCGCGAACAGCCCGGCCCATGAATTCTCGTCGAGGCCTTCGAATCCCTGCTCCTTGAAGGTCGCGACGTTCGGAAGGGCCGGGATCCGCTGGGTGCCCATGATGCCCAGCGACTTGAGTTTGCCGGCGTTGATCAGCGACAGGCCCGAGGTCACGCTCGAGAGGCCGGTATCGACCCGGCCGGCCGAGATATCGCCGACGAACGAGGCCGCGCCCTTGTAGGGGATGTTCACCAGCTTGATGCCGGCCTTCTCGAAGATGCGCTCGGCGATCAGCCGGCTGCCCGGATCGGGACTGGCGAAGGTGCGCTTGTCCGGTCCCTCCTTCCTGACCAGTGCGGCCAGCTCCTTGAGGTCGTTCGCCGGCAGGGTCGGCGAGGCGATCAGCGTGGCGACGGGATAGGCAATCACCGTGACCGGCGCGAAGGCCGTTACGGTGTCGTAGGGCAGCTTCATGAGATGGCCGTTGATGGCGATGCCCGACACCGCAAGGACCATCGTGTGACCGTCGGGCGGAGCGCGCGCGACGATGGCGGCGCCCACCGAACCGCTACCGCCGGTACGGTTGTCGATGATGACCGTCTGACCCCACATTTCCTCGAGCGCCTTGGCCATCATGCGGCCGACGGCATCGGTACCGCCGCCGGGACTGTAGGGCACAATGATCGTGACGGTCTTGGTGGGATGGAATGCCGGCTTCAGCGGCGTCTGTGCCTGGCTGGCGACGGGCCCGGCGAGGACAAAGGCCGCCGCAATCGACGCGACCGCAGCTATAACCTTTCTCATCGTTT
>CAIMEE010000236.1 GCA_903839865.1 Enhydrobacter aerosaccus | reverse complement strand
GGGCGACATGCGCTTGGCGTGGCCGAACAGGTCGGTCTCGTCGTAGATCTTCTGCGCCTCGAGGGCGACGGCGGCGGCGACCGGGTGGCCGGAGTAGGTGAAGCCGTGACCGAAGGTGCCGATCTTGTCGCTCTCCATCATCAGCGCCTGGTAGACCTTCTCGTTGATCATCACCGCCGAGATCGGCAGGAACGACGCCGACAGCGCCTTGGCGCAGGTCAGGATGTCCGGCGTGATGCCCACGGTCTGGCTGCCCCAGACGTTGCCCGTGCGGCCGAAGCCGCAGATCACTTCGTCGGCGCAGAACAGCATGTCGTACTTCTTCAGCACGGCCTGGATCTTGGCGTAGTAGCCCTTCGGCGGCACGATGACGCCGCCGGCACCCATCACCGGCTCGGCGATGAACGCCGCGCAGGTTTCGGGACCTTCCTTGAGGATCAACGCTTCCAGCTCTTCGGCGCAGCGCGTGGTGAACTGGTCCTCGGTCTCGCCCGGCAGGCCGAAGCGATAGAAGTGCGGGCAGCTCGTGTGCAGGATGCCGGCGATCGGCAGGTCGAACGAGCGATGGTTGACCGGCAGGCCGGTGAGGCTGCCCGAGGCCACGGTGATGCCGTGATAGCCCTTGATGCGCGAGATGATCTTCTTCTTCAGCGGGCGGCCCAGCGCATTGTTCATGTACCAGACCATCTTCACGACGGTGTCGTTGGCCTCGGAGCCGGAGTTGGCGAAGAACACCTTCGACGCCGCGAACGGCGCCATCGACTTGATCTTCTCGGCGAGGTTGATCGCGGGCTCGTGAGAGCGCTGGTTGAAGGCGTGATAGAACGGCAGCTGCTTCATCTGCTCGTAGGCCACCGTCGCCAGCCGCTCGTTGCTGAAGCCCAGCGCCGCCGACCACAGGCCCGCCATGCCTTCGATGTATTCCTTGCCGTCGTCGTCCACGACATAGACGCCGCGGCCGCGCACGATCGTCAGCGGACCGGTCTGCTCGTGCTTCTTGAAGTTCGTGTAGGGATGCAGGTGGTGCGCAATATCGCGCGCCGCGTTGGAATTGCCGCGGAAGCTGCGAGGAATATCGTTCATGGCCACACCTTTGGAAAACGCCGGAAGAAGCCCAAGATAGCGAGCCGCAATGGGGCCTGTCCAACGAAGTGGGTTGGGGGTCGACCTGCGATTTTTTGTAGAATTGACGGCTCGACAGAGGAAGTGCAACGTGCGCCGCGAAATGCAGAAATGCATGATTCTGGGGCTGTTTGTAGGGGAATTCAAATGAAGTTGAGCTTCGGACGCGGCATTGCTCTCGCGGTTATGTGCGCAGGCCTTTCGGCCGCGTCGATCGCCGATGCCAAGACTTTCAAATGGGCCAACTCGGGCGACGTGAGCTCGATGGATCCTTATGCCCGTCAGGAAACGTTCCTCCTGACCTTCACGGCCAACATCTACGACCCGCTGGTTCGCCGTAACAAGGACCTGGCGCTCGAGCCGGCGCTCGCGGTGAAGTGGGGCCAACCCGACCCGATGCACTGGTTTTTCGACCTGCGTCAGGGAGTGAAGTTCAGTGACGGTACCCCGTTCACCGCCGATGACGTCGTCTTCTCGATGGAGCGCGCCAACGGCCCGGGCTCGAACATGAACGGCAACTTCTCCTCGATGAAGTCGATCAAGAAGGTCAACGACTACCGCGTCGAAGTCGAGCTGTCGGTCGCCGATCCGCTGCTCGCCGACAAGTGGTCGTCGCTCAGCATCATGTCCAAGGCCTGGTGCGAGAAGAACAATGCCGTCCGGGCGGCCGACATGATCAAGAACGAAGAGAACTTCGCGACCCGCAACGCGATGGGCACCGGCCCGTTCATCGTCAAGGAACGCCGCGCGGGCGAGAAGACGATTCTGGTGCCGAACCCGACCTGGTGGGACAAGCCGGTCCATAATCTGACCGAGGTGATCTTCACGCCGGTCGCCAACGCCGCGACCCGCATCGCCGCGCTGAAGGCGGGCGACATCGACATGACCTACGAGGTCCCGCCGGCCGATACCGAGAACCTGAAGAAGGACGCCAATATCAAGGTGCTGGAAGGCCCCGAGACGCGCGTCGTCTATCTCGGCTGGGACCAGGAGCGCGACGAGCTGGTCGAGTCCAACATCAAGGGCAAGAACCCCTTCAAGGACAAGCGCGTGCGTGAGGCGATGTATCGCTCGATCGACGTCGAGGCGATCAAGCGCACCGTGATGCGCGGCCAGTCGTTCCCGACCGCCCTGATGGTGGCTCCGGGCATCAACGGCTACACCAAGGATCTCGACGTCCGTCCGTCGCTGCTGAAGCCGGAAGACGCCAAGAAGCTTCTGGCCGATGCCGGTTACCCGGACGGTTTCGAGACCGGCATGGATTGCCCGAACGATCGTTACGTCAACGACGAGAAGGTCTGCCAGGCTGTCGTCGGCATGCTCGCCAAGATCGGCGTGAAGGTGAATCTGCGGGCCCAGACCCGCAATCTCTACTTCGCCAAGATCCTGCGCAGCACGCAGGACGGCAAGCCGAACCAGACCAGCTTCTACATGCTCG
>CAIMEE010000235.1 GCA_903839865.1 Enhydrobacter aerosaccus | reverse complement strand
CCTTCGATGATGCGGATCAGGTCGCCGCGCACGGTGCAGCAGATGCAGCCGTTGTTCATCTCGAACACTTCCTCGTCGGCGTTGACCACGAGGTCGTTGTCGACGCCCAGCTCGCCGAACTCGTTCACGATCACGGCGTATTTCTTGCCGTGCTGCTCGCTCAGAATCCGGTTGAGCAACGTGGTCTTTCCGGCGCCGAGATAGCCGGTCAGAACCGTCACGGGCACTTGCGCTTGAGCCATAAAAAACCTCTGGGGAAACCCCTGGAAATTGGCCCCTGAGATAGGGTGCGCGGCGCCGTTAGTCCAGCGGGGCGGCGCTTGCTTCGGCCGCGGTCGAACTGTTCCGCGATGTCCGCGTGCTAACAGGGGGTATGACCCGTCTTTTCCATGGCTGGCGGATGGTCGCCGTCTGCCTGATAGCGGCCCTGTTCGCCAATGCGCTCGGCCTGTTCGGCGCGGGCGTCTACCTGCGCCAGCTCGTCGTGGAGAAGGGCTGGTCGACCGGTCTGGTCTCCGGCGCCATCACGCTGTTCTACGTCGTGAGCGCCGTCCTGCAGATTCCCCTGGGCGGCATGATCGCGCGCCTGGGCCCGCGCCCGGTGTTCGCGGTAGGCACGCTCGCCCTCTGCGCGGGCGTTGCCGGCATCGGCCGCGTCGAGTCGCCGTGGCAGACCTACGCGGCGTTCATCGTGATGGGCGTGGGCTGGGCCTGTCTCTCCATGACGGCGGTGGCGACCGCGCTCGCGCCGTGGTTCGAGAAATACCAGGGCCGCGCGGTGTCGATCGCCTCGCTCGGCGCCAGCGTCGGCGGCATGGCGGGCGTGCCGATCCTGCTGTTCGGCATCGCCCAGGCAGGCTTTGCTGCGACCACGACGATCGCCGCCGTTGTGGCGTTTGCCGTTCTGCTGCCGCTCGCCTGGTTCGTGATGAAGCATCGTCCGCAGGACATCGGCCTGCTGCCGGACGGCGCCGATGCGCGCGCGAGCGTTGTCGCGTCGGCTCCCGCGCGGCGCTGGAATCGCAGCGACGCCCTGCGCACGGCGGCGCTGCGCAGCGTCATGGTGGGCTTCGGCATCGGCATGCTGGTGCAGGTGGGCTTCGTCACGCACCAGGTGACGATGCTGGCGCCGGTGCTGGGTGCGGCAGGAACATCGGCCACGGTCTCCGCGACCGCGGTCGCGGCACTGGTGAGCCGTTTGCTGCTGTCGCGCTTCGCCGACCAGATTGATCCGCGGGTGACCGCGGCCGCCGTACTGCTCTGCGCCGCCATCGCCCTCGCGTCGATCGCTCTCTGGCCGGTGCCGGCCGTCATGGTGGCGGCGTGCGTCCTGATCGGCGCCACGATCGGCAATGTCACGACCCTGTCGCCGATCATCGTGCGGCGCGAATTCGGCGCGGCCTCCTTCGGGGCGGTGTTCGGTATTACCTCCTGCGTCATTCAGCTCGCGACCGGCGTGGGGCCGAGCTTCTACGGGCTGCTGCATGATGGCTTCGGCAGCTATCGCGTGCCGTTGTTGCTGGCGGCGGCGATGGATCTGGTGGCGGTGGGCGCCGTGCTGGCGGGCCGTTCCCGTCCGTCGGCGACGTGATAGAAGGCTGCATGATCGACAGACGCCTTTTCCTCGCCAGCTCCGCTGCGGCTCTGGTCGCGGCCCGTCCTTCCCTGGCCCAGGCTCCCTGGCCCAACAAGCCGCTGCGCATCGTCGTGGGCTTTTCGGCGGGCTCCACGCCCGACCTGATCGCCCGAACTCTCGCAGAGCCGCTGACCAAGCTGCTGGGGCAGCCCGTCGTGGTCGAGAACAAGCCCGGCGCCAGCGGCAATATCGCCGCCGACATCGTGGCCAAGGCCAGGGACGATCACACGATGGGCGTGATGATCAACGTCAACCTCACCATCGCCAAGCTGCTCAACCCCGCACTGGCCTTCGATCCGCGCAAGGATCTGACGCCGGTCTGCCTCGTGGGCACCGGTCCGCTGGTGATCGCGCTGGGACCCAAGTGGAAGGACAAGGCCTCCATCGACGCGCTGAAGGCGGCGGGTGGCAAGCTGAACTACGGCTCGGTCGGCGTGGGCTCGATGGGCCATCTCGGCATGGAAATCCTGAGCGCGCGGCTCGGCACCACGCCGACGCACGTGCCGTATCCCGGCAATCCGCAGGTCATCCAGGCGCTCGCCGCCGACGAGATCGACGTCGGCCTCGTGCCGGCGGGCCTCGCCATGTCGCAGATCTCGTCCGGACGCATCGTGGCGCTGGCCGTGGCCTCGAGCCATCGCAGCGAGCTCGTGCCCGGCGTGCCGTCGCTCGCCGACCTCGGGATCAAGGATCTCGACATCGAGATCTGGACCGGCGTCGCCGTGCCGGCGTCGATGCCGGAGGCCAACCGCAAGACCCTCGAAAAGCATGTGCTCGACATCGTCCGCACGCCCGAGGTTGGCAAGCAGATCGTTACGCAAGGCTGGGATGTCGCGGCGTTGCCAGGCGATGCGTTCGCCAAGCGTCTCGAGACCGAGACCGCGATGCTGGCCGCGATCGTCGAGAAGCAGAACATCCGCGTGAACTGACGTGGCCGCGCCCGCCGAGACTTACGACGTCGCGGTGGTGGGGGGCGGCAGCGCCGGTGTTGCCGCTGCGATCGCGGCCGCGCGCCGCGGCGCCCGCACGGTCCTGATCGAACGCGCGGGCTGTCTCGGCGGCGCCTCGACGCTACGCGGCGTGATTACCTATTGTGGCCTCTACACGTTGGGCGAGACGCCGCGCCAGGCCGTCCGGGGCATTGCGGAGGAGGTGCTGGAAGGGCTGCGCGCGCTGGGCGCCGTCACCGGTCCGCAGCGCCATCGTGGCGTCTTCGTCGTCTTCGATCCCGAGGGCGTGAAGCGCGTGCTCGACCGGCTCTGCCAGGAGGCGGGTGTCGAAGTGCTGCTGCACGCCTTCGTCACCGGCGCGACCCGTCGCGACGATCGCGTGACGGAGATTGCGTTCCACGACCATGGTGGCCGCCACGAAATCGCGGCCAAGGCCTTCGTCGATGCCAGCGGCGAGGGCGATCTCGCTGCCCTCGCGGGCGCCGCGACGCGCTACGGAAATGACGGCGCCGTCAATCTCGGGACCCTGGGCACGCGCTTCGGCGGCATTCCCCGGGACGTGACGATCACCGCCGATCAGCTCGCCGCGGCGGTGCACGCGGCGCGCGCGGCGGGGAAGGGGCCGTTCAGCAAGGACCGCAGCGTGAT
>CAIMEE010000234.1 GCA_903839865.1 Enhydrobacter aerosaccus | reverse complement strand
CGGCCATTGGTGCGGATGATGAAGATCACGAGGATCTGCGTCGCCATCGACTCTACGAACCAGACCGTGCGGAACTCTTCCGGTGCGGCATGGAAGAACAGCAGCAGCCCGGCGAAGGTCAGCAGGTCGAAGGCCGACGACAACGGCCCCATCACACCGGCGAAGCGAATGAGGGCCCGCATGTCCCAGACTTGCGGACGCGCCGTCGCCTCGGGTCGTACGGTGTCGAAGGGAATACCGACTTCGGAAAAGTCATAGAGCAGGTTGTTGAGAAGGATCTGCGTCGGCAGCATTGGCAAGAAGGGCAGGAAGAGCGACGCCACCGCCATCGACAGCATGTTGCCGAAATTCGAGCTCGCGCCCATGCGCACGTATTTGAGGATGTTGGCAAATGTTCGCCTTCCTTCCTCGACACCGTCAGCCACCACTTCGAGATCCGGGGCGAGCAGGATCATGTCGGCCGCGGCCTGCGCTACGCCGGTTGCGCCGTCGACGGACAGGCCGATATCGGCGATCTTCAGCGCCGGCGCATCGTTGATGCCGTCCCCCAGGAAGCCCACTACGTCGCCCTTCGACTGCAGCGCCTTGATGAGCCGCGACTTCTGATCGGGCGCCAGACGTCCATAGGCATCGACAGTCTGGACCTGAATCGCCAGCGCGTCGTCGCTGAGGGCCGCGATGTCCGATCCCGAAAGCACCGTCTCGGAAGGCAAGCCGACCAGTCCCGCCAATCGCTTGACGACGACAGGATCGTCGCCGGACAGAATCTTGACCCGGATCCCGGCCGCGGCCAGCCGGGCGAGCGCCGCGCGGCAAGTAGCCTTCGGCGGATCGGCGAAGGCACAAACGCCCTCGCACGTCAGTCCGGTTTCGTCGGCGCTCTCGAGTTCGTGCGTTGTACCGGACCATGGCCGGGAAGCCACGACCACGGCACGCAGTCCTTGTTCTGCCAGCGCCCGCACGCGCGCCTCGGCCTGCGTGCGTTCGGCCGGCCCCATCGGCGAAATCCCCGCCGCCGACCGCATCGACGTGCAGAGCGGCAGCAGCGCCTCGGGAGCCCCCTTGGCGATCAACAACTTTCCCTCAGGACCTTCTGTCAGCACGGAGCCCAGCCGGCGGCTGAAGTCGAAGCTGTGGCGGGCCAGCATCGTCCAGCCCTCTGCCGCCTTGGGCACACCGGCGACCAGCGCCACGTCGAGTGCGCCGCGATCGCCACCGAGCTCGGCGGACACCGCGCCCAGGCGGGCGGCGCGATCGTTCTTTGCGCCGGTGGCGTCGAGGCTTTGCGCCAGCGTGATCTCGGCGGAGGTGAGCGTGCCGGTCTTGTCGGTGCACAGCACCGTCATGGCGCCGAGATCGTGGATCGCGGCCAGCCGTTTGACGATCACCTTGCGCGTCGCCATGCGCAGCGCGCCGCGCGACAGCGTCACGGTCGTGATCATGGGCAGGAGTTCCGGCGTCAGTCCGACCGCCAGCGCCACCGAGAACATCAACGACTCGAGCACCGGCCGTCCGAACAGGACGTGCGTGGTCAGCACCACAACGACCAGCGCGAGGGTCAGCCGCGCCGTCAGCAGGCCGAAGGCGTGCAAATCGCGTTGGAACGGAGAGGGCGCCTGGCCCTCCGCCAGGGCTGATGCGGCGGCCCCGAACAGCGTTGCGCGGCCGGTGCCGACGACCAGTGCGAGAGCCTCGCCGGTTTGCGCGACGGCGCCGCGGAACAGGGCGTTGGAGGCCTCGCCGGCGTTGCGCGCCGCGACCATTCCAGGTCGTTTTTCGACCGGATAGGGCTCGCCGGTCAGGGCCGCTTCATTGGCGGTAAAGGCCGTGGCTTCCAGAACCAGCGCATCGGCGGGGATGATGTCGCCGGCACGCACCCGCAAGACGTCGCCTGGGACAACGGCCTCAACGACGATGCCGACGAAGGCGCCGTCGCGCTTGGCCTCCGCCTTGAGCGCCACCGATCGCCGCAACTCCTCGGCCGCACGGGCCGCGCGGCCCTCCTGGAAAGTGTCGAGGCCGATCGAAAGACCGAGGATCGCCACGATGATCGCGCCGCCGATATCGTCGCCGGTCACCGCGGAGACGATGCCGGCGGCGAGAAGAATGAGTGAAAGAGGCTCAAGCAACCGGCGCAATACAGCCGCGCCCACACTGACACGCTTGGCGGCAAGGTCGGAATTGGGACCAAATTGCTCGAGTCGGGCGATGGCGTCGGCGCTGCCGAGCCCGCCGGAACTGCAGCGCAGCTGCGCGTACAGCTCTTCCTTCGAGTGAGTCCAAAACGGGACACTGGCGTCTGAATTGATGGCTGTATTCACGGAGGTCCCTTGGCTGCGGGGGCAGAGTGACACAGCAGGTGACGTAGCGCCGCTAGGACAAGCCGTCCATCCGGCGGCGTGGCGACCAGTACGTTGCGCTCACGGGTATACAAGAACCTTAACCAGATCGGTGGCATCGAGGGATGCTCGATACCCAATAAGTTCACGCCCGCTGGGTAGGTTGACGCAGGTCAAGGAGGAAACAATCCGCTGCGCCTATCGTTGCATCACATGGAATCATCATCCGGGCATCACATGCTGACCAACGAGCCGAGTCTCCTGGCGGGTGGGAATGTCACAGGAATCGCCGTCGCGCGGTCTAGTTGCGTCCTGGCGGGCTTCGCTGCCCACGACTGCCGATTCGTCACCGCCTTCGGATGACGGGCATGCGCGCACCGATCCTGGTCCTCAACGCGGGGTCGTCGAGCCTCAAGTTCTCGACCTTCGATGCCCTCGATGGTGACCTGACGCCGGGCGTGCATGGCCAGGTTTCTGACATCGGCGCGGCGGCGACGCTCGAGGCATTCGACGCCAAGGGCGTGTTGCTGGAGAAGCAGTCGATCGCTGGCAATCGTCATGACGACGCGATCGAAGCGATCCATCGCTGGTTTTCGGGTCACCTGGGCGGAGAAGCTGCGTTCGCCGCCGTGGGCCATCGCGTTGTCCATGGTGGTGCGGCCTACTACGAACCGGTGTTCGTGAACGACCAGCTCCTCCTCGATCTGGACGCTCTGGTTCCCCTGGCGCCGCTCCATCAGCCGCACAATCTCACTGCCATCCGGGCGGTGCAGGCCGTTGCACCGCTCGTGCCGCAGATCGCCTGTTTCGATACGGCATTTCACCATGGCCAGCCGGAAGTGGCGACGCGGTTTGCCTTGCCGGAATCGATCACCGCGAAAGGTGTTCGGCGCTATGGCTTTCATGGATTGTCGTACGAATACATCGTCTCGGTCTTGCCGCTCGTTGCGGGGCAGGAGATGGGATCGCGAATCGTTGTGGCGCATCTCGGCAGTGGCGCCAGCATGTGCGCTATCCGGGACGGCCGCAGCATTGCGAGCACGATGGGGCTTACCCCCGTCGATGGACTGCCCATGGCTACGCGAACGGGTACCTTGGATCCCGGCGTGATCCTGTACCTGCTCCAGCACGAGGGCATGGACGCCAGGTCAATCGAGCGCCTGGTCTACGAGCAGTCGGGCTTGCTGGGCGTCTCTGGACTCTCCGGCGACATGCGAACCCTTCTTGCGAGTAAAGCGCCCGCGGCGAAGGCGGCCGTCGATCTTTTCGTCTATCGCGTGGGCCGCGAACTCGGCTCTCTGGTCGCTGCACTCGGCGGCCTCGATGGACTGGTCTTCACCGGTGGCATTGGGGAGAAGGCGGCGGCTATCCGCGAGCGTGTCTGCAGGGACGCGCAATGGGCGGGAATTGATCTCGATCCGAATGCCAACACCGCCGGAGGTCCGCGACTCTCGACGGCCACCTCCAAGACATCCGCCTGGGTGATCCCGACCAACGAAAACTTGATGATCGCGCGGCACACGCAGCGCCTGCTCGAAGGGCGCCGTCTATCGGCCACGCCAACAGAGGTAATTAACTGATGCCGAACATTAAATCGCCGACTCTAGCGCCGCTGTCTCCAGCCGAGCTGGGGCTGGCCGACGCGTGGTGGCGAGCTGCAAACTACTTGTCCATCGGCCAGATCTACCTGTTGGACAATCCACTGCTGCGAGAGCCGCTTGAACTCAAGCACATCAAGCCGCGCCTGCTCGGCCACTGGGGAACGACGCCCGGGCTGAATTTCATCTACGTCCATCTCAGCCGCGCCGTGAAGGCGCGTGACATCGAGATGATCTACGTCACGGGACCCGGTCACGGCGGACCGGGGCTGGTCGCCAACGCCTGGCTCGAGGGCAGCTACAGCGAACTCTATCCGCACATTCCCAGGAATGGCGCCGGGATGCAGCGTTTGTTCAGGCAGTTCAGCTTTCCCGGCGGCGTCCCCAGTCATGTCGCACCCCAGACGCCCGGTTCGATCCATGAAGGCGGCGAGCTTGGGTATGCCCTGTCGCACGCCTACGGCGCCGCGTTCGATAATCCGGACCTCGTCGTCAGCTGTGTCGTTGGCGACGGCGAGGCGGAAACCGGACCGATGGCGGCGTCTTGGCACTCCAACAAGTTCCTCGATCCAGTGCATGACGGCGCTGTCCTGCCGATCCTCCATCTCAACGGCTACAAGATTGCCAATCCGACCATTCTGGCCCGCATTGGTATCGACGAATTGAGCAGTCTGTTCGTTGGCTACGGATATCGTCCGATCATCGTCGCGGGCGATCAGCCGGCGGTGATGCACCAGCTCATGGCGTCCGCCGTAGATGAGGCGCTGAATGAGATCAGCCAGATCCAGAGCCGGGCGCGCCAAGGCCACCTCTCGGGGCGGCCGCGCTGGCCGATGATCATCCTGAAGACGCCCAAGGGATGGACGTGTCCGAAGGAAGTCGACGGCCTCAAGACCGAGGGATATTGGCGGTCTCACCAGGTGCCGGTCACAGACATGGCGACCAAGCCGGGACACCTCAAGGTTCTCCAGGACTGGATGAAGAGCTATCGCCCGGATGAATTGTTCGAAGACGATGGCTCGCTCAGGGCCGATATCGCGGCGCTCGCCCCGATCGGCGACAGGCGGATGAGCGCCAATCCACGAGCGAACGGTACACGCCCGCGGCGTGATCTCGATCCGCCGGGCATCGCCAACTACGCGGTGACGGTCGCGGCGCCAGGAAAGTGTGATGCCGAGGCGACCGCGGTGCTGGCCGGGTATCTGCGCGACATCGTCCGGGACACGGCGGAGACAAGGAATTTCCGGGTATTCGCTCCGGATGAGCTCACTTCCAATCGCCTCTCGCATGTACTCGAGGCCACCGACCGTGCCTGGAATGCCGAAACCTTCCCCTATGACGACCACCTGTCGCCCGGCGGACGGGTCATGGAAATACTGTCGGAGCACACCTGCCAGGGCTGGCTGGAAGGATATCTGCTGACGGGACGACATGGCCTGTTCACCTGCTACGAGGCCTTCATCCATATCGTCGATTCGATGTTCAACCAGCACGCCAAGTGGTTGAAGACGAGTCGCGAAGTGTCGTGGCGACGTCCGATCGCCTCGCTGAACTATCTGCTGACGTCTCACGTGTGGCGGCAGGATCACAATGGTTTCAGCCATCAGGATCCGGGCTTCATCGATCACGTCTGCAACAAGAAGGCCGATACCGTCCGCGTCTACCTGCCGCCCGACGCCAACACGTTGCTTTGCGTCGCCGACCATTGTCTGCGCAGTTGGCATCGCATCAACGTGATCGTCGCGGGCAAGCAACCGTCGCCGCAATGGCTCACTATGGAAGATGCGGTCAAGCATTGCGCGACCGGGATCGGGATCTGGGAGTGGGCGAGCACCGACCGCGGTAGCGAGCCTGACCTTGTCATGGCGTGTGCCGGCGATGTGCCGACTCTCGAGACGCTCGCCGCCGTCGATTTTCTGCATCGCCATTTCCCCGCACTGAAGATCAGGGTCGTGAACGTGGTCGATCTCATGACGCTGCAATCGTCCGAGGAGCATCCACACGGTCTGTCCGATCGCGATTTCGACGCCCTGTTCACGAAGGACAAGCCCATCATCTTCG
Source organism: Enhydrobacter aerosaccus (assembly GCA_903839865.1). Lineage (GTDB taxonomy): Bacteria > Pseudomonadota > Alphaproteobacteria > Reyranellales > Reyranellaceae > Reyranella > Reyranella aerosaccus_A. The sequence continues at coordinate 21,488 of CAIMEE010000234.1, read as the reverse complement.
CGTTCCACGGATATCCGTCGCTGATCCATCGACTGACGTATCGGCGCACCAATCACCGCAACCTTCATGTGCGCGGCTACAAGGAAGAGGGAACGACCACGACGCCCTTCGACATGACCGTGGTCAACGACCTCGATCGCTTCCATCTCGCTGCAAGCGCGATCGACCGGTTGCCCGATGTGTGGCACGGCTCCTACGCCAAACAGGAAATCCGCGACAGGCTGTCGGAGCACAAAGCCTACATCTGCGAACACGGCGAGGACATGCCGCAGATTCGCAACTGGCGCTGGTCGCCCTTGGATTGACCCACGTCAACGCTGCCCGCGATGGGTCGGCACACTATCGCCCCTTGTACAGCCCGGAGGCGATCATGCGCTCAATCCTTGTCTTGGCCGGTGGCCGCGCGACCGATGGGGTTGTCTTCGAGACGGCGTTGGCGGCAGCCAAGCCGTTGCACGCGCATCTCGAATTCCTGCACGTACGTCCCGATCCGGTAGAGGCCGCTCTTTATACTCCGCATGCCGATTTTGCCCGTGGCACCGGCGTGGCCAGCGCGCTCGGGACGCTGCGAAACCAGGGCAAGGCGCGGGCAGCCGCGGCACTGCATCATTTCGAAGCTCTGTGCGAAAAAGAAGCGATCGATATCGCGATCAAGCCGGATGAGATCGATATCGGTCGGCGTTGCGCCTCGTGGTCCGAAGAGCATCACGACGCAGTGGTCAAGATCATGCACTTCGCCCGCCACAATGACCTGACGGTCGTCGGTCGTCGCAACCGGAGCAATGGCCTGCCTCCCGATCTCGTCGAGCGCGTGCTGATCGGTAGCGGCCGGCCGCTGTTGATTGCCCCGGTCCAGGCTCCGGGGTCCGTGACGAGAACCGTTTTGGTTTGCTGGAAGGAAACCGCCGAAGCGGCGCGCGCACTCACCGCCGCAATGCCTTTGCTGGCAATCGCCCGGCGTGTGGTGCTGGTGACTGTCGAGGAAGAGAGCGAAAGGACGCCCGAAGCGATCTGCCATCTGGCGCAGCGCTTAGAGTGGAACGGCATCAAGGCCGAAACGAAGTGGCTAAGGGCCTCTGAACAGCCCGTCGAAGTGAGATTGGAGTCGCTGGCGTTCGATCTCGATGCCGACCTCCTGGTGATGGGCGGCTACGGCCACGGCCGTCTGCGCGAGATCGTATTTGGCGGTTGTACGCGGCATTTTCTCGAGCAGGCCGGACGCCCCGTATTCATGATGCATTGACCGGCGGCGCCGGGCTTCAAACGAAGAGACTATTTGGAAACAACTTGCTCTTGCCGGCCGGGAATCGGCCGGTGATGTCCTGATACTCTTCGAACAGCCGACGCATGTCGTCGGCCGCCATCTGCATGCGGTGAGCCGAGAAATCGGCATAGGCTTGCAAGGCTTCCTCGAAGTCGCGCGTATCCGTCAGCTTTGCCTTGAACGCCGCCCATAGGGCCGCTTCACATTGGGCTCGCTCCTTCCAGATGTGAGCTACCCGCTCGCACGCAACCAGAAATTCGGCATGTGAGGATAGCGCCACGGTAGGGTCTTTGGACTGCATCGCGACCTCTTGAATCCGGAGAAGGCGAGCACGTTCACATAAGCGCGGACGACGCGCCTTGATTTGGCTCAAGCCGGGCCTCTTGCCAGAAGGGTCTCGACGAGTGTTCGGCGGACGTGGGCTGTGCCCGGGCTGGACACGGCAGCGGCGGCGGCAGCTATCGCCAGTTGAAGGGCCTCCTTGTCGGACTGCCCTCGCGCGAGGCCCAAGACTAGCCCTGCCAGGAAGCTGTCGCCGGCGCCGACGGCGCTCTTTTCGACTACCTCGATGGCAGGAATGCGAATGACGTTGTCGTTTGTGACGAGCATGGCGCCATCTCGGCCAAGGGTCAGGGCAATCATTCGGGCGGCGCCCGACCGGATGAGCTCTCTGGCCTCCCGGGCTTGCGATTGCGGATCGCGGACTTCGCGACCGACGATCGATTCGAATTCGCCGAGGCTGGGTTTCAGCAGATCGACGCCGTGGCGGAGCGCCGCCTTGAGGGCAGGGCCAGAGGTATCGAGCACGAACCGAGCGCCGCGCATTTTGGCGATGCTCGCTGCTCTCGCGTAGAAATCCGGCGCAACGCCCGGCGGCAGGCTTCCGCTGGCCACGATCCAGTTCGCGTCGAACTCCGAAAGCGCCGCCAGTATCTTCTCGCCGTCAGCTGCAGAAAGTTCCGGCCCTTGGGGCACAAATCGATACTCGAGTCCGCTGCTCCGGTCGCGCACGGTAAACGAGACGCGGGTGACGCCTGCAATGGGAACAGACCTGTAGGGAATGCCTGTATCGGACAGCATGTTTTCGATCAGTTGTCCGCTGGCGCCGCCCGAGGCGAATAGCGCGAGCGCGTCACCACCCAGCTCGTGCACGACACGGGCCACGTTTATACCGCCGCCGCCGGGATCGCAGTGTTCGCCGAACGTGCGGATCTTGTGTACGGGACGCACGGCCGCCGCTTCCGCCGCCATATCGAGTGCCGGATTGATCGTGAGAGTCAGGATCGCGGGAGACTTCATGGGCCGATGCGACACCATATAGGTCCACAATCGAGGCGGCTCGCCTTGATGCGGATCAAAGATGTGTTGCCCGATCGTCTTTCAACTATTTGCAGGGAGTTGATTCAGGTCAAGCCGCGGCGGCTATTCCTGTGCGATCTAGCTCTCGTTTGCGGCAAACAGGAGCGCCCGATGACCTTCAAAACCGTCCTCGTTCATTGCGATGCTGGCAAGACCACGCCGAAGTGTCTGGCTGTCGCGGCTGAAGTTGCTCAGAAGTTCGACGCTCGGCTCGTTGCTCTGCATGCACGCGCGCCGTTCGAAATGCCGACTTTTTACGAAGAAAGCTTCAGCATGGGCCCCCTCGTGGAAGCGCACGAAGAGCGCGTGAAGGCCGATCAGGCTGTTTCGCGCGGCTACTTCGACACGGCTATGAAAGGCAAGGCGCTGACCTCGGAGTGGCGCGAGAGCGATGGGCGCGCCGACGATGTGCTGGTAGTGAATGCGCGTTACGCCGATCTGGTCGTTGTCGGCCAGAACAGCCCCGACGATCCTTTCACGACGCCCGACAATCTCCCCGAAGCCGTCGCAATGGCGGGCGGACGCCCGACGTTGGTGGTGCCGCACACCGGTGCCGGGAAGCCGATCGGCAAGAATGTCATGCTTTGTTGGAACGCGAGCCGCGAGAGTGCGCGGGCTGCGTCCGATGCGATGCCGTTCCTGAAGGCCGCGCAGAAGGTGATCGTCCTGGTCGTGGAACCCAGGACGACCGACGCCGGCCATGGCGCGGAGCCGGGCGCGGACGTGGCGACGTGGCTCGCCAAGCAGGGCGTCAAGGTGACTGTCCAGCGCGAGATCGCGCCGGATGCCGATGTCGGCAGCGTGATCCTGTCGCGCGCCGCGGATCACGATGTCGATTTGATCGTCATGGGCGTCTACGGCCATTCCCGTCTCCGCGAGTGGGCGATGGGTGGCGCAAGCCGTGCAATGCTCGCCGCGATGACGGTTCCTGTCCTGATGTCCCACTAGTGCTGCAAGGGGTAGCGCTACGCTGCAATGCCGTGAGGAATTTGCCGTGAAACGGATCCTCCTTGCCGATATCGGTGGCACTTATGCGCGGTTCGCCGTCACGAGCGGCCGTGACGTGGGCCAAATCTGGGCGACCGAAGTGAGTGCGCATCACGATATCGCAGATGCCATCGCTGCTTTCGCCCGAGCTGGCGGGTCGCTGGAAGGTGTCGAGGGAGCGCTCATTGCCGCTGCCGGTCCGGTAGAGGGCGGACGCTGCAAGCTTACGAATGCAGTCTGGACGATCGATGAGGAATCGATCGCCGCCGCCTTTCATCTGGGCTGGGCGAGGATCGTCAACGATCTCGAAGCTATTGCTGCAGGATTGCCGGACCTTGCCCCCAAGCATCTGAGGGAAATCGGTGGCGGTACGGCGGTGCCCGGGGCACCCATGGCGATCGTCGCGCCCGGTACCGGTCTCGGTGTAGGGTGCTTGCTCCGGGGACCGGCCGGCCGGTCGGTGCTCGCAAGCGAGGGCGGGCACGTTTCGCTCGCCTGCACCACCATCGATCAAGATCGAATCGCCGCCTTTCTCCGGCGAAAGTACGACCATGTTTCGGCCGAGCGAGTGTTGTCAGGCAGCGGCTTGTCAGACCTTCACCAGGCCTTTGCCGCGTTCGAGAACGAATCCCCGTTGCGCCTGCCGCCGAGAGAGGTAACGGCAAGTGCTTTCGACGGTTCTTCGCCCGCTTGTCGAGCGGCGATCGACTCGTTTTGCGAGTTCCTGGGCGCATTCGCGGGCGACGTTGCCCTGACATTCGGTGCATGGGGCGGCGTCTTCATCGGGGGCGGTATCGCGCCGCGCTTTGCAGATCATCTCGCGCGCTCGGATTTTCGATCGCACTTCGAAGCCAAGGGCCGGATGCACGCTTACGTAAAGCGCATAAGGACCAACCTGATACTCCATCCCAATCCAGCCTTTTTCGGGCTGCTCAATCTTGTCCCCAGCTGAGGCTCTCGTGTCGGCTCCCGTTCGTCCGGGCATGGCACTTCGACGATTCTGGCGTACGGCGCGCGGATTCTGGAACAGTCCACTCGCCTGGGCGCTGATTGTCTCGCTGGTGATTGGAACCATGCTGCAAATCGTCGTCCAGTATCGTCTGAACTTCTGGAACCGCGATTTCTTCAATGCTCTCGAGGCGCGCAACGGAAATCAAATTTGGCTGCAGGCACGCATCCTGGTGCTACTTGCCGCCGCGAGCGTCGCGCTGGCGATCGCCGCCGTTTGGGGCCGCATGACGTTCCAGCGCCTGTGGCGCGAGTGGCTGAGCGGCACTCTCATCGAAAACTGGCTGGCGAAGCAGCGCTATCAACGCATTGGGTTCGCCAACGGCCAACGTCAGAATGCCGAATACCGCATCACCGAGGATGCCCGTCTCGCCACCGATGCGCCGATTGATCTCGTCGTCGGCTTGCTCTCGTCTTTGTTGACCGCGGGAACGTTTGTGACAGTGCTCTGGGAAGTAGGGGGCTCGCTCGAGATTCGGGCGTGGCAGGGTGCGATCACGATCCCCGGCTATCTGGTTCTCGCGTCAGTTCTTTACGCAGCCGTAGTAACGTTGGCCATGGCGCTGGTCGGCCGCAACATGGTCGATGTGATCGAACGAAAGAATCAAGCGGAGGCGGACTTCAAATATGTTGTGGCGCGGGTCAATACGCGTACGACTCTCGATTTGCATCCCGAGGATGCGTCGACACTTGGCGCTGCGCTAAGCAACGTTATCCAGCAATGGCGCACACTTTGCGGTCAGCACATGCGGACGACACTGGTCTCGCATGGCAACACGCTGCTGGCACCGATCGTCGGCTTGATCCTGTGCGCTCCCAACTATGTATTGGGAGCGGTGACCTTGGGCGAGGTGACGCAGGCGGCAGCAGCGTTCGTCGCCGTGCAGGGTGCGTTCAACTGGCTGGTCGACAATTTCCCCCGGCTCGCCGAATGGCTCTCCTCGGCCAATCGCGTTGGCATGCTGTTAAACGCCTTTGATCTTGTGGATGCGAGGGAGCCTGAGGCACCTACGTAAAACCCCTTAGGCGAAAACCTGAATGGTTGCCGGCCTGACTGGAGCGTACCCGAGTGCATCGAATCCGGCCACAGGGGACCTGCCATGCAAACTGTCTTCGCCACCGTTTCTCGCATGCCACCCGTCATCTCGGCGGCTGACACGATGCCGCGCGCGCCCCGGGAAACCCTGTCCTCGGGACTGCGCCGCACATTTGCCAAGGGCGACGCCCTTTTCGCGGAAGGCGATCCCTCGGACTACTTCTACGAGGTGGTTTCAGGAACGGTGCGCACGAGCAAGCTGTTGAGCGATGGCCGCCGGCAAATCGACGCGTTCCATCTCGCGGGAGACATTTTCGGCCTCGAGAATTCGAAGGACCGGTACTTTACTGCCGAGGCGATCGAGCCCGTCGTGGTCCTGGCGTTCAGGCGCACCGAGTTCAAGACCTTGCTGCATACCGATCCGGCGTTGGGTGACCAATTGATGTCCGCAACGATCGCGAGCCTCGACCGCGCCCATGATCACATGGTCCTGCTTGGCCGGAAGACAGCACTTGAGAAGGTGGCGACCTTCCTGCTCGACCTGGCCAATCGGCTATCCAGGGGCAACAGCGTGGACCTGCCGATGCAGCGCGCGGACATTGCCGACTATCTTGGCCTCACGATCGAGACTGTTTCCCGGGTTCTCTCGCAGATGGTTCGCGACGGGCTCATTGCGGTTACGTCGGCTAGCCGGACCATTTTCCTGAAGGACAAGGCGGCACTCGAACTTCTCGCCGTCTGACGTTCCCGTTCGATCTATTGAAGGAGAGAAAAATGCGCGCAGAAGATGTGATGACGCCTTGCGTAGTTACGATCTCGTCCGACTCGACGGTCTTCGATGCGGCCGAGATTCTGGTCAGCATGCATTTCAGCGCTCTGCCGGTGGTTGATGGATCGGGCCAAATGGTCGGCATCGTCAGCGAAGCCGACCTGATGCGCCGACCCGAGATCGGCACGACACCGCGCCATTCCTGGTTGTCGCGCATGCTGGCCGACGGCGGCAAGTCCGCGGCCGAGTACGTGAGTTTCCACTCGCGCCGGGTAGCGGATGTGATGACGAAGAAGGTCATCTCGGTTCAGCGGGACGCGACCCTGGGTGAGATCGCCGAGACGATGGCCAAACACAAGGTCAAGCGTGTGCCGGTGCTGCGCGATGGTCTCGTAGTCGGCATTGTGAGTCGATCGAACCTGCTGCAGGCGCTGATGTCGCGTGAAACTGCGAATGACTCTGCGGCGCCGTCCGACGAGGAGCTGCGCCGCAAGGTCGAGGCGGCGGTCGACAAGCAGCCCTGGACCTCGGCCTGGCCCACCAACGTGATGGTGAATTCGGGCGTGGTCCACCTCTGGGGCTTCGTGTCCAGCAATGCCGTGCTGAGCGCCTATCGCGTCGCGGCCGAGAACGTTCCGGGCGTCAAGAAGGTGAAGAATCACATGCGGCCCGTGCCCTCGTCCGTGAACATGGGCGTGTGACCGATACGCCCACTGACCTTTGCTCCAGGAGGCGCGGATGCAGACGCAACAGGAAGTATGTTGGTTCGGCGATCTGCGGTCATCGGACATCGCCAGGGTCGGTGGCAAGAATGCGGCGCTGGGCGAACTCTATTCTGTCCTGGCGCCTCAGGGCATAAGGGTCCCGAATGGCTTCGCGCTGACGGCCGATCTCTATCGCGCCGTGCTCACCGAAGCGAATGCCTGGCCGCAGCTTGAGCAGCTCCTGAAGTCGATCCGTCCCGGCGATATCGCCGGCCTCTCGCGTGCCGCATCCCAGGCACGGGCTATCGTCTATGCCGCGACGGGCACCGACAGAGTGCATGCCGCCGTAGAAGAGAGCTACCGCAGGCTTGAGGAGCAATACGGGAAGGATGTAGCCGTCGCCGTACGGAGTTCAGCCACGGCGGAAGACCTGCCGACGGCGAGCTTCGCAGGACAGCATGAGAGCTTCCTCAACGTGCATGGCCTGGCGCAGGTGTTCGAAGCCTGTCGCCAGTGCTTCGCCTCGATCTTCACCGATCGGGCAATCATCTATCGCAACGACAACGGGTTCGACCATCTGAAGATCGGTCTGTCGGTGGGTGTGATGAAGATGGTTCGCGCCGATCGCGCATCGAGCGGCGTGATCTTCACGCTCGATACCGAATCGGGCTTTCGTGACGTCGTCTTCATCACCGGCTCGTATGGGCTCGGAGAGAATATCGTCCAGGGCCGGGTCGATCCCGACGAATTCTACGTCCACAAGCCGACCTTCAAGGCGGGCTACCGCTCCATCCTGCGTCGAACCCTGGGGCTGAAGCAGCAGAGCCTGATCTACGCCGACGGCAATGCGGCAGTGACCACCGTAAATGTCGGGACCCAGCCGGCCGATCGCGAGCGATTCTGCATCAGCGACACCGACGTGCTTACACTTGCCGAATATGCCTTGCGCATCGAGGCCCATTTCACTGCCGCCGCGGGCCACGACGTGCCGATGGATATCGAATGGGCAAAGGACGGAGTGGATGGCGGCCTTTACATCGTGCAGGCCCGGCCCGAGACCGTTGCATCGCAACGACGCGCGGGCAGCTTCGAGACATTCACGCTCAAGGGCACCGGGTCGGTGTTGCTGACGGGCAAGGCCGTCGGCGAGAAGGTGGCCAGCGGCGTCGTTCGAAAGATCAAGGATGCTGCGGACCTTGCCAATTTCCGGCCCGGCGAGATCCTCGTGGCCGAGACCACGAGTCCGGATTGGGAGCCTGTGATGAAGCAAGCCGGCGCCATCATCACCGATCGCGGCGGCCGGACCTGCCATGCCGCCATCGTGGCCCGTGAACTTGGAATTCCCGCCCTTGTCGGGGCGGAGAACGCGACTGCGATCTTGAGCGACGCGCAGAGTGTGACTGTATCCTGCGTGGAGGGCGAAGCCGGTCGGGTCTATGCGGGCATCCTGCCGTTCGAAGTGAAATCATTCGACTACGGCTCCCTCGAGTCACCGAAGACCCACATAATGGTCAACCTCGGCAATCCTGATCTTGCCTTCCGGACGGCGCTTCGGCCGAACGAAGGTGTCGGCCTGGCCCGCATGGAATTCATCGTTGCCGAGCACATCGGCATTCATCCCATGGCCCTGGTCCAGCCGGACAAGGTAACGTCAGCCTCCGATCGCGAGGCCATCGCGCGACTGACCCGTCGTCATGCCCGGCCATCGGATTTCTTCGTTGAGCGACTGGCCGAAGGCGTGGGCACGATTGCCGCGGCCTTCTACCCCAAGCCCGTGATCGTTCGCCTGTCCGACTTCAAGACCAACGAGTATGCGAGGCTTCTGGGCGGGGCCAACTTCGAGCCCAAGGACGAGAACCCGATGCTGGGTTTCCGCGGCGCCGCCCGATACACCCACCCCGCCTATGCCGCGGGCTTTGCGCTCGAGTGCTCGGCATTGCGGCGTGTGCGCGAGGAAATGGGTCTCACCAATCTCAAGATCATGGTGCCGTTCTGCCGGCGTGTCCAAGAGGCGCGAGGGGTCCTCGGCGCCATGGCAGCGAACGGACTTCGGCGGGGCCATAACGGTCTCGAAGTGTATCTGATGTGCGAGATTCCGAACAATGTCATCCAAGTCGACGCATTCGCGGAGCTGTTCGACGGCTTTTCGATCGGCTCGAACGACCTCACGCAGCTCACGCTGGGCGTCGATCGCGATTCGCAGATTGTAGCCTTCGATTTCGACGAGCGCGATCCTGGGATGCTCGAAATGCTGCGTCTGGCGATTGTGGGCGCTCATCGCAACGGACGCCACGTCGGGATTTGCGGAGAGGCGCCCGCGAGTTATCCGGAGATAGCAAGTTTCGTGGCCCGCCTCGGGATCGACTCGATTAGCGTCAATCCCGACAGCGTCGCCAAGACGATGAGCGTTGTACATGGTGCCGAACAGACGATTCGGCTGCGGCAAGTGGTCTAGGCGCAGGCCCTCAGTGAGGCAGATCGAACGCCATTCACGATTGCTGAGCTATGTTGAACAGCCATCGGGCTCCAGCCGGCGATAGATATGCAAGTCCCTATCCCTCCGACGATCGCACGGGCACCTCTCGGGTGGCCCGTTGGCGCTCTGGGTCTGCTGAAACTGGGACTCTTGACTTGCCTCAACCCGCGAGGCGATCGGGCCGCGTAGAAAAGACGCTCCGATGAAATTTGTACGGAGTGTTGGAATATGGAGCGTGCAGGCAACGTCGAGACGGCCGTCGAGCCCCCTCGGCCGGATGCCGCCCTGCATCCTGTGACAGCAGGCGATGCGCCCAGGACTGGCCTGCCTGCAGTGGTTCCCGCGCCGTCGCGCCGGCGAAGAAAGCGCCTGTGGACCGCAATTGGGCTTGCCGTCGCGCTCGCGGCTGCTGGATCGGGAGGAGCATACTGGTGGCTGCATCGCGTGCCACCCTTGCCGGCGGGAATAGTCTTCGGCAACGGCCGCATCGAAGCCGATCCCATCGACATCGCGACCAAATTCGCCGGACGCATCGAAGAGCTGCGCGTCGACGAAGGTGACCAGGTGCGCGCGGGCCAGGCGCTGGCCGTTATGGATACGCGCGATCTTGCCCAGTCGCTCGGAAAGGCGGAGGCGTCGGTGCGTCTCCAGGAGAAGGCGATTCGCGAAGCCGAGGCCAACCTCGTGCAGATCCGGACCACGGTCGCACTCGCCCAGCAGCAGATGGATCGGACGGAGGCCTTGCTCAAGGGGGGCTTCGCCACCCGCGAATTGTTCGACCAGCGAAGCCAGCAGCTTCGGGCCGCACAGGCGCTGGAGAACGCTGCCGTCGCACGGCTCAATCAGGCGCAGAGCTCTTTGGAGGAGGCATTGCATGATGTCGGCCTTCTCTCGGTCAACATCGCCGACAACACACTGGTCGCGCCACGAAGCGGGCGGATCGAGTATCGCATCGCCAACGTGGGAGAAGTACTTCCCGCCGGCGGCAAGGTCTTCACGATGCTGGATGCCGGATATGTCTACATGGACGTCTATTTACCGACGTTGGTGGCGGGGCGCGTGATGGTGGGCGACGAGGCACGCATCGTCCTTGACGCCTATCCCAACGATGCCATCGGGGCGAAGGTGACCTTCGTTTCGCCCCAGGCACAGTTCACGCCCAAGATGGTCGAGACCCAGACCGAGCGGGACAAGCTGATGTTCCGGGTCCGGGTCCGCATCGATCCCGAACGCCTGCAGGAGCGCGCGGCGCAGGCCCGAAGTGGCCTGCCGGGCGTCGCCTATGTTCGCTTCGATGCGGGCGTAAACTGGCCGGCGCGTCTGCAAGGAGCGCCGTAGCGTGGCTGTGCCAGGTGCCGTGGCGCGGATCGCCGGAGTCCGGCACCGGTACGGCAAGGTCCTGGCCCTCGACACCATCAGCCTGGACCTGCCTGCCGGATGCATGGTCGGCCTGATCGGACCGGACGGCGTCGGCAAGTCGACACTGCTGGGATTGATCGCCGGCGCAAAGGCCTCGCAGCGCGGTGGTCTTGAGGTGCTGGGTGGCGACATGACCGACCGGCGTCACCGCCGCGCCGTCTGTCCGCGCATCGCCTACATGCCGCAGGGCCTGGGAAAGAACCTCTATCCCGATCTCAGCGTACGCGAGAACATCGACTTCTTCGGCCGGCTCTTCGGCCACGGTCGCGCCGAGCGCCGGCAGCGGGTTCGAGACCTGCTCGACAGCACAGGCCTCGCACCGTTTGCCGATCGTCCCGCCCGCAAGCTCTCCGGCGGCATGCGGCAGAAGCTCGGCCTTTGCTGTTCCCTTGTCCATGACCCCGACCTGCTGATCCTCGACGAGCCGACGACCGGCGTCGATCCGCTGTCGCGCCGCCAGTTCTGGGAGCTGATCGACCGGATCCGCGCGCGACGCCCGGGCATGAGTGTGATCGTGGCGACTGCCTATATGGAAGAAGCCGAGCGGTTCGATTGGCTGGTGGCGATGAATGCGGGATCCGTGCTCGCGGCCGGCACGCCGACAACATTGAAATCGACCACGGGCACGTCGACGATCGAGGAAGCCTTCATCGCGCTGCTGCCCGACGAATTGCGGAGAGGACATCGCATTCTTCGGATACCGCCCCGCACCCGGTATGACCACGAGACAGTCATCGTCGCCCGCGATCTTACCCGCCGCTTCGACGACTTCACGGCGGTCGACCATGTGAGCTTCGACATCGACCGCGGCGAGATTTTCGGATTCGTGGGCTCCAACGGCTGCGGCAAGACCACGACGATGAAGATGCTCACCGGGCTCCTGCCGGCAAGCGAGGGGACGGCGAGCCTGTTCGGCAAGCCGATCGCCACCGACGGCATGCAGTCGCGGATGCGCGTGGGCTACATGTCCCAATCCTTCTCGCTTTATACCGAGCTCACGGTGCGCCAGAACCTCGAGCTCCACGCCAGGCTGTTCCATCTCCCCCGATCCAAGGCGGCGGCGCGGATCGCCGATCTGATAGAGCGCTTCGGACTTTCCGCGCATGTCGATCAGCTTGCATCGGACGTCCCGCTCGGCATCCGGCAGCGGCTCTCGCTGGCCGTTGCCGTCGTCCATGAGCCGGATTTGCTCATCCTCGACGAGCCGACTTCGGGAGTCGATCCGCTGGCGCGCGACGCTTTCTGGGAGATCCTCATCGACCTCTCGCGCAATGCGGGCGTCACGATCTTCGTGTCGACGCACTTCATGAACGAGGCGGCGCGCTGCGATCGCCTTTCGCTGATGGATGCCGGCCGCGTGCTGGCCACGGGAACGCCGCAGTCCCTGGTCGAGGCGCGGCACGCAGGCTCGCTCGAGGAAGCCTTCGTCTCCTACCTGTCGGAGGCGGGCGGCCATTCCGAACGCCGCGACTGGACCGTGGCGTCCGCCCGGGACCCTGCGCGCAAGAGCCGGGGAGGGTCCGCGTACTTCAGTCTCCGCCGCCTGCTTGCCTATACGATCCGTGAATCGCTCGAACTGATCCGCGATCCAATTCGCCTGGCGTTCGCCCTGGGGGGGACCGCCTTCCTGATGTTGATTTTCGGCTTCGGCATCACGACCGATGTCAATTCGTTTACCTTTGCCGCCCTCGACCGCGACGACTCCTTCGAGAGCCGCGCTTATCTCGGCGAATTGCGCGGCTCGCCATATTTCGTCGAACAGCCAGCGCTCCGCGATGCCGCGGAAGTGCAGGACCGCCTGAAGAGCGGCGCCGTTGCCGCGACGATTGAAATTCCGCCCGGCTTCGGCCGCGATCTCAGGCGCGGCCGGCCCACCGAAGTCGGCGTCTGGATCGACGGCGCCATGCCGTTCCGGGCCGAGACGATTCGTGGCTATATCGCGGGAGCGCACAGCCAGTTCCTGACCGATCGCTCGATTCGCGGCCACGGCAGCGGCGGCCTCGCGGTATCCGCCGCCGATATCTCCGTGCGCTTTCGGTACAATCAGGACTTCGACAGCGTCTATGCCATGGTGCCGGGCCTGTTCGCGCTCCAGCTTGCGCTGATTCCCGCGATCCTCATGGCGCTGGCCGTGGTGCGCGAGAAGGAACTCGGCTCGATCGTGAACCTGTACGTGACGCCGGTGACCCGGTTCGAGTTCCTGCTGGGCAAACAGATTCCCTACGTCGTGGTGGCGATGCTGAATGCCGCGATCATGTTCCTCATGGCGATCTTCGTGTTCAAGGTCCCGTTGAAAGGGAGCTTTCCCACCCTGCTGGCGGGGACGCTCACCTATGTCGTGACGACGACGGCCTACGGGCTGGTGATCTCCGCCTTCACGCGGACCCAGATCGCGGCTCTCTTCGGCACTGCGATCATGACCGTCCTGCCCGCGACCATGTTCGCCGGCATGCTCACTCCGGTCTCGTCATTGACCGGCTTCGGCGCCATCCTCGGGCGCTTCTTTCCGATGACCTATTACCTGCCGATCAGTGTCGGCACCTTCACCAAGGGGCTGGGGCTGGCCGATCTGTATAGTCACCTGCTCGCGCTCGTGGCCTTCGTCCCCGCGCTGATCCTGCTCGGACTAGTGCTGATGCGCAGCCAGGAGAAGTGAGCGATGCGCTCGATGTCGACCATCTTCTGGCTCGCCACCAAGGAGCTTCGAAGCTTCCTGCGGGACTGGGTGCTGCTGCTCCTCATGATCTACTCGTTCTCGCTCGCGATCATCGCGCAGGCGCAGAGCAACGCCCAGGAACTCAACAACGCCTCCCTTGGCGTGGTCGACAGCGACCGTTCCGAGCTTTCCCGTCGTATTGCGGGGGCCTTCCTGCCACCGTACTTCAAGCGCGCCGAGCCGGCTGAGGAGCGGGACGTCGATCACCTGATGAATACGGGCCGGTACACGTTCGTGCTCGACATCCCACCCCATTTCGAGCGTGACGTGCTTTCCGGGAGGCGGCCCCAGCTGCAGGTTGCCGTCGATGCAACGGCAATGGTCCAGGCCGGCATCGGGTCGGGCTACGCCCAGCAGATCATCTCCAACGAGATCGCCGATTTCGTCTCCCATACAGCGCAGACGCCACCGTCGCCGGTCGACCTTGCCGTGCGCATCGCCTTCAACCCGAACGTGTCGACCGCGTGGTTCACCAGCGTCATGGGCATCGTCAACAATGTCACCATGCTCGGCATCATCCTGGTGGGAGCTGCCGTGGTACGCGAGCGCGAGCACGGCACCATGGATCACCTGCTGGTCATGCCGGTCAGCCCGTTCGAGATCGCGATGGCCAAGATCCTCGGAAACGCCCTCGTGATCACGGTAGCGGTCGGCCTCTCGCTGCTCCTGGTCGTGCGGCAGCTGCTCGCCATCCCGATCGCGGGATCGGTACCCCTCTTCATGTGCGGCGTCGTGCTCTATCTCTTCTTTGCGACATCCGTGGGCGTCTTCCTTGCCACCATCGCCCGGACGATGCCGCAGTTGGGGCTGCTCTTCATTCTGGTCTCGGTGCCGCTGCAGTTGCTTTCGGGTGGCAACACTCCCATCGAAAGCATGCCTCCGTGGCTGGGCGCCATAATGCAAGCGTCGCCGTCGACCCATTTCGTCTCGTTCGCGCAGGCCATCCTCTACCGCGGCGCAGGATTCGAGATAGTCTGGCTGAAGTTCGTGGAAGTGGCGGGCATGGGCGCCGTCTTCCTCGGCTTGGGCCTTCTCCGATACCGAAGCGTCGCCGCGAAGGGCGGTTGAGACACGCTTGATTTAGGTCGAAGGGAAAAAGGCCGGAATTTCATAGCATGCAGGAATTGCCGCGGAGACTGTGCATGCGCTTCCGGTCCCTCTTCGTCTGTGCGGCGGTGGTACTCGGCCTCGCGCCATTTCTCTCTGCGTCAGCGCAATGTATGTCAGTCGCTCGCTGGTCTTTGAAATTCACGGGGCGAGGCACCCGAGGCGCGGCGGAACATGGCACTGAAGGCGCTGACGCTTTCGTAGCCCAGGTCGAGTGCTACCTGCGTGACCGGCGCGCCGTTGGCGAGCCGTCCCATCGCTTCGAGCACGCGTGCTTGCTGGCGCCAGGCGCCGAAGCTGAGGCCTGTTTCGCTCTGGAAATGGCGGGCGAGGGTGCGTGCACTGGCGTTGATCGTCTCGGCCCAGGCCTCGAGCGGCCGCTGGTCGCCGGGCGCATCGAGCAACGCCTGGCAGAGTTGGCCCAATCGCGGATCTTTCGGCATCGGCAGGTGCAGGGGCAACGACTGCAGCCCGCGCAACTCCGCCAGGATCAGCGCGATCACATGACCGGCGGGTCCGCTCTCGTCGTATTGAACCGGCAATTCGGTCGCGCGCACGATCAACTCGCGCAGCAGCGGCGTTATCGATAGGGCGCGGCACGTCGTGGGCATGAAGGCGGCTGCGTCGTCGCGCAGGTACAGGGTGCGCATCGTGACGTCGCTCGCCATCACGATGCTGTGGCCGATGTGCGCCGGCATCCACAGCGCCCGCTGGGGCGGCACGACCCACATGTCGTCGCGCGTGGCGACGCGCATCGTGCCGGCGGTCGCGTAGATCAGCTGGGAGCGCTCGTGGCTGTGCGGCTCGATTTTGAAGCCGGCCCGGAAATTCTTGGGCATCGCCGACACCGCACGCGGGACGTGTTGATAGTCCTCGGCATTGGTCGAACGGAGCTGGCTAGTTTGCGACATAAGTTGGCAATATAGCGCAAGACCGCCATTGCCGTCTTTCCTATTATCGGGGCGGAGGAGACGCCTAAATGAAATTCAGTAGCCCGACCTCTCTTTTGCTCAACCTTGGCCACGCCATGGACCATTGGGTCCTGGCGATCTTCCTCTACACGGTGAGCGTGATCGCCGGGATCTGGGGCGCCGACTGGAAGGAGCTGACGCCCTACGCCTTCGGCGCGTCCTTCATGTTCGGCGCGGGCTCGATCGTGTCGGGCAAGCTCGGCGACCAGTGGGGCCGCCGCGCCATGATGATCGTCTTTTTCGCCGGCCTCGGCGTCTCGTGCATGATCATCGCCCTTTGCCAGAACAAGTGGCAGATCGGCGCTGCGCTCACGCTGATGGGCGCCTTCGCCTCGATCTATCATCCCGTCGGCATCCCGATGATCGTGCAGGGCGCGGAGCGGCCGGGCTTCGTGATCGGCGTCAACGGACTTGTCGGCAATCTCGGCATTGCCATCGGTTCCAGCGTCTCGGTGCTGCTGGCGACGCGCTACGGCTGG
The DNA here is from genome assembly GCA_903839865.1 of Enhydrobacter aerosaccus. Classification (GTDB taxonomy): domain Bacteria; phylum Pseudomonadota; class Alphaproteobacteria; order Reyranellales; family Reyranellaceae; genus Reyranella; species Reyranella aerosaccus_A. Next base: position 5,193 of record CAIMEE010000234.1, on the reverse strand, counting down.
CAGATGGCCTATATCGTGCCCGGTATCGTCTCGCTCGTGGCCGCGGTGCTGTTCGCCAGGTTCGTGCCCAAGGAAAGCGCCTCGCCCGCCAAGCGCAAGGCCAAGATGCTCGACCTGCCGCCCAGCATGATGGCGCGTGTGTTCTTCATCATGACCTGTGCCGCGGTCACCGGTTCGATCATTTTCAACTTCACGACCAACGCCAACGGCGAGATGTTGAAAGCCCGCATCGCCGAGCTGGCCGCCGATCCGTGGCTGCTCAGCACCGTGCTGTTCTGCGTCTTCACCTTCGCCTCGCTGGCTCAGCTGCTGGTCGGCCACCTGATCGACCGTCATCCGATCAAGACGGTCTATATGCCGATCCTGCTGGCGCAGATTCCGCTGTTCCTGCTGGCAGCGTATTCCGAAGGCTGGATGCTGGTGTTCGCGACGGGCCTGTTCATGGTCTTCGTGTTCGGCGCAATTCCGTTCACCGACGCCATGATCGTGCGCTATGTCGACGATCGCATGCGTAGTCGTGTTACCGGAATGCGGCTCGCGATCGGCTTTGGCGTCAGCTCTCTTGTCGTGGCCGGAATCGGCCCCTCGGTGAAGGCGGCGGGCTTCCCGTTCATGCTGATGTCGCTGGCCGGGGTCGCCGCCTGCACCATGCTCGCCATTTCGTTCCTGCCCAGCGAAAGGGCAGTAACCGCCTCGACGGCGCTCAAGCCCGCGGAGTAACGTTCCTCCCGATTGGGAGGAAAAAATGATCAAACGTCGTGGCGTGGTTGCCGGTGTTGCCGGCTGGACGATCGTGGGTGCCTCGGCCGTGCGGGCGCAGGCATGGCCCAGCCAGCAGATCAAGATTGTCGTGCCCTACATCCCCGGTGGCGCCACCGATACGGCGGGTCGCGTCGTAGCCGAAAAGTTCGGCACGTTGCTTGGCCAGCAGGTCATCGTCGAGAACAAGGGTGGCGGCAACACCATCATCGGCATGGAGGCGGTCGCCAAGGCCAAGCCCGATGGTTACACCCTGCTGCTCGGCACGACGACCCTGGCGACGAACGCGGCACTCGGCCTCAAGCAGCCGTTCGATCCGCTCAAGGACTTCCAGATGATCTCCACGGTCGCGGACATTCCCGACATGATCGCGGTCAACAAGGACCTGCCGATCAGGAACTACGCCGAGTTCGCCGATTGGGTGCGCAAGCAGCCCCAGAAGGTACGTTTCGGCTGCTCGGGCGTCGGCAACCAGCCGCATCTGTGGGGTGAGCTGTTCAAGAGCGTCAACAAGCTCAACATGGAAGTGGTGGGCTACAAGGGTTCGGCCGATGCGATCCGTGACGTCATGGGCGGCCATGTGCCGGTCGTCGTCGACGTCGTCCTGCCCACCGGTGTGCACGTCGCCGCCGGCCGCATGACCGGCATCCTCGTGGCCGCCACCGAACGCTGCCCTATCTGCCCTGATGTGCCGACGATCGTCGAGGCCGGTATGCCCGACCTGGTGAGCGCCGTATTCTACGGCCTCGCAGGGCCGGCCGGCATGCCGAGTTCGGTTGTCGAGCGCCTGAACGCTCTCTGCCTCGAGACGGTCAAGGATCCCGCCGCGAAGAAGAAGTTCGCTGAACTGGGCTTCGTCACCACGGGCAGCACACCCGGGCAATATCTCGACAAACTCAAGTTCGAGACGGAGCGCTGGACCAAGGTGGTGAAAGAAAACAACATCAAGGTCGAAGGCTGATGGCGACATCTTCTGCTGTTCCCGTGCCCGCATCGCATCTCGATGCGGCACGCGATGCTGAAGCTGCGACCAGGGCCGCCAACGCGGCATTGGCGGCGAATCTGCCGTTCTCGGACGTTCGCGACTTCGAGGCCGTGAAGCACGGCCTGATCGCGCCGGTGCCTGAGGGCGCGATCACGACGGCGAGCGGTACGGCGCTGTGGAATCTGGGGGAATACGCCTTCATCAACGGCGAGCTGGCGCCCTCAACGGTCAATCCCAGCCTGTGGCGCATGGCGCGGCTCAACATGGCCAACGGCCTGTTCAAGGTGAAGGAGCGGCTGTACCAGCTGCGTGGCTTCGATATTTCCAACATGACCGTGATCGAAGGCGACAGCGGTCTCATCCTGATCGATCCGCTGACGACGGCCGAAGTGGCGCGCGCAGCGCTCGATCTCTACTACGCGCACCGGCCGCGTCTGCCAGTGGTGGCCGTCATCTACACCCACAGCCATCTCGATCACTATGGCGGCGTGCGCGGCGTGGTCGACGAAGCCGATGTGAAGGCAGGCAAGGTGGCGGTCGTCGCGCCGGCTGGGTTCATGGAGGCAATCTCCGGCGAGAACGTTCTGGCCGGCCTGCCGATGATGCGGCGCGCGCAGTTTCAATTCGGTCACCTGCTGCCGCGCGGCGCGAAAGGGCAGATCGATGCCGGGCTGGGGAAGGGGGTCGCGCGAGGTACGCCTGGACTGATCGCGCCGACGCTGTCGATTGCAAAGCCCATCGAGCAGCACACGATCGATGGCGTGAAGATCGTGTTCCAGCTTGCGCCTGAAACCGAGGCGCCGGAGGAGATGCACATGTTCTATCCCGACCTCGGGGTGCTCAACATGGCGGAGAACGCCTGTCCGGTGTTGCACAATTTCATCCCGCTGCGCGGCGCCGTCGCGCGCGACCCGAGGGTCTGGTCGAAATATATCGGCGACGCGCTCAAGATGTATGTGCCGCAGGCGGATGTGCTGATCGGCCAGCATCACTGGCCGACCTGGGGCCACGACGCGATCGTCGATTACCTGGAGGCGCAGCGCGACCTCTACAAGCACATCCACGACCAGACCCTGCGCTACATGAACAAGGGCTGGCGTCCGGCAGAGATCGCAGAGGCGATCGACCTGCCGCCGGGCCTTGCCGATCGGTGGTCGGTGCGCGGCTACTACGGCACGGTCAGTCACAACGTGAAGGCGGTCTATCAGCGATACCTCAGCTGGTACGACGGCAACCCCTGCAATCTCCATCCGTTGCCGCCTGCGCCGGCTGCGAAGAAGTTCGTGGAGTACATGGGCGGCGCTGCCGCGGTGATCGCGCGCGCGCGCGCCGACTTCGCCCGGGGCGAGTACCGGTGGGTGGCGCAGGTCATGAAGGAAGTGATCTTCGCCGAGCCTGACAACAAGGATGCGCGTGCGCTCTGCGCCGACGCCCTCGAGCAGATGGGCTACCAGGCCGAGTCGGCCACTTGGCGCAATGCCTTCCTCTACGGCGCGCAGGAATTGCGCCACGGCGTTTTCCAGGTGCCGGCGCGGTCGCTCGCGACCGCCGACACGCTGGCAGGACTCAGCACCGACGTATTCTTCGACGCGCTGGAGATCCGCCTCGATCCCGCAAAGGCGGCGGGGCAATCCTTCATGCTCAACTGGCGCTTTACCGACCGCGACGAGGAGATGGTCCTCACGCTCAGGAACTGCACGTTGAGCCACCGCATGGGCGAACGCTCGGAAGAGGCCGCAGCCCAGGTGACGACGACCCGCGCCACGCTCGATGCGCTGGTCCTGCGCAAGACGACGGCACCTGAAGCACTGATGTCCGGCGCGCTCAGGATCGAGGGCGATCCGTCGAAGTTTGCCCTGCTGTTCGGCATGCTCGACCAGCCGGGCACGCTGATGTTCGACATTCTCACCCCGGGTGAAGGGCGCTAACGCCTTGACATAGGCCGGCGCGGCCTCTGTGATGCGTCCAATAAAAAACGTATCAGGGAGAAGCGCATGATGAGGGTTAATCTCGCCCGACTTGCGGGTGGTACTTTGGCCGCCGTGGCGGCGCTGGCGTTGGCGGCTTCCGCCCACGCCCAGGACAAGAAATTCAAGATCGGCGTGATCTTCGACCTCACCGGGCCGCTGGCCGGCGGCGGCTCCGAGCTTCAGTACCTCGGCGTCAAGATCATGAACGACTACTTCATCAAGCAGGGCCCGATCGAGGGCTATACGATCGAGGCGGTCTACGCCGACGCGCAGTCGAAGCCCGACATCGCGATCAACGAGGCCGTGCGCCTGATGGAGCAGGACAAGGTCGACATGATCGCCGGCATCTACTCTTCGGCCCAGTGCGTGCCGATCGCCTCGCGGGTCGAGCAGAACAAGAAATTCCTCTGGCTCACGACCTGCATCTCGACCGGCGTGGTCGAAGACAAGCACTACAAGTACGTATTCCGTCCGCAGGCGAGCGGCCAGCAGTACGGCCTGACCACGACTGACATGGTGGCGAGCATCGCCAAGTCGAACTTCGGCAAGGAGCCGAAGGACATGCGCGTTGCCATCATTCACGAGGATGGTGCCTACGGCGTCGACGTCGCCAAGGGCAACGTGCTGGGTGTGAAGAAGGCCGGCATGCAGATCGTGATGGACGAGGGCTATTCGGCCACCGCGCCCGATCTCTCGGCCCTGGTCACGAAGCTGAAGCGCGCCAAGCCAGACGTGGTGCTGCACACCGGCTACAACCCGGACATCTCGCTGATCCTGCGCCAGTCGCGGGAGCAGGGCTTCAAGACCGGTGGCATCATCGGTCAGGGCGCAGGCTACGGCGTCTACGACAAACTGGCGGAGAGCATGGGTGGCCATGCCGAGAATTTCTTCAACACCGATCCGGTGTCGATCTGGCTGGCCAATCCCAAGGCGATCGATCCGTCGCTCGCGCCGATGGTCAAGATGGTGGGTGAAGAATTCGACAAGCTGAAGCCCGGCCAGACCATCCGCTCGGCCCACGTCGGAATCGGGGCCAGCAACATGTACGTGTTCTTCACCAAGGTGCTGCCGGTCGCCATCAAGAAGTACGGCGGTGTCGACGCCGAGGCTCTGCGCAAGGCGGCGCTCGACGTCGATATCCCCGAAGGCGGCACGATGCTGGGCTTCGGCGTGAAGTTTGCGCCCAACGAGTCGAACATCGCGGGCCAGAACGAGCGCTCGTACCCGGTCGTCATCCAGTACATGGGCGACAAGCCCTACGTCGTGTGGCCGAAGAGCCTCGCGCAGCGCGACGTCGTGCTGCCGTGGCCGGCCGGCACGACCTACAGCTACAAGTAACGGTGCTCGCCGTCGAAGGGCTGGTGAAGCGCTTCGGCGGCTTCACCGCCGTCAACAACGTGTCGTTCAAGGTCGATCAGGGCGAAATCCTCGGCCTGATCGGCCCCAACGGCTCGGGCAAGAGCACGATCTTCAACCTGT
>CAIMEE010000233.1 GCA_903839865.1 Enhydrobacter aerosaccus | reverse complement strand
GTGGATCATGGTGGGCGGCATGGTCGATCCCGGCGAGGATTTTGCCGAGGCCGCCGTGCGTGAAGCACGCGAGGAAACCGGCTTGATCGTCACGGACACGCCGCACTGGGTCTGGAAACGCCAGCGCCACATGATCTGGCGTGGCAACGACCGCCTGCACATCGAACGATTCTTCCTCGCGCGGACCCAGGCAACCGCCATCGACACTTCGGGCCTCGACGAGAAAGAGAAGAGCTGGACGCTCGATCATCGCTGGTGGACGGCCGACGAGATCATCGCGTCAACGGAACGCTTCGAGCCGCACGATCTCGGCGTTCGCCTGAAAGCGCTGCTGCAGAATGGTCCACCGGCGCAGCCGATCGACCTCAGCTAGGGCGTGTACTCGCAAATAGGACCTGTTGAACGTGGCCGCTCAGTGTCCGCTTTACCCCGGCCGATAAACTTCGAGCGGTGTTGCACTGACCGGTTGAACTCACACCTCGAAAGCGGACATTCCTCAGCACCCGGTCTATGTCGGCTTTTGGTGCCTAGAAAACACCCCCCACGCAGGGCCACACCCTGCTTTATCGGTACACGGCCTAGGCGATCGGATTCAAACCGGCCAGCATTATATTCGCAGTAACGACCGTAATAGGCGATTCGCCGCGACGCGTGTAGGTGTCCGGGATGAACGCACGCTGTCATCCCGAGCGTAGCGAGGGACCTTTCCATCGAAACCCAAGTGTCCCTCGCTATGCTCGGGATGACACCCTTGGCGTGCCGAGATCGCGTGCCGCTGTGTTTTCCGGGTATTTATTAAACACGGGGTACGTGCAACGCACGTGCATGCACCCGCTCGCGAGCTCCTCGCGAGTACTCGCGAGGAATCGGGTTTGAGTCAGCAGGGCCAACGCTTCAGCCCAATCCTCGCGAGGAAAGAAAACTTTCGCTTACGTGCCGTGATGCTCGATGCGGTCGAGAAACTTCTCCAGCGCGAGGTCGCACCAGGTCTGACCGCTGCCGTCGCCGTGGAAGCCGACGTGGCCGCCGGCCGGCGGAATGACCGGCAGCAGCCAGGGATTGTCGGACCAGGCGAAGGCGCGATAGTGCTCGACCGGAATCCACGGGTCGTCGCCCGCCGCCAGCACCATCGTCGGCACGCGAACTTCCGGCATGAACTCGATCGGCGCGCAGAGCTGGTAGTAGTCCTTCGCGCCGTTGAAGCCATAACGCGGCGCAATGAAGCGGTCGTCGTATTCCCAGACGCTGCGCGCGGCCCGCAGGATCGCGCGCTCGTCGTCGGTCATCCGCACGCCCTCGCCCATCGCCTCCGCCTTGATCGCGCGCAGCATGTAGCGGTGATAGAGCCAGTTGCGCGGCTTCATCATGTGCTGGCAGGTGCCGAACAGGTCGATCGGCGCGCAGATGGTCGCCGCCGCGCGCAGCGAGGAGAACGATCCTTCTTCGCCGAGATACTTCAGCAGGACCGCGCCGCCCAGCGAGTAGCCCACGGCGACCATGCCGTTTTGCGTGAAATCGTCCGGGATCTGGGCGAGCACGCGCCGGAAATCGGCCGTGCGGCCGACATGGTAGTGCTCCTTGCAATACGGACGCGACGGTCCGGCGCCGCGCACGTTCAGGCGCAACACGGCGTAGCCGCGATCGAGCAGATGACGGGCCGCCTTCACGACGTACGGGCTGGTTTCATCGCCGGTCAGCCCATGCAGAAAAATCACCAGCGGCCGGCCGGCAACCGGCTCGGCGGGCTGGTCGAGCATACCGAGCAGGATATCGCCGGTGCGATCGGCCATCGGGAAGCACAGGCGCTCGCTCGTGTGCGGGGCAAGATCGACGGCCTTCCCACCGAGGAGGCCGGCGATGGTCTGCAGGTCGGGCCCCCACCACGGGAAGCGGGGGCGAAACGGTGGCAGCTCGAGGGAATCGATGGACGGCGGCACGACGAATCCCTAATCACGCAAGGAACGCCATGAAAACGCACGCTCCCTTCGGGAGTTCCGCCGCGCTCGGCGCTCTGTACGCTGTGGGCGCCGCCCTCGCCTTCAGTACAGCGGGTGTGATCGTCCGCCGCATCGATCTTCCTGCGTGGGATGTGTCGTTCGCGCGGTCGGTCCTGCTGGTCGCCGCAATTTCGCCGCTTCTCCTCCTGCATCGCCGCCGCGTCGTGGATGACTTCCGCCGCGCCGGATTCTGGCTCTTTCTGAGCGGGCTGTTCCTCGCCGGCAGCGCGGTGGCGTTCATCGTGGCGCTCAGCCTTGCTCCGGTCGCCAACGTGCTCATCGTCTGCGGCGCCACGCCTTTCGTGACCGCCCTGCTCGCACGCGTTTTCCTGGGCGAACCGCTCAGCCGTCACACCATTGTAGCGATGATCGTCGCACTGCTGGGACTGGCCCTCAGCGTCGCGAACTCGCTACAGGCGGGGGCGGCGGTTGGCATGGCGGTGACTGCCATCGTCTCGCTGTGCATGAGCTGCAATTACGTGATCGTGCGCCATCGCCGGGATGTCGGCATGGAACCCTCGCTCGCTTTGGCTGGCCTCTTCTCGGCCCTGATCGCGCTGCCCTTCGCGCATCCCGGCAATGTCACTTTGGCGCATCTCCCGTGGCTGCTGGCGCTGGGACCGGGGCAGATGGCGGTGGGGCTCCTGCTTTATATCGCCTGTCTGAAGCGAATACCCGCAGGGCGCGCAGCCCTCCTCGGCCTCCTCGAGCTCGTGGCAGGACCGTTCTGGGTCTGGATCGTCGACGGCGAACGGCCGGGCGACCTCACACTGCTGGGCGGCATCGTCGTCATTGGCGCGGCCGCAGCCAACGTCTGGCTGGATTCACGCCGTGCCTCTGGTTAAGTACCGCACATGACCCAGACCAAAGCGGCCGGCCCCCTGTCCGGCATCCTCGTCGTCGACCTCTCCCGCATCCTCGCCGGTCCCTACTGCACCCTCCTGATGGCCGAAATGGGCGCCCGGGTGGTCAAGGTCGAGTCGCCCAAGGGCGGCGACGACGCCCGCGCCTACGGGCCGTACGTCAATGGCAGGTCGACCTATTTCGCTTCCGTCAATCGCGGCAAGCAGAGTATCGCGCTCGACCTGAAGGCCGAGGGCGACCGTGCGATCTTCGACAAGCTGCTCGCCAAGGCCGACGTCATCGTCGAGAATTTCCGCCCCGGCACGATGGAGAAGCTGGGCTACGGCTGGGAGCAGCTGCACGCCAAGTATCCCCAGTTGATCTACGCCTCGGCCTCGGGCTTCGGCCACACCGGTCCCAACTCGAAGGATCCGGCCTACGACATGGTCGTCCAGGGCATGGGCGGCGTCATGAGCATCACCGGCCCGATCGGCGGCGAGCCGGTTCGCGTCGGCATGTCGATCGGCGACATCGGCGCCGGCCTCTACACCGCCGTCGCCGTGAATGCGGCACTGGTCCACCGCCTCAAGACCGGCGAGGCGACCAAGGTCGACATCGGCATGTTCGACTGCCAGATCGCGCTCCTGGAGAATGCGGTCATGCGCTACACGGTCGAGGGCGAAGTCCCCGGCCCGCTGGGGGCGCGCCATCCGACGATCGTGCCCTTCCAGGCGTTCAAGACCGGCGACGGTTCCATCATCATCTCGGCCGGCAACGACAGCCTGTTCGTGAAGATGTGCAACGCCCTCGGCCTCGATGCGCTCGCGACCGATCCCGACTACAAGACCAACGCGCTGCGCCAGAAGCACCACGCCAAGCTCGAACACACGCTCGAGACACTGCTCAAGACCCAGCCGACGGCGCACTGGCTTGCGATCATGGCCAAGGCCGACATTCCGGCAGGCCCGATCAACAACATCGAGCAGGCGCTCGCCCATCCGCAGGTCGCCGCCCGCACCATGCTGGTCACCGTCCCGGACGGCAGCGGCGGCACGCTCACTCTCGCCGGTAATCCGATCAAGATGTCGGCCTTCGACGATCCCAAGACGCGCAAGGCGGCGCCCGATCTCGATGCCGACCGCGCGGCGATCCTCTCGTACATCGGCGGCTAAAACAGTGAAGGCGCTCGGCCGCCTCGGGATAGCGCTGGCGAAGCTGTGCGCCGGCGTTGTGCTGGGCCTCGGGATTTTTCTCGTCGGCACCTACTTCCAGGTCCGCGGCGCGCTGCCGCCGTACGCAGGCCATTTCGACGCCAAGGGCCTCAAGGCTCCCGTCGAGATCGTGCGCGACAAGAATGCCATCCCGCACATCATCGCGGGCTCGATCGAGGACGCGGCCTTCGGCCTGGGCTTCGTGCATGCCCAGGACCGCTTCTGGCAGATGGAGCTGATGCGCCGCGCGGGCCAGGGCCGGCTGTCTGAGATCCTGCCGCCGATGATCGTGGGCAGCGGCGTGGTTTCCACCGACCGCACCATGCGCGGCCTCGGCGTCTACCGTCACGCGTCCGACAGCTTTGGCGCGCTGTCGCCCGCCACGCGCGGCATCCTCGAAGCCTATGCCGCCGGCGTGAACGCCTGGCTGGGCGATCGCGGCCAGCAGTTCGGCCTCGAGCTCACGCTGGTGAAGCTGCTGTCCGGTGGAAGCTATCGTCCGGAGCCGTGGCGGCCCGCCGACTCGATCGTCTGGACCAAGCTGATGGCGCTGACGCTCGATGGAAACTGGCGCGCCGAGCTGTTGCGGCTCGATCTATTGCGCAAGCTGGGCGAGGACGGGCTAAAGTTCTTCATCGAGGCGCCGGGCGAAAGCCGCGACTCGACGATGACCCTGGTCAACGAGGCACTGAACGGCCTCGACCTGCAGAAGCTCTACCGCGACACCGACAACGACTACACGCGCAAGCGCGAGGCGTCCAACGAGTGGGTTCTCTCGGGCGCGCACACCTTGTCGGGCAAACCCCTGCTCGCCAACGATCCGCATCTGGGTCTGACCTTCCCCGGCATCTGGTACCTCGCGCATCTCGTGGGGCCGGGCTTCGACATCACCGGCGCGTCCACGCCCGGCGTGCCCGCGATCGTGCTGGGCCACAATGCCACCATCGGCTGGGGCGCCACCACGACCAACCTCGACAGCCAGGATCTCTTCCTCGAGCGCGTCGATCCGACCGATCCCAATCGCTACCTGACGCCCGACGGCGCACGGCCGTTCAATACCTACGACGAGACGATCAATGTGCTGTGGGGCGAGCCGGTCAAGCTTCACCTGCGCGAGACGCGGCATGGTGCGGTGATCGACGACTTCACCACGCGCAAGGAGCCGCGCGTGCCGGCCGGCCACGTGCTCGCCTTGCAGGCGACGGCGCTCGACAGTGCCGACACGACGATCGAGGCGCTGATCCGGCTTGGCCTCGCGCAGAACTGGGACGAGTTCCTGGCCGTCGGCCGCAAGGTCGTGTCGCCGATGCAGAACCTCATCTACGGCGACACGGCCGGGAACATCGGCCTGATGGCGCCCGCCCGCGTGCCGATCCGGCGCAAGGGCGATGGCTCGATGCCGCAACCCGGTTGGACCGGAGAATATGACTGGGCGGGTACCGTGCCCTTCGACGAGCTGCCGCGGGTCTACAATCCTTCGGGCGGCATCATCGTCAATGCCAACGCGCGGCTCGTGCCGGACGAC
>CAIMEE010000232.1 GCA_903839865.1 Enhydrobacter aerosaccus | reverse complement strand
GTCCCTGCGGTTCTATCCCCCCGCATGCATCCCTATATCCACGCCCAAACCAGCCCGGGAAAGCCCGCCTACATCATGGCCGGCAGCGGCGAGACTGTGACCTACGGCCAGCTCGACGCCCAATCCAACCGAATCGCGCAGCTGTTCCGCTCGCTCGGCCTCAAGGCCGGCGACCATATCGCGATCTTCATGGAGAACAATGCGCGGTTCTTCGAATTCTGCTGGGGCGCCCAGCGCTCCGGTCTTGTATATACGGCCATCAGCTCGCGCCTTACCGCGGCCGAGGTCGACTACATCGTGGGCGACTGCGGCGCCAAACTGTTCCTTACCTCGAAGTACCTCGCCGACAAGGCCGCCGAGCTCGGCCCCCTGATGAAGGGCGTCGCCAGCCGCTACATGGTCGACGGCACGGTCGCCGGGTACCGCTCATGGGAGGAGACCGTCGCGCGCCAGCCTGCGACGCCGATCGCCGACCAGATCATGGGCCGCGACATGCTTTATTCGTCGGGCACCACGGGCCGGCCCAAGGGCGTGCTGCCGGTCGGCGAACCGCAGCCGATCGATGCCACCAACGCGCTGATCGAGATCAACCGCAAGCTCTACGGCGTGGGGACCGACACGATCTATCTCTCGCCGGCGCCGCTCTATCATGCGGCTCCGCTGCGCTTCAACATGACGGTGATGAAGCTGGGCGGCACCTGCGTGCTGATGGAGAACTTCGACGCCGAGGAATATCTGCGGCTGATCGAGAAGCACAAGGTCACGCACACCCAGCTCGTGCCGACGATGTTCGTGCGCTTCCTCAAGCTGCCCGACGAGGTCCGCCTCAAGCACGACGTGTCCTCCCTGCGCTGCGCCATCCACGCCGCCGCCCCCTGCCCCATTCCGGTGAAGGAGAAAATGATCGACTGGTGGGGGCCGATCCTGTGGGAGTATTACGCGGGCACCGAAGGCAACGGCCTCACGCTGTGCAATTCGCAGGAATGGCTCGCGCACCGCGGCACTGTCGGCAAGGCGGTGGTCGGCAAGATCAGGATCTGCGACGACGACGGCTCGGAGCTGCCGGTCGGCCAGCCGGGCACGATCTATTTCGCCGACGGCAATCCGTTCCAGTATCACAACGATGCGAAGAAGACCGGCGAGTCGCGCCATCCCAAGGGATGGACGACGCTGGGCGACGTGGGCTTCGTCGACGCCGACGGCTTCCTGTACCTGACCGACCGCAAGGCCTTCATGATCATCTCGGGCGGCGTGAACATCTACCCGCAGGAGGCCGAGAACCTGCTGATCGACCATCCCAAGGTGATGGACTGCGCCGTGTTCGGCGTGCCCAACGACGATTTCGGCGAAGAGGTGAAGGCCGTCGTCCAGCCGCGCGACATGTCGGATGCGAGCCCCGCGCTCGCCGAGGAACTGATTGCCTACTGCAAGCAGCACCTGTCGGCCATCAAGTGTCCGCGCACGATCGACTTCGAGGCCGAACTGCCGCGCCACCCGACGGGCAAGCTCTACAAGCGGCTGCTGCGCGACCGCTACTGGAAGGGGCGCGAGAGCAGGATCCTCTAGACTCGACCTCCATAACCTCTTATGTGGTTATGGAGTAACGAGAGGCGAGACATGACCGCAGAACTGCGCGCGCTGAACGCCAGGTTTATCCATAACTTCATCACCAACGACGTGGCCTCGCACGATGCGATCCTGCACAAGGATTTCATCTGCATCACGCCCACAGGCGCCCGCGTAAGCCGCGCGAACTATCTCAAGGCGTGGGCCACCGGCTACGACCCCGAGCTCATTCCCTACTTCGACTATCGCGACGAGCTGATCCATGTGTTTGGCGCGACGGCCCTGCTGCGGTCGACCAACAAGAGCATCCGGGTGAAGGACGGCATCGAGACCGTGGGCATGACCATGTACACCGATATCTACGTGCGCGAGGACGGCGCGTGGAAGTGCGTGCAGGCCCAGATCACGCCCGTGGCGCCGGCCAACTACCCGCCCGACGAAACCATCGTTCAGAAATACGTGAAGGGCCAAAAACAGCTCTAGCGGTTCGTGCTATGGGTGGCTCCTGCCTCAGGGAGATCCGCCATGAAAGCCGCCGTCGTCACCGAACAGGGCGTCCAATACAAGGACGCACCGAAGCCCGCGCCCAAGCCCAACGAAATCCTGATCAAGGTGCGCGCGGCCTCGCTCAACCGCGCCGATCTCGCCGTCGCTTCGGGCCATCGTCACGGCACCGTCGGCGGCCCCGGCACGATCGTGGGCCTCGAATGTGCTGGCGAAGTCGAGGCCGTCGGCGCCGAGGTGAAGGACTTCAAGCCGGGCGATCGCGTGATGAGTTCCACGGCCGGCGGCTTCGCCGAATATGCCGTGGCCGATTCCGGCCGCGCCCACAAGGTGCCCGCCAACAACATGAGCTGGGAACAGGCCGCCTGCATGCCCGTCGCCGTGCAGACCATGCACAACGCGCTGGTCGGCGCCGGCCGCCTCAAGAAGGGCGAGACCGTGCTGATCCAGGGCGCGTCCTCTGGCGTCGGCCTGCTCGGCATGCAGATCGCCAAGCACATGGGCGCCTCGGTCGTGTTGGGCAGCTCGACCAACGACGGCCGCCGCGCCCGGCTCAAGGAGTTCGGCTGCGACGTGGCCATCGACACGCGCGATCCCAAGTGGCCCGAGAAGGTCAAGGAAGCCACGGGCGGCAAGGGTGTCGACCTGATCGTCGACCAGGTCTCGGGCGGCGTCATGGACCAGAACATGGAAGCCGCGGCGATCCTCGGCCGCATCGTCAATGTCGGGCGGCTGGGCGGCATGAAGGGCGAGTTCAACTTCGACCTCCATGCGCTGAAGCGCATCGACTACATCGGCGTCACTTTCCGGACACGATCGCCCGAGGAAGTACGCACCATCGTGCAGGCAGCCCGCAAGGACCTGTGGCCCGCGATCGAGGCCGGCACGCTGCATCTGCCGATCGACAAGACCTTCCCGCTCGCCCAGGCGGCGGAAGCGCTTGCGCACATGAAGGCCAATGCCCATTTTGGCAAGATCGTCCTGGTCGTTTGAGACGCCTCACCCTGAGGAGGCGGCGTAGCGGCCGTCTCGAAGGGTGGGCACGAGCACCTTGTCTGTTGCCCATCCTTCGAGACGCTCGCTGAAGGCGAATGTGAATGCGCCGACTCGCTCCTCAGGATGAGGTCTTAGTGTGAAAGGCAGTCTTATGAGCAAAGACATCAACCATCTCGCCACGGCCGACGGTCTCTTCTTCGGCAAGGGCGCGCTCGATCCGCGCAAGACCAAGAAGATGGTCGATGAAGCTCTCGCCGGCTGCGACGACGGCGAGTTGTATCTCGAGTACGTCCAGAGCGAGGGCCTGTCGTTCGACGACGGCAAGCTGAAGAGCGCCTCCTACGACACGACGCAGGGCTTCGGCCTGCGCGCCGTGTCGGGCGAAGTCACGGGCTTTGCCCATGCCTCCGCGCTCGACGAGCAGGCGCTGAAGCGCGCCGCCTCGACGGTGAAGCAGGTGCGCTCGGGCAAGGGCGGCACCTCCGACGAATCGCCGCGCGGCACCAACCACCTTCTCTATGCCGACGACAATCCGATCGACGGCGAGGCCTTCGAGAAGAAGGTGAAGCTGCTCGAGGAAATCGACGCCTACGTGCGCGCCAAGGAGCCCAAGGCCAAGCAGGTCTCGATTTCGCTCGCGGCCTCCTGGCAGGTGATCGAGATCATCCGTGCGGGCGGCTGGCGCGCCGCCGACGTGCGTCCGTTGGTGCGCCTAAACGTCTCGGTCGTCTGCGCCGACGGCAGCCGAATGGAAACAGGCTCGACCGGCAGCGGCCGGCGCGCGGCCTACGGCGACATCTTCAAGTCCGAGTACTGGCAGCGCGAGGCCGACGAGGCGATCCGCCAGTCGCTGGTCAACCTCGAGTCGGTCGCGGCGCCCGCGGGCGAGATGCCCGTCGTGTTGGGCTCCGGCTGGTCGGGCGTGCTGTGGCACGAGGCGGTCGGCCACGGTCTCGAAGGCGACTTCCATCGCAAGAAGACCTCGATGTTCACCAAGCTGATGGGCGAGATGATCGCCTCGCCCGGCGTCACCGTGGTCGACGACGGCACGATCAGCGATCGCCGCGGCTCGCTCACCATCGACGACGAGGGCACGCCGACCCAGCGCAACGTGCTGATCGAGAACGGCCGCCTGGTCGGCCTGATGCAGGACCGCATGAACGCGCGCCTGATGGGCGTGAAGCCGACCGGCAACGGCCGCCGGCAGAGCCACGCCTACGCGCCGATGCCGCGCATGACCAACACCTTCATGCTGGGCGGCGACAAGGATCCCAAGGAAATCATCGCTTCCGTCAAGAAGGGCCTCTACTGCGCCAACTTCGGCGGCGGCCAGGTCGACATCGTCTCGGGCAAGTTCGTGTTCAGCGTCACCGAAGGCTACCTGATCGAGAACGGCAAGCTCACCCAGCCGGTCAAGGGCGCGACGCTGATCGGCGCCGGCTCGGAGGCTCTCACGAAGGTGGGCATGATCGGCAACGACATGTCGCTCGATCCCGGCATCGGCACCTGCGGCAAGGACGGCCAGGGCGTACCGGTGGGCGTCGGCCAGCCGACGCTGCGCATCGATGCGCTCACCGTCGGCGGCACGGCAACGGGCTGACCTACCAGATATTGTGGCGTTTACCGCAATACACATATCGTACCGGGTAGCGGGGTAGCGCTAATTGCGCTAACTCCCCTATTCGCTCACCTCGCTTGATCTGCCCCACCGTGCAGCGTCTCCCGAGGGCCCCGCGCTTTCCACCTAAAGGCGGATGGGTCCGGGTCTCCATGCGTAGGAATAATGCGTTTTTCACAATTATTGTCAAGGGCT
>CAIMEE010000231.1 GCA_903839865.1 Enhydrobacter aerosaccus | reverse complement strand
CCTGCGCCCACCACCGCGCCCGGCACCTCGGCCGCGATCAGGCGCAAGGCCTCGAGCGCCGCGTCCGTACGCAAGGTGACCTCCAGGACCGGCAGGCCGCCTTTGACCAGCGCGCGGGCGAGCGGCACGGCGTCGGCCACCCGCTCGATCGTCAGTACCGGAATGACCGGTGCCCCCTTGCCGATGAGGGCCGCCATGGCGGCGATGTCCATGCCTAGACGCTCCAGCCGCCGTCGATCACATTCACCGTGCCGGTGGTGAAAGAGGACTCGTCGCTGCCGAGATAGACCGCCAGCGCCGCGATCTCCTCCGCCGAGCCGAAGCGGCCGGTCGGCTGGCGCTGCAGGAAGAACTGGCGTGCATCGGCGCCGCCGCCCAGGCCCGCGATGCGCTCATCGAGCGACGGTGTCTGCACTGTGCCCGGGCAGATCGCGTTGCAGCGCACACCCTTGCTCACATAGTCGACGGCGACCGACTTGGTCAGGCCAATGACGGCAGCCTTGGTCGTGCCGTAGACGAAGCGCAGCGCCGCACCCTTCACCGACGACGCGGCCGACGACATGTTCACGATCGAGCCGCCGCCCTTGGCCAGCATCGCCGGCAGGAAGGCCTGGATCGTCCAGAACATGCTGCGGACGTTGAGATTGAAGCCGAACTGCCACTGGTCGTCCGTGGCATCGAGCACGCTGCCGTGGTGGACGAAACCGGCGCAGTTGAAGAGCACGTCGGCCGCGCCGACTTCCTTGGAGAACGCGTCGATCGCGGCCTTGTCGAGCACGTCGAGCTTGCACGTCTTGATTCCGTCGACGCCGGCCAGGCCCTTCAGTTTCTCGGCATCCAAGTCCGTGGCCCACACCGTGGCGCCCTCGCGTGCGAAGGCTCGTGCCGTCGCCGCTCCAATGCCTTGTCCCGCCGCCGTGACGACAGAGACTTTCCCTTTAAGACGCATGCTCTCCCCGCCCCTATTTCTTGATCAGGCCCTGTTCCTTGTAGAACTTTTCCGCGCCTTCATGGAGTGGAATGCCGACGCCTGTGAGCGCCGACTGCAGCCGGATCACCTGGCCCTTGACGTGCCCCGAGTCGAGGAGCTTGCGCGTATTGGCGTTCCACAGGGCCGCCGTCACCTGATAGATCAGCGACGCCGGCTCCTTGGCCGACGTGAGCCAGAGCGCATGGACACTGACCGTCCGGACGCCGCCCACGTTCTTGTAGACCTCATCCGGTATCCCGTCGGCGCTGAAGAAGCTGTACTGCCTGGTCAGCCGGACGGCCTCCGGACCGTCGATCGGGACCAGGTCGATGCCCACCGTGGCGGCGAGATCGACGATCGAGCTTTGCGGCCACCCGCTCACGTTGAAGAAGGCGTCGATCGAGCCGTCCTTGAAGCTGTCGGCCACCCTCTGGACCGGCAGATATTGCGGCTTGAAATCCCTCTCGCTGAGACCGTAGGCGGCAAGGATCAATCGGGCATCGACCAGCGTGCCCGAGCCCTGCTCGTCAAGCGACACGCGCTTGCCGCGCAGGTCTCGCATCGTCTTGATGCCGGAGCCCTTGCGGACGACGAGATGCACGCTCTCGGGAAACAGATTGGCGATGGCCCGGAGCGAATCGACCTTCGCCCGCCCCTCGTAGATTCCCGTCGCGGTGTAGGCCCAAGAGGCAATGTCCGACTGCACGAAGCCCGACTGCACCGATCCGGACGCGATCGCTGCGACGTTGGCGACCGAGCCGCTGGACGCCACGGACGTCGCCACCATTCCCGGCACGCCGCACGCTCCGCCGTCATCGCAGAGGCGCGAGCCGGGCGGATTGGACAAGGCGCTCGCGATCAGCCCGCCGATCGGGAAATAGGTGCCCACGGTGCCGCCTGTGGCGATGCGGAAATACGTGACGTCCTGGCCGCGCGCGGGCAAGGCGGCGAGGCCGACCGCGCCGGCAAGAAGCGAGCGCCGGGCAAGTATCGGAGAAGTGGGCATCAATTGACGCCGACGACACGGCTCATGGTCGGGCCGATCTCGCCGTGGATCACGAGGTCGGCGCTGGCGTCCTGGTCGGTCTCCTCGCGATTGAGGATCACGAGCTTGGCGCCCTTGCGCTTGGCGATCTTGGGGAAGCCGGCCGCCGGATAGACGACGAGAGAACTGCCCAGCACGATGAAGAGGTCGCAGCCCATGGTCTCGTCCTGGGCACGCGCCATCTGGATCTCGGGCATCGCCTGGCCGAACGAGATCGTGGCCGTCTTCACGATGCCGTCGCACTTGGTGCAGACCGGCAGCGCGCCCTTGCCCAGGAACGCCTTCCGGATCGGCGCGAGCTCGTAGCGCTGGCCGCAGTCGAGGCAGGTGGCGTAGGTCGTATTGCCGTGCAGCTCGATGATCTTTGAGTCCGGTACGCCCGAGCGCTGGTGCAGCCCGTCGATGTTCTGGGTGATGATCGCCGTCATCTTGCCCTGCTCGACCAGCTTTGCGAGCGCGCGGTGGCCGGCATTCGGCTCGGCCTTCACCATGGTCTCGTCGGTGGCGAACTTGCGCCGCCACGCCTCGTGCCGCATTTCCTCCGACGACACGAAGTCGTCGAAATAGATCGGCTGGTACTTGGTCCAGATGCCGCCCGGCGAGCGAAAGTCGGGAATCCCCGACTCGGTCGAAATGCCGGCGCCCGTGAAGGCCACGATGCGCTTGGCGCCCGCGATCATCCCCTGCAGCCGTTCGGTGTCGTCCATGGCGCGCTCCTGCTCCCGCTCTACGATAGCCAGCGTTTGCGCCGTTTGTAATGCTTGGTGTCGCGGTAAGATTTGCGAGAGCCGCCTTCATTCAGCCCCAAATAGAATTCCTTGATATCGGAATTCTCGCGCAGCCTGTCGGCGCTGCCTTCCAGCACGATGCGCCCGTTCTCCATCACGTAGCCGTGCTCGGCGATGGCCAGCGCCAGGTTGGCGTTCTGCTCCACCAGCAGGACCGAGAGTTTCTCCTGCTGCACCAGCCGCTGGACGATGCCGAAGATCTCCTCGACCAGCATCGGCGCCAGCCCCAGCGACGGTTCGTCCAGCAGCACGACCTTGGGCTGGCTCATCAGCGCGCGCCCGATCGCCAGCATCTGCTGCTCGCCGCCCGACAGATAGCCCGACTGCTGGTGCCGCCGCTCCTTCAGCCGCGGGAAATACGAATAGACCAGCTCGATGCCCTGCTTCACCACGGCGTTGTCGCGCTGGACGTGGCCGCCCGCGATCAGGTTCTCCTCGCAGGTCAGCTGCTCGAAGACGCGGCGGCCCTCGAAGACCTGCACGAGGCCGAGCTTGGTCACATCGTGCGCCCGCATGCCGTCGATCCGCGCATCGCCCAGCTGGATCGTGCCCTTGGTCACTTCGCCGCGCTCGGAGCGCAGGACGCCGGAAATCGCCTTGAGTGTCGTCGTCTTGCCCGCGCCATTGGCGCCCAGCAGCGTCGTGATCGTGCCCGCACGGACGTCGATCGACACGCCCTTCAGGACGAGGATCACCTTGTCGTAGACGACTTCGATATTGTTGATCGTCAGCATGGCGGGAAACGGGCGGCAATCTCTTGCCGCCCGTCCTCCTTCAACTCAGGACTTCGCCGCGTCGGCCGCGAGATGCTTCTGGATCACCTCGCGGTAGCCCTGGAACCAGTCCTTGGAGCGCACGAGCTTGCCGCCCTTCACGGTCCAGATCTGGCACCAGCCGCCGCCTTCATGGTCGGTGGCCGACAGCTCCATCGGCGGTACGAGCCCGCCCAGGGTGAAGCCCTTCACGGCTTCCATGCCCTTCTTGACGTCTTCCGAGGTCGGGGCCGCGCCGCCCTTGGCCTTGATGGCGTTGCGCACCGCCTCGACGTGCAGCGCAGCGATGAAGACTCCGCGATTGTAATAAACGGTCGAGTCCATTTCCTTTGGCGCCGGCTTGCCCGCCGCCTTGTACATGGCCTCGATGTCCTTGATGACTTGGAAGTCCTTGCCGACGCCCGCGAACTGGACACCGTTGTAGCCTTCCGCCACGCCCATCCCGCCCGCGGCGATGATGTCGGCCTCGGCACTGCCCCAGACGAGGGCCACGACCTTGCTCAGAGGATAGCCCTTGCCCTTCAGCTCCTTGATCGACACCGACGGTGCCTTGCCGAAAAGATGGGTGATGATGAAGTCGGGCTTGTAGCGGCCGGTGATATCGAGCACCTGCGCGCCCATCTCGAGACCCGGTGCCGGCACCGCGAAGGTGCGCAGTTCGAAGCCTTCGGACTTGGACACTTCCTCGAGGATCGGCAACGGCTCCTTGCCCGCGGGGTTGTCGTAATAAAGGTAGGCGATCTTCTTGCCCTTCATGTTGCCGCCCAGCTTCTCCTTGGCGAACGCCAGCGCCGCCCCTGACTGCGACCAGTAGCTGGCCGCGATCGGGAAGGTGTACGGGAAGCGCTTGCCATCGGCCGCCGCGGAGGTGCCGAAGCCAGGCGCGGTGCCCAGGATCTTGTCTTCCTCGAGCTTCTTGTTGAGAGCGGCGGTCTGCGGCGTGCCGAACACGCCTTCGATCACCGCGCCTTCCTTCTTGAAGCGCTCGTGCGCTTCCATGGCCGGCGGCACCTTGTACTCGTTGTCGACCTCGATGACCTTGATCTTGAAGCCTTCTACGCCGCCGTTGCTGTTCACGAGATCGACATAGTCGTGATAGCCGGGGCACATGTTGACGCCGACATTGGCCGTCGGCCCGGTGCGGTCGCACTGGAAGCCGAACACCAACTCCTTCGACTGGGCGAAGGCCCCGCCGGCTCCGAACACCAGGGCAGCGGTCGCGACCACCGCACCCACTCCACTCCTTACGATCTTCACCATGGTTTCCTCCGTTTATTTTCTCTTTTCTTCTTCAACACGGCCCGTCCCTAGTACGAGAAAGGCCAGACCCGGAAGTAACTCCGGATATTCCGCCACAAACGATTGAGTCCCTCCGGCTCGACGATCAGAAAGACGATGATCAACGCCCCGAACACGGCGAGCCGCGTTCCCGAGATCACGTTGGCCAGCTCCGAATCCGTGAAGAATATCGAGCCCACGTTTTCCAGGACGATGCGCAGCAGCAGTGGCAGGATCGTCACGAACACCGCGCCCAGGATCGTCCCCAGCACCGAGCCCAGCCCGCCGATGATGATCATGGCCAGGTAATCGATCGAAATGACGAGCTGGAACTGCTCGTAGTTCGCGATGCCGAAATAATAGGTGTAGAGCACGCCGCAGACGCCCGCATAGAACGACGAAATAGCGAAGGCCATCAGCTTGTACCGGAAGATGTCGATGCCGATGATTTCGGCTGCGATATCCTGGTCGCGCACGGCGACGAAGGCACGACCGATGCGGCTGCGCATCAGATTCAACGTCGCCACGATCGCCACCACCGCGAAGAACAGCAGGAAGAAATAGAGCTCCGTCTGGCTCGTCAGGCTGTGACCGAACAGACGCGGCCGCTCGACCTGGATCGAGGCCTGGGCGCCGCCCGAAATGGCCGGCACGTGATTGATCGTCCATTCGATGATGAGCTGACCCGCCAGCGTCGCGATCGCGAGATAAAGCCCCTTGATGCGCAGGCTGGGAATACCGACCAGCACGCCGATGAATGCCGCCATCAGGCCGCCCGCCGGCAACGTCAGCCAGAATGGCAGGTCGAGACGTACCGCTAAGTTGGCGGCCGTATAGGCGCCAACCGACATGAAGGCACCATGTCCGAGCGAAATCTGGCCCGTGTAGCCGACCAGGATGTTGAGGCCGAGCGCGCCAACGATGGCAATGAACATCAGGTTCAGGATCGAGAGATGGTATTCCTGCAGGACGAGCGGCACGATCCCCACGAAAAGAACCGCAAGGAACACCACGGTCCGCTTCGCGATGGGCAGCGGATAGAGCGCCATGTCGGCGGCGTAGGTGGTCTTGAAGACTCCGGCTTCGCGATGGAACATCTTACACGCGCTCGATTCTGCGTTTGCCGAAAATGCCGTACGGCTTGATCATCAGGACCACGATCATCAGCACATAGGGCACGAAATCCTTGGTGCCGCCGCCCACATAGGGGTCGACGTATCCCGCCACCAGGCTCTCGACGATGCCGATGACCAATCCGCCGATCAGCGCACCCCCGATCGAATCGAGGCCGCCCAGGATCACGACCGGAAACACCTTCAGTCCAACCAGCGCGAGATGAACGTCGACACCGAGCATGCTGCCCCAGATGATGCCGCCCGCAGCGGACACGATGCCGGCCATCGCCCACGCGAGCGCAAAGTAGCGCTCGACGTTGATCCCCATGGCCTGCGCCACCTGCTGATTGTCGGCGACCGCGCGCATCGCGACCCCCATGCGGCTCTTCTTGAAGAACCAACTGAAACCCACGAAGAACACCAGGGTCACAACGATGCCCAGCACCTGGATCGGCGACAGGCTGGCCGGGCCGATGGCGATCGGCTCGTCACCGATCGGCAGCGGCAGCGCACGGGTCTCGCCGCCGAACACCACCGGCGTCAGGCCGCGCAGGACGGCCGCCAGTCCGATGGTCGCCATGATGACCGCAACGACCGGACGCCCCAGCAGCGGCCGCAGCACGATGCGCTCGAAGCCGAAGCCGAAGACGATCATCACCGCGAAGGTGGCGCCGATCGCCACGAGCAACGGCACGCCTTCGACCGCGAGGATTGCCGCTGCGATCAGACCCGACATCATCACGAACTCGCCCTGGGCGAAATTGATCGCGTCCGTGGCCTTGTAGACCAGCACGAAACCCAACGCGATCAGCGCGTACATCAGTCCGATCGAGGCGCCATTGAGCAGCAACGCAAAGAGAAAGCCGAGGTCTTCACCCGTCATGGTCAGGCTGCCTTGCGCGCCGGTGCGGCCGGCTTGAGGTCGTGGATCACGATGTCGCTAGTGATGCTCGACTTGCGCCCGTCCTCGAAGGTGATCTCGGTCGTCACCTCAACCCGAGTGGCGCCGTTGTAGAAGGCATTGATGACCGCATCGTATTTCTCAGCCACGAACTTGCGCCGGAGCTTGCGCGTGCGCGTCATCTCGGCGTCGTCCGCTTCCAGTTCCTTGTTGAGCAGCAGATAGCGCTTCACCTGCTGCACGTCGGGCAAGGTCGCATTGGCCTTGGCGATCTCGTCGGCGATCAATCCGGCAACCTCGGCCTTGCGGCTCAAGTCCATGAAGCTGCTGTAGGGCAGGCCCCTCTTCTCCGCCCACGCACCGACCGTCTGCATGTCGATCGCGATCATCGCCATGACGCTGGGCTTTTCGTGCCCGAAGGCCACCGCCTCGCGGATGAACGGGCTGAACTTCAGCTTGTTCTCGATGAACTGCGGCGCGAAGGCCGAACCGCCGACGAGCTTCCCGACGTCCTTCGCCCGATCGATGATGACGAGATGGCCCTGCTTGTCGAAGAAGCCGGCATCGCCAGTCTTGAGCCAACCGTCGGTGAGTGCATCGCGCGTGACCTCGTCCTGCTTGAAGTAGCCCATGAAGACGTTCGGGCCCTTCAGCAGCACCTCGCCGTTGTCGTCGATCCTGACGTCGATGCGCGGCATCGGCCGGCCGACGGTATCGGGATTGGCTTCCGCGTCATCCTGACAAGCGATCAGCGCCGAGGCCTCGGTAGCACCGTAGATCTGCTTCAGGTTGATGCCGAAGGACCGGAAGAAGCGATAGCTGTCCGGGCCCAACGGCGCTCCGCCAGTATAACACCAGCGGGCATTGCGGAGCCCGAGTTGATCGCGCACCGGCCCGTAGACGAGGAACTCTCCGGCCGCGAGCCCGATCTTCTCCGTCAACGTCAACGTCAAGCCGTCAGTCTTCTTGAGTTCGCAGCGCTCGGCCAGATCGCGGAAATATCCGAACACGCGACGCTTCAGCGGCGAGGCATCGCTGCTCTTCACCTGCATGATCGTGAGCATGTTCTCCCAGATGCGCGGCGGGGCCAACATCACGTGCGGCCCCAGCTCGCGCAGATCGCGCTGCACCGTCTCCGGGCTTTCGGGGCAATTGACAGTCACCTTCCCCGCCAGCGCCATGCCGAGCGAGAAGGCAACGTCGCCGACCCAGGCCATCGGCAAGTACGACAGCCAGTTGTCTCCAGGCTTGGTCTCGTTCACCTCGAGGAAGGCTTCGGAGCCCGCGATCATGTTGCGATGACTGAGCATCGCGCCCTTGGGCGCGCCGGTGGTCCCCGAGGTATAGGCGATCATGGCCACATCGGCCGCGGCGCCCTTTGCCATCTCCGCGGCAAAATAGTCCGGATGCTCCTTGCCGAATGCACGGCCGGCCTCGATCACCTTCTCGAACGACGTCAGCACGGCGTCGTCATATGCCCACAGCCCGCGAGGATCGTCGAAGATCACCTGTCGCAGATGAGGGAGCTGCTCCTTCAGCGACAGCACCTTGTCGACCTGTTCCTGGTCTTCGGCCACGATCACCGAGACCTCGGCATGATTGAGGACGTAGACGAGTTCAGAAGCAATCGAGTCCTGATAGACCGGCACGGCCATGCCGCCCAACGCCTGCGCCGAAAGCTGCGCTGCATAAAGTTGAGGCCGATTGTCGCCGACCACCGAAAGCTTGTCGCCTCGCTTGAAGCCCTGCGCCGCCAGCCCCAGCGCGAAGTCGCGCACCATGTCGCGATAGCCGCTCCAGGAGAACGTCTCCCAGACGCCACGCGTTTTCTCACGAATGCCTGCTGCATTCGGGTTTTCTTCGGCATTGCGCTGCAGGAGTTTCGGCAGCGTATCCGTCTTCGCGAAGTCCACGAGGCTCATGTCCGGCCTCCGCCCTTGGTCGTGCCGAGATAGGCCTCGATCACCTTCGGATCATTCTGAACCTCGTCCGGCGTGCCCGACGCGAGGCGCCGCCCGCGCTCCAGCACGACGACCTTGTCGGAGATGTCCATGACGACGCCCATATCGTGCTCGATCAGGACAACAGTGACGCCACGCTCCTGGTTCACGTCGAGGACATAGCGCGCCATGTCCTCCTTCTCGTCCTGGTTCATGCCGCCCATCGGCTCGTCGAGCAGCAGCACCTTGGGATCGGCGGCGAGTGCGCGGCCCAGCTCGACGCGCTTGCGCAGCCCGTAGGCCAGCGCCGAGGTCGGCTGCTTGCGCAAATCCTGCAGCTTCAGGAACTCGATGATCTCCTCGACCACTTCGCGGTGCGCGATGTCCTCCTTTTGCGCCATGCCCCAGTAGACGGCGCTGGCGAAAACGCCGGATTTCATGCGCACGTGGCGGCCCAGCATCAGGTTGTCGAGGACGGTCAATCCGCCGAACAGGGCGATGTTCTGGAAGGTGCGCGCGATGCCGAGTGCGGCGACCGAACTCGGCTTGCGCTGCGTAATGTCGACGCCGTCCAGCAGGACGCGGCCAGTGTCCGGCTTGTAAAAGCCGGAGATCATGTTCAGGAGCGAGGTCTTGCCGGCGCCGTTGGGACCGATGATGGACACGATGCCGCCGCGTGGCACTTCCAGCGACACGTCCTGCACGGCGGTGACACCGCCGAACTTCTTCGAGACGCCCTCGACGACGAGCTGGTTGTCGCCCTCTCGCGCGACTGCGCGCTGGGCGGACGCCCCCATCATGCTTCCTCCCTGAAACACGGCTTTTTATCTTGTTGGGCGTATCATGGAGCCTTGTACGGGCGATGGCAACAAAGGCACGTCACCATGCCAGGGTGCTTTAGCGTGCGGCTCTTATCGCCCGGCAGATCGTGACCATCTTGCCGATCGCATGATCGACGAATGCCGAGACGCCGGCCCCGATTCGTGCCGCTTCTTTGGGCCTGCCCGCTCCGATGGCACGCGCAAGGACGCACGATTGCGTATCCGCGGCCGTGCGATTTTCCGCTATCGCCCGGTCCAGGGAGCCATCCGCTTGAAGCGGCGCAAGCGCCCTCTCGACCTGCATGAGGAATTGCGGCGCATGGGCGAGCTGGCGGTACATGCTGGCGAGAATGATCGGCTGTGGGCGGTCGCCGAACTGGTTGAGCCGGAGCACCAGCGCCCAGGTTTCGGGCGACACATCCCCGACCGAATTGAGCTTGGGCAGGGCGACGTCGGGCGGCGGAAGCCGCGGCCCGGTCGCAGGGACACCCTCCTTCGCCATTTCTCCGCGCAACCAGGCCCCGAGCGCGCCCAACGCAAAAAGGTTGATAGTGTTGGAGTGGTCGTAACTCGCCAGCACGTCGTCTACACCCGCCGGCTGCAGGCCGGCGAGCGACGCGAGCTTTGGCACGACCATGGTCTGGCGGAAGCGCACGGCCGCTTGATCGGGCATGCCTTGCAGGTAGAGCGGCTTCACGGCTGCCCACGCCCACGGCAGGGCGCCATCCAACGTCGCAAGATGGCGCCACACCAGATTGACCACGCGCACGCCCACCGTGGCACGGATATCCGCGAAAAGTTCGGCGGTTTCGCCCGTCGCCGAGCCTTCTGCGACGGCGGGAAACGGATCGCTCAAGCGCCTATCGGCCCTTGAACATCGGCTTGCGCTTTTCCATGAAGGCGGTGCGGCCCTCGATATAATCCTCGGAGTCGAAGCACTCCTTTACCAGCCCGCTGAGGCGCGGGAAGTCAGCCTTGCCGTCGAGACGCGTCAGTTCCTCGATGGTTCGCTTTGCCGCGTGTATGGTTAGCGGCGCATTTTCCCCGATCATCCGGCAGTAGTTGTCGACAAAGGAGTCGAGTTCGGCGTCGGGCACGACGCGCGTGACCAGCCCCATCCCGAAGGCTTCTTGCGCAGTGAAGTGCCGCGCGGTGAAGAAAATTTCCTTGGCATGCGAAGGACCGACCAGATCGGTCAGGATCTTCAGGCCGCTGGCGCGATACCCCAGTCCAAGCCGCGCCGCCGGCACGCCGAACTTGCTGTTCTCCGAAGCGATGCGGATGTCGCAGAGCAGCGACACCGCCAGCCCGCCGCCGATACAGTAACCGCGGATGCGGGCAATCGTGGGCTTCGAGCATTTGTTGAGCCGCGTGTTGGCCAATTCGCCGATCTTGTCGTAGTACGCCACCTGCTCGGGCGTGTTGCGCGCCTTCTCGAATTCCGAGATGTCGGCACCAGAGACGAACGCCTTGTCGCCGGCGCCGGTCACCACGACCACGCGAATGGCCGGATCCTTTTCGAACTCGTCGAGGATGATCGGGATCGCCTCCCACATGTCGGTCGAGGTGGCGTTGTGCTTCTGCGGCTTGTTGAAGATGAGCTTGCCGACCGGCCCCACCTTCTCCGCGATCATGTTCGGCGTCGGGCTGAAGTTCATCAGACGATTCCCCGCTTGCGGAAATCCTCGACGGCCTTGGAGTCGTAGCCGAACTCCTTGAGGATCGTGTCGGTGTGCTCACCCTGCTCCGGCGTCGACGTCCATTTGTCGAACTTGCTGCGGCTCATGTTGATCGCCTGGCCGATCACCTCCTGGTCGCCGAGCTTGGGATGCTTCACCGGGTAGGCCATCTTCAGGTGCTTGACCTGCGGATCGGCGAACATCTCGTCCATCTTGTAGATCGGACCGGCCGGCACACCGGCCTTGTTCAGCTTCTCGACGAGCTCGGCACTGCCGTAGGTCGCGAGGCGCTTGTCGATCTCGGAGTTCAGGGCATCGCGATTCTTGGCGCGCGCCTTGTCCGTGCTGAAGCGCTCGTCGCTCATAAGCTCCGGTGCCTTCAGTGTCTCGCAGAAGCGCCTGTAGATGTGGCCACCGGATGCGGCGATGTTGATGTAGCCGTCCTTGGTCTTGAACACGCCGGTCGGGATCGAGGTCGGATGGTTGTTGCCCGCCTGCCCCGGCACTTCGTGACCGAGAGTCCAGCGCGCGGCCTGGAAGTCGCACATCGAGATCATTGCCTGGAGCAGTGAACTCGACACCCACTGGCCCTCGCCCGACGACTCGCGCTCGAGCAACGCAATCAGGATGCCGATGGCGCAATGCAGGCCCGAGCCCACGTCCGCGACGGCGATACCGGCACGCACCGGGCCTCCGCCCGGCATGCCGGTGATGTACATGATGCCGCCCATTCCCTGGGCGATCTGGTCGAAGCCCGCGCGCTCGGCGTAGGGGCCGTCCTGACCAAAGCCCGAGATCGATCCCAGGATGATCTTCGGATTAACCTTCTTCAGGCTGTCGTAATCGATGCCGAGGCGATACTTCACGTCGGCGCGGTAGTTCTCCACCACGACGTCGGCCTTCTCGACCATCTTCATGAAGATGGCCTTACCCTCCGGCTCCTTGAGATTGAGCGTGATCGAGCGCTTGTTGCGGTGGAGGTTCTGGAAGTCGGGCCCATGGCGCGGCCCGCCCATGTCCGAATCGCCGGCACCCGGCGGCATCTCGATCTTGATGCAGTTGGCGCCCCAATCGGCGAAGTAGCGCACGCAGGTCGGGCCGGCGCGCACGCGCGTCAGGTCGAGGACGGTGAAGCGGGCGAGCGGTCCGGTCATGATCTACTCTCTCTGGGTTACTACTCCACTCGTACCATGGCGGCGGGATCGATCTCCAGCCAGACCCGTTGCCCCAGTTCGAAAATGGTCGTCGGCGCCGTCGATACCCTCAGCGGCTTGGTTTCGCCGAGCGGCTTCACCTGATAGTCCCAGTACTCGCCGAGATATGCGCGATCGACGACATCGGCCTCCACGCCATGCATCGCAGGCTTTGCCGCCGACAGGCCGATCGCCTGAGGCCGCAGGGAATAAGTGGCGCCGTCGCTCTCGACGAAGTTGGTGCGCCCGATGAACCCCGCCACGAAGCGGCTCCGTGGCTTGCCGTAGAGCACGTGCGGCGCATCGACCTGCTCCATGCGGCCCTTGTTCATCACGACGATGCGATCGGATGTCACCATGGCCTCGGACTGGTCGTGCGTGACGTAGACCGTCGTGATCTTGAATTCGTCGTGCAGCCGGCGGATCTCGAACCGCATCTCCTCGCGCAGATTGGCGTCGAGGTTCGACAGCGGCTCGTCGAGCAGCAGGATCTCCGGCTCCACGACGATGGCGCGCGCCAGCGCCACCCGCTGCTGCTGTCCACCCGACAGTTCGGAGGGATAGCGATCCTTGAGGCCGCGCATCTGGACGACCTCGAGAATCTTGTCGACCCGGCGTTCAGTCTCGGCGCGCGAGACCTTGCGCACCTCGAGTCCGAAGCCGACGTTCTGGCCCACCGTCATGTTCGGCCAGATGGCGTAACTCTGGAAGATCATCGACATGCGCCGGTTCTCCGGCGGCACCACGCCGGCCGGCGAGGAAATCACCTGCCCATCGAGTTCGATTGTCCCGGCCGTCGGCGGCATGAACCCGGCGATCATGCGCAAGGTCGTGGTCTTGCCGCACCCCGAGGGGCCGAGCAGCGACACGAATTCCCCTTTCTGGAGCTCGAGCGAGAAGTCCTTCACCGCATCGAAGGCGCCATAGCTCTTGCCGATATTCTTGAGGACGAGTTTGCTCATGTCGCGGTGCGCCTCAGCATGAAGTCGCGCCCGAGCGCGCGTTGGCCGATATAAAGGAGCGGCAGGGTCAGGACCTGCAGGATGAGTGCGAGCGCGGAGAGATACTCGAAGTTCCCCTCCTCGCTCATGTCGAAGATCATCACGGACACGACCTTGGTGTTCGGCCCGTAGAGGAAGATCGCCGTCGACAGCTCGCGCGACGCCGGAATGAACATCAGCAGCCACGCCCCCAGCAGGCTGCGCTTCAGCAGCGGCGCCACCACGCGACGCAGCGCCGTGAAGCGATTGCCGCCCAGCACGCGCACGGCCTCTTCCATCTCCGGATTCAGGCTGCGGATCGCCGAGCTGGCATTGACGTAGCCGATGGGCAGGAAGCGCGCCGTGAACGCCAGGATCATGATCATCGCCGTGCCGTAGAGCGACAGCGGCGGCGGTGCATAGGCGGCATAGAAGCCGATTGCCAGAACGACGCCCGGGATCACGAACGGCGCCACGCACAGGAAACCAAGGATACCCGCGAATGGCACCAGCCGGCGCGCTACGATGTAGGCCACGCCCAGCGTGATGATCGCGCCCAGGGTGGCCGCCAGGCCGCTGTAGAGGAAGCTGTGCCAGACCGAGAGCGCCGCCGTGGCGTGCTCGAACAGGATGAACTTGAAGTTCTTGAGCGAAATGTTGTCGAGCGCGAAGCCGCGACCCCACGCGTTGGAGAAGGCGGCCTGCAGCAGGAAAACATACGGCAGGAACACCGACAGGGCGCCGACGAACATGGCGTAGCCGAACATCGCCCACCGCCACGGGCCGAGATCGATCGGCCGGCGCTCGCCCCCCTTGCCCGTCAGGGAGACGAAGCCCTTGCGGCGCGTGATCAGGCGCTGCACCAGCACCAGCAGCACGGTAACGCCCAACAAGGGCATGGCGTAGGCCGCCGCCACTTCTACCCGTACGGGATTGCCGAAGAACTGGAAGAGCTGCGTCGTCACCACGTTGAAACGCGCCGGAATGGCGATCATCGCGGGCGACGCGAACAAGGCGATCGCCTCGAGGAAGCAGATGATCAATCCGCCCAGGATCGCCGGCAGCGCCAGCGGAAGCGTGACCCGCCGCATCGTCTTCCAGGTCCCGGCCCCCAGAATGTTGGCGGCATCCTCCATTTCCGACGACACCAGCTCCAGCGCCGCCGTCGTGAAAATGAAGATGTAGGGAAACGAATAGAGCGCGATGACCGTGACGAGACCCGGGAAACTGTAGATGTTGAACGGCCCCGCGTCGGCGCCCGTCAGCATCATGTAGATCCTGTTGAGCCAGCCCGCGTTCGGCCCGGCCAGCAGGATCCAGGCAACGGCGCCCGTGTAAGGCGGGGTGATGAAGGTCGCGAGCACCACCATGCGCACGAAGCCGCGCCCGGGCATGTTGGTGCGCGACACGCCCCAGGCCAGCGGGATGGCGAATACGCCCGCGAGCAGTGCCGCGCCGGCCCCCAGTTGCAGGGAGTTGATCAGCGCCTGGACGTAACGTTCGCGCCCATAGGCCTTGGCGTAGTTCTCGAAGGTGAAGCCGCCGCCCCCTTCACCGGTGAAGCTCGTCGCGATCAGATAGACGAACGGGCTCACCACCAGGAACAGCAGGACCGCGATGATCAGCAGCCACAATAGCCAGGTCGAATCGCGGCTGCCCAGCCGCATCGGCCTGACCGCCGCCGGGGAAAGCGCTGGAGACGCGACGGTCACGTGGCGCTCCGCCTAGTTACCGAACGTGTCGCGCCAGTCCTCGATCGCCTCGGGGATGCCCTTGTCGATCTGCGCCACGGTCGGCTTGACCGCCTTCACGTCCTTCATCGGCTTGGTGCCCTTGCCGACCGCCACTTCGGGCCGCATCGGCAGAGTGAAGTGCTTCACATCGATCTCGGAGGCCTCCTTGGAATAGAGATATTCCATGAAGAGCTTGGCAGCGTTGAGATGCTTGGTGCCCTTCACGATCGCCGACGGCGAGATGATCAGCACCGCGCCATCCGATGGATAGACGATGCCGAGCGGATTGCCGCGCTCGGCACTGAACATGGTCGAGCCATCGGCGCCGGCCGCGACCTGGCGCTCGCCGGAATTGAGAGCAGTCACCGTGTCGTTGATGGACCGGCCGATCTGGGGCTTGTTCTTCTCAAGGTTCTTGAAGAAGTCCCAGCCATACATCAGCTTCATCTGCAGCACCCAGGTGCCAACGTAGCCTGAGAATGCGGGGTGACCGGTCGAGATCTTGCCCTTCCACTTGGGATCGAGCAGGTCGGTCCACTTCTGCGGCGCCTCCTCCGGCTTCACCTTCGAGGTGTTGTAGCTGATCAGCACGAAGCCACCCGACGTGGTGTGGAAGTAGCCGTCGGGATCCAGTCCCTTGAAGACGTCGACTGCCTTGGCCGCATCCTCGGGGGTGTACTTCTCGAGCTTGCCCTCTTTCTTCAGGCGCACGTAGTGCCCGATGTCGGTCGACGAGAAGACATCACAATTCGTCTGATTGTTCTTGATGTCCTGCGTAAGCCGCTGATAGGCGACCTGCGCCGTCGTGCGTACGACGTTGACCTTGATGCCATACATCTTGGTGAACGTGGCGCCCAGCTCCTCCGCGCCCTCTGACGTATAGTGCGCCACATACCAGGTGAGTTCGCCGTCCTTCTTGGCGGCGTCCACCAGCTCCTTCATGTCGGCGTGGGCTGCAACAGGTCCAAGGACCAATGCGGCAGCAACGGCAAGGCCGGCCCATCCCTTCATCGTCTTCTCCCAGAATTGTGAACTTTGTTATTGTTGGATGCGATACGATCACACACAAGCACATGTCACAACAGGATCGTTCCGCCGGATGGGCGGCCTACTACGACAAGCTGCGCGACCGACCGCCGCGCAAGACGGTACTGGCTGCGCTTGAACTCTTCGGCCCTCCGGCCGCTGACGCTCTCGTCACCGATCTCGGCTGCGGCGACGGCCGCGATGTCGTGGAAATGGTGCGCCGCGGCTGGCACGTCGTCGCCGTCGATGCCGAGCCTGCCGCGCTCCAACAGCTCGCTGCGCGACACATGCCGGATGCCGAAAGAATCACGCCCGTCGCGGCACGGCTGGAAGAAGTTCCGCTGCCGATCGGCGTCAAATGGGTGAACTCGAGCTTCGCGATGCCGTTGTGCGAACCGCCGCGGTTCAGGGCCTTGTGGGACTGCATACGCGAAGCGCTGCCGGTGGGTGGCCGATTCACCGGCCAATGGTACGGCTTGCGCGACAGCTGGGCTGGCCGGCCAGGCATCACCTTCCTCGACCGCGTCGAAGCCGAGGCGTTGCTCGCAGGCTTCGACGTGGAAATGTTCGACGAAGAAGAAAGCGACAGCGTCACACCGCGTGGCAACCCCAAGCACTGGCATATCTTCCATATCGTGGCCCGAAAGCGATAGATTGCCCGCTTCACGGGAGACAGGACGGGAATGTCGGACGATTTCAGGACGCGCGCGCGGCTCGTCCCCAAGGGCAACCGCTACGAGGATTTCGAGCCCGGACGCGTGTTCCAGCACCATTGGGGCCGGACCATCACGGAGTCGGAGAGCACCCTCTTCTCGACCCTGACGCTCCACTTCAATCCGCACTACTATAACGCTGCCTATGCCCGCGTGCATGGCCATCCGGGGATCGTCGCCAATCCACTGCTGGTCTTCACCACCGTGTTCGGCCTCACCGTCGAGGACCTGAGCGAGGGCGGCGGCCCATTCCTGGGTGTCAACCAGCTCACGTATCATCAGCCCGTCTACCCCGGCGACTCGCTGCGCGCCGAGTCGACCGTGCTCGATCGGCGCGTCTCCGACAGCCACAAGGGCTTCGGCATCGTCACCTGGCACACCAGGGGCTTCAATCAGCGCGAAGAAGAAGTCATCGACTTCAAGCGCACCAATCTCGTTCGTCTCAGGAATCAGTAGCCATGACCTTTCTCACCGAAGAACGCCGCATGATCCAGGAGCAGGCGCGCGAGTTCACCCTCAACGAGGTCCTGCCGGTCGCCAACAAGCTCGACCCAGAGAAGGGCGACATCCCGATGGACCTGCGCGACAAGATGGCGGAGCTCGGCTACTTCGGCATCCTGATCCCCGAGATCTACGGCGGCCTGGGTCTCGGCTGCTCCGAGTACTGCATCGTGACGGAAGAACTGTCGCGCGGCTGGATGAGCGTCGCGTCCATCATCGCCCGCGGCAATCTTCTGATCGGCTCTCACAAGATGAGCGAAGAGCAGCGCAAGCGTTACCTGCCACGCATGGCCAAGGGCGAATTCCTGGGCGCCTTTTCGATGTCGGAACCGAACGCCGGTTCGGACATCTCCAACATCTCCTGCCGCGCCAAGAAGGACGGCGACAGCTATTTGATCAGCGGCAACAAGTACTGGTGCACCTTCGCCGACGGCGCCGACTTCATGATCATCATCGCGCGCACGTCGGAAGCCCCTCCGGGCAAGCGCCATCTCGGCCTGTCGATGTTCTTCGTCGAAAAGAAGCGCGGCGAGCTGATGCCGGGCTGCAGCGGCTCGCCCATTCCCAAGATCGGCTATTTCGGCTGGAAGACCTGGGAACTGGCGTTCGATAACTGCCGCGTCAAGGCCGAGGACATGATCGGCGAGGAAGGCCAAGCGTTCTATTACGCCACCGCCGGCCTCGAGACTGCCCGCGCCCACACCGCCGCACGCGCCATCGGCCTCGCCCAGGGCGCGCTTGACGACTCGATCCGTTACGCCGGCGAACGCCGCCAGTTCGGACAGTCGATCTCCGAGTTCCAGGCGATCCGCTTCAAGATTGCCGACATGGCGACGCAAATCGAGGCGGCCAGGCAGTTAAACTACTTCGTCTGCGAGCAAATCGACACCGGACAGCGTTGCGACAAGGAAGCCTCGATGGCCAAGCTGTTCGCCTCGGAAATGGCCGAGCGCGTCTGCAGCGAGGGCATCCAGATCCACGGCGGTGCGGGCTACACGACCTTGCACGCCGTCGAGCGCCATTGGCGCGACGCGCGTCTCACGAAGATCTTCGAAGGCACGTCGGAGATCCAGAAGCGCATCATCTCCGATCGCCTGCTCGGTCGCGGGAGGAACTGATGAAGGTCTCCGCCCTCACCGGCAAGAACAACTACTTCGAGGACTTCACCGTCGGCGAGGTCCTGAAACACGCCCGCGGCAAGACCGTGGAGCCGATGGAGCAGGTCTGGATCACCAATGTCACGATGAACACCGCCGAGGCGCACTTCAACGAGCACCTCACCCAGTCGATGCCCTACGGCAAGCGGCTGGGGTTCGGCGGCGTCACCATCTCGATGTGCATCGGCCTCGCGGCCGAGGACACTGCCGAGAACGCGCTGATGGAACTCGGCATGGACAAGATCCGCCTCAAGGGTCCGCTGCACCATGGCGATACGCTTTATTGCTACAGCGAAGTGCTGGAGAAGACCGACGCCAAGCAGGCCGATGCCGGCATCGTCCGCTTCAAGCACTACGGCGTGAACCAGGACGACAAGCATATCTTCGAAGGTGAACGCACCGTGCTGATCAAGCGGCGCAGTCACTGGGGCAATAAATGAGGGTCGCCAAGTGAGCGAAGCCGACGTTCTGGGCGCGCTCGACGGTGTCAGGATCGTCGATCTCACGCAGATGCTGGCCGGGCCCTATTGCACGATGTTGCTGGCCGACCAGGGCGCCGAGGTCATCAAGGTCGAGCCGCTCGACGGCGACCACACGCGGATCATTGGTCCCTATCACAAGGACGACCGGCTCAAGGCCTTCGGCGGTTACTTCGCCTCGGTAAACCGCAACAAGAAGTCGATCGCCATCGACCTCAAGACCCCGGAAGGCCGCGACCTCGTTCTGAAGCTTTGCGACAACGCCGACGCCGTCGTCGAGAACTATCGCGGCGGCGTCATGGATCGGCTCGGCCTCAGCTACGAGACGCTGCACGCGCGCAATCCAAAGCTCGTCTACGCCACCATCCGCGGCTTCGGCGACGTGCGCACGGGCAAGAGCCCCTATTCCGACTTCCCGGCCTACGACGTGATCAGCCAGGCCATGGGCGGCATCATGGCCATCACCGGCCCGGACAAGGACACGCCGCTGAAGGTCGGCCCGGGTGTCGGTGACATCGTGCCTGCCATCACCTGCGCCTTCGGCATCGTCTCGGCGATCTTCCGTGCCCACAAGACAGGCAAGGGCCAGTTCGTGGATGTCGGCATGGTCGACGCCATCCTCGCCGTTTGCGAGCGCATCATGCATCAGCATTCATACGCCAACGCGTTGCCCGTGCCCGAAGGCAACCATCATCCCCTGCTCTGCCCGTTCGGCATGTTCCCGGCCAAGGATGGCTTCGTCACCATCGCCGCCCACGCCGACACGCACTTCCCGATCCTCTGCCGCCTGATCGACAAGCCTGAGATGGCGACCGACCCGCGCTTCGTCACCGTGCAGGACCGCCGCGCCAACCAGGACGTCATCATCGCCGCCGTCTCCGACTTTACCCGAGAGCGCACCAAGCAGGAGCTTCTGGCCTACTTCGGCGGCAAGGTGCCGTTCTCGCCGGTCTATAACGTTCGCGACATCGTGGCCGATCCGCACTTCAAGGCGCGTGACATGCTGCCGTGGGTGCCGCATCCCGGCCTCGACCATGAAGTCCAGATCGCAGGCGTTGCCGTCAAGATGACCGAAACGCCAGGCAAAGTGCGCCACCGCGCGCCGCTGCTGGGCGAGCACACCGACGACTACCTGAAGATCATTGGCCTCGGTGTGGGCGACATCGCCCGGCTGCATTCCGACAAGATCGTAGCTTAAGGAGAAGACTATGACTGACCGTCCCCGCCGCCCGCGCCGCGTCCAGCTCTCGACGCCCGGCTCCAGCGAAAAGATGATGCAGAAGGCCTCGGAGTCGAAGGCCGATCACGTCTTCCTCGACCTGGAAGATGCCGTGGCGCCCAGCCAGAAGCGCGACGCCCGCAAGAAGATCATCCAGGCGCTGAAGACGCTCAACTGGACGGGCAAGACGCGCTGCGTGCGCATCAACGACCTCACGACCGAGTACGCCTATGAGGACATCATCGAGATTGTCGAGGGTGCGGGCGATCATCTCGACACGATCATGATGACCAAGGTCGGCACAGCCGCCGACGTGCTGTTCGCCGACAAGCTGCTTCATCAGATCGAGAAGAAGCTGAAGATGAAGCGCAAGATCGGCCTCGAAGCACTGATCGAGGAAGTCGAAGGCATGCAGAACGTCGACGAGATCGCCAGGTGTACGCCGCGGCTCGAATGCCTGGTGTTCGGCATGGGCGACTTCTCGGCCTCGATGGGCGTGATGAACAAGAACGTCGGCGCCGCCGACGGCTATCCCGGTGACGTCTGGCACTATGCCCGCTTCCGTCTCGTGATGGCCTGCCGTGCCGCCGGCATCGATCCGGTCGACGGCCCCTTTGCGGATTTCAAGAACCCCGGGGCCTATCGCGAGGAGTGCCGCCGCTCGATGATCCTGGGCTGTGTCGGCAAGTGGGCCATCCATCCCTCGCAGATCGATCCGGCACTCGAAATCTACTCGCCCAAGGCCGAGGACATCGCCCGCGCGCGCAAGCTCGAAAAGGCCTATGCCGAGGCCGAAGCGGCTGGCCTGGGTGCGATCAATGTCGACGGGATAATGGTCGACGTGGCCTCGATCCGCATCCTGCGCAACACGATCCTGAACAAGGCCGACCTGTACAAGATGTAGGCCGGCGGAGCGCCGGCCATGAAACGCGTGTTCGTCCCTGTAGCCACGATGCTCGGCATCCAGGTGATGATCTCGATCTCTGTCATATCGCTCAGCGTCATGATGCCGGTCGTGGCGAAGGATCTCGCCATCGATCCCAAGCTGGTCGGACTCTTCGTCGCCACGACCTACGTCATCGCTGCCGGCATCGCCCTTGCGGCCGCGGGACCCGTCGTGCGGTTCGGCGCCGTGCGCATCTCGCAGGTGGCTCTCCTGATGGCCGCGATCGGCCTTGCCCTGAATTCTGCGGGCCTCGTCGTGGCCACGGTCCTCGCGGTCATGTTCATCGGCGTGGCGCAGGGGCCGATCAACCCGGCTTCCGCTCACGTCCTCTCGCAGCGCGTGCCTCGCGAATATTTCGGTGCGGTGTTCTCGCTCAAGCAGACCGGTGTGCCGATCGGCTTCGCCCTGGCCGGCATCATCTTTCCGCAGTTGCTCGGGTGGGTCGGCTGGCGCGGTGCAAGCATGGTCGCAGCCGTTGCCGCTGTTCTGACGGCGCTCGTTGTCGAGTTGCTACGCCCCGGCCTCGACACACGGGTCAGCGAGGGCAAGAACGGGCCCGGCATCTGGCACTCGATCCGCTTCGTGATGGCACACCCGCAACTGCGTGTGCTGGGGTGCTCGGCCTTTGTCTATGTCGTGGCCCAGCACACGTTCACTTTCTACCTGGTGACGTATCTTTACGAGCACTGCCATCTCACCATCGTGCAGGCAGGTGGCCTGCTCTCGGCGTCCCAGTTCGTCGGCACCGTGGTCCGCCTCGTGAGCGGCGGCATGGGCGATCGCGTGCCGCGCATGAAGCTGCTCGGCTGGACCGGCATCGCCATGACGGTGGGCTGTCTTGCCACTGGTTTCCTGCCATCCGATGCGCCGTTCTGGCTGATCGCCGTTGTCGTCATGGGTTACGGCTCCGTCGTCATCAGCTGGAACGGCACCTCGCAGGCTGAGTTCGCGCACCTTTCGCCGCCCGGCCAGGCCGCGCCCGTGGCCGCCGTACAGACGGCGCTCGCATTCATGGGGTCGGTGTTCGGTCCGCCTGTGTTCGCCCTGCTTTCAGCTACCGTCGACTATCGGGCGGCGTTCATGTTTGTCGCCGTGTGCGTATTCTCCGCCGCGATATGGCAGCTCGTCGTCGCCCGTCGAGCGGTGCCGGCCTAGGGTTCCTTCATTCCCGCGATGCGGACGATCTCGCCCCACTTGCGTGTCTCCGCTTCCTGCCAGGCAGCGAGGTCTTCCGGCGAGCCCGCGAATGGAACGCCCAGCGTGATCTGCATCAGGCGCTGATAGGCCTCGGAGGCCACCGCCTCCCGCATCAGCCGGTTCAGTTTGTCGATGATCGGCCGTGGCGTGCCGGCCGGCGCATAGACTGCGTTCCACGGGCGCGATTCGTAGCCGGGGACCCCGCTCTCGGCCACCGTCGGATATTGCTCGAGGCCGGGGTAGCGCTGCAGGCTGGTGACGGCCAGGCCACGCGCCTGACCGCTGCGCACCGACGGCAGGCCCGTGGTGAAGTCGCTGAAAGTGACGTCGATGCGGCCCCCCAGCAGGTCGGCGATGACCTGGGTCTGGGT
>CAIMEE010000230.1 GCA_903839865.1 Enhydrobacter aerosaccus | reverse complement strand
TCGGCGGCGGCCAGAATGCCGTCTCTGCCATACTGGGGAGGCAGTGAGA
This sequence comes from Enhydrobacter aerosaccus, assembly GCA_903839865.1. Lineage (GTDB taxonomy): Bacteria > Pseudomonadota > Alphaproteobacteria > Reyranellales > Reyranellaceae > Reyranella > Reyranella aerosaccus_A. The sequence goes on along the minus strand of CAIMEE010000230.1, from coordinate 1,782 downwards.
TGCCGATCCAGCTCCCCGACCGGATGTTCGACGCACCCGAGGTCGAGCCCGCGCCACCGCTGCCGCCGGTCGACCCGATAGTCGCGCGCGAACAACAGATCGCCGACACCACGCGCGCCGAACAGGGAATGAACCAGTTCCTGGCGGCCAAGCAGAACCTGCTGTTCGAGGCGCCCGACGCCTTCTATCGCCAGCAGGGCGAGGACGCGATCCACGCAGCGCCCGTGATGACGCAGAAGCTCGACGCGCTGCGCAACGATTTCCTCGACCGGCTGGGCAATGACGCGCAACGCCAGCGCCTCGGTGCAGCGCTCGACGCACAGATGCAGCTCACCAGCGAAGGCATGGACCGCCACGTCGCCGAACAGTATCTGGACTGGCAACGCCAAACCGCGCGCGACCGCATCGCGCTGCTGACCAAGGAAGCTGCTCTACATCATAACGACGATGGCCTCGTCGATGCGCTGGGTGAAGCTGCTGCGTCGGCTGCCCGCGCGCATGGACAGGTTGGCGATGCACCGCCCGATCCGGCAGCCGAGGCCGCTGCCGCCGCGCTGGGCCGCAGTGGCGTGTTCAATGCTGCGATCTTGGCCCGTCTCGGTGGCAACGATCCCGCCGCCGCCGCGCAAATGCTGGAGCGCGTGAGGGATCAACTTGATCCCGCGCATGCCGAACCGCTGCAGGCCCAGGTCGACGCCGCACAACGCCTCGAGGCGGCGAAAGCCTATGCTAAGCAAGTGGTACCGGCGGAAACGCCATCGTCGCCGGAGCAGGTCGAAGTGCTGCGCGACGCAACGCTTCAACGCGCGGCCATCGACCATGTCGACGATCCATTGGCCCAGCTGCTCGCGCAGCACAACATCGACGTAGGCTTCGACGCGCATCTCAATACGCTCGATAAGGCCGCCACCGACCGCGCCGCCGCCGTGCAACGCTGGCTCACCACGCCCGATGCGGACGGCCAGCCGCAGACCGCTCCGCCGCCGGCAGAGCTGTTGAACATGCTGCCGCCCCGGGAGCAGGTTCAGATCCTGGCTCAGCTGCGCGCGAACGGCCGGGCTTCGGATGCTGGCGGCGCGAATGTCCTGGAGGGCGATGCCCAGGTCGATCCAAACATTATCTTGGCCAGACATGAGCCCGGGCAATCGAACACGCCTCAGGAAAGAGACGATGGAAACGAGGCACAGCTTGTCCAGGCTCAGACCACCAAGCCCACCAAGGCGCCGGCTAAACAAGGGACTCAGCCGCCGAAACCTTTGCCTCTCGCTGCGCCAGAGCCCAAAGCTGTGGCAGCGACGAAAGGCCGAGAACGCTTTCTGACCGATCCTCACACCTCGCAAAATGAGCTGGACGCCGCCGCGCAATTGCTTCGCGACATGCGCTGGAAGGAGCGCGAACCGATTTGGAAATCGATGATTTCGGCGACATTGCCCGATACGTCTCCAGGTACAAAGCGCCAGGCCCCCTTGCCAGAGGATTGGGAGGCCGGCCTGAGGGCGATCGACAAACAGCATGTGGGCCTTGTCGAGCTGGTGAAAGAAGCAGCGAAGACCAACAATATCCCGCCCGAGCTTTTGGCTCGAGTTCTCCACAAAGAGACTCCCACTTTTGACGTCACACAGGGGACCAAGGTCGTGAATGGAGTGCGTGTGCCCATCCCTGACACACCGACGGGTATCCCGCAGATGTTTCCTCAGGCGGCCGCGGATGCCGGAGTGACAATAGAGGCGTTAGCCGCCGGCACGGCGAAATTTCAGATCAATGCTGGCGCCAAATATCTGG
>CAIMEE010000229.1 GCA_903839865.1 Enhydrobacter aerosaccus | reverse complement strand
CGCTTCCTCGCGATACCAGCGCGACAGGCAGTTGCGGCAAACACCAGCCAGGTTCATCAGGTCGATGTTCTGGACGTCCGTGCGCTCCTGAAGATGCGACACCAGCCGACGGAAGGCGGCGGCTTCGAGTTCGGTCTTGGTCTTGTCGTCCATGGGCAACTCCTTGTCCCGGATATAGGCTCAGGTGGTTCCAGCCGCAACGGGACCGGAAAGCGCCTCGGTTACGGCGACTCTGATCGGGTCAGCCAACCTGCGTCCCCAAGAATGGGCTTCCTGAGGGGTTCCTACCAGATCCTGACGGACCTCGATCGAGCAGTGTGGAATGCCGCGAGCGCCAGGGTGAGCGTTCAGCGTGTATTCATACGCATCGCGCGCCGAGTATGGTTCGTTGTCGCCGACAACGAGCGACTTATCCTTCCGCAATTCTGCCAGCAGCGGCTCGGGCAGATGCCAATCGCGATTCCACAGCACACCGACATGCCAAGGGCGCTTGAAGCCCTTCATCTCCGGCGTGAAAGTATGCATCACGATTACGCAGACTTGCTTCCGCCCGACCTCGGTCATGCGATCGAGTTGACGCGTGATCTCGCGGTGGTAAGGCCAGAAGCAGGCCTCAGCGCGCGCATCGGCCTCGTTTTTCGTGATTCCTTTATTGCCAGGCACATGGACTGTGTCGCTGATTTCCGGTGTCGATCCCTCGCCCTTCGGCCAGCGATTGCAGTCTATCACCAGCCGCGAGTACCCGGAGGCGACCAATGGCGCATCGAGCTGCTTCGACAATTCGAGAGCTATCTCGAGCCCGCCGATGTCCCAGCCGACATGCTGCGAGAGTTCGGCGTCGCTGATGCCCAGCATGTTCAGCGATTTGGGCACCGCCTTGCTGGCGTGGTCGCACAGCAAAAGCAGCGGCGCCTTGCCGGTTTCGTTGTAGACGGAGAACGGCGGCGGATCGCCCGGACCGAGGAGTTGCATCGGCCCCCTATAGTGGGAAGATGTGGCAAATGAAAGATGCCGACGCCCGCGCCCTGCTGCGCGACCTGTTCGACGCCGCCCTCGCTGCCGCGCGCCCCGCGACCTGCCTTGCCCCCTATATCGATGCGCTGAAGCCTCCGAAGGGCCGCACCGTCGTGATCGGTGCGGGCAAGGCCAGCGCCGCCATGGCGCGCGCGCTCGAAGATCGCTGGCCGCATCCGCTCGAAGGGCTGGTCGTCACGCGCTACGGCTATGGCGAGACCTGCAAGCGCATCGAGATCGTCGAAGCCGCGCATCCGGTTCCTGACGAAAAAGGGCGCGCCGCCGCCGGCCGCATGCTCGACATGGTGAAGGTGCTCACGGCGGACGATCTCGTCCTGTGCCTGATCTCGGGCGGTGCGTCGGCGCTGCTCGCGCTCCCCGCACCCGGCCTCACTTTGGCCGACAAGCAGGACGTGAATCGCGCGCTGCTGAAATCCGGCGCGCATATCGGCGAGATGAATACGGTGCGCAAGCATCTCTCCGCCATCAAGGGCG
>CAIMEE010000228.1 GCA_903839865.1 Enhydrobacter aerosaccus | reverse complement strand
GAGCGCCATGCCGAGCGTCGCTCTTTCGTCCATCTTGGGCGTGCGCATGAAGGGCAGCCGGCTGGTGCACAGGCCGTAGATCACGGCGCGGCCGACCGTATAGGTGAGCGCCAGCCCGGCCAGCGACGCGCCGACGCTCTGCCGGAATGTGCACTTCACGCGGTTGGCGTAGAGGCCGAACGAATAGACCAGCTTGAAGACGAAGATGCCGATGGTGGGCGCAATGAACTCCGCCGGCGGCAGGCCGACCGGCTTGATGCCGAACAGCGGCGGCACCATCACCGCCAGCACCCAGGCCAGGCCCGCCCAGGTGAAGACGATGTTCAGCGCATCGGCGAACCACGGCAGCCAGCCCGCGATGAAGTGGTATTTCTGCCAGAAGGTGAGCTCGGTCGAGTTCGACAGGATCTTGCCGGTGTGCGCCTTCATGATCTGCATGGCGCCGTAGGCCCAGCGGAAGCGCTGCTTTTTGTAGCCGCTGAAGTGGTCGGGCGTGAGGCCGTGGCCGAAGCGCTCGCGGCTGTACATCGCACCGTAGCCCTTCTGCATCAGCCGGAGCCCAAGCTCGGTGTCCTCGGTGATGCACCAGGTCGCCCAGCCGCCCATCTCCTCCATGCGGTCCTTGCGGACCAAGGTCATGGTGCCGTGCTGGATGATGGCATCGTATTCGTTGCGCAGGCACATGCCGATGTCGAAGAAGCCGGCATATTCCCAGTTCAGCATTTCCTTGAAGCGATCGCCGGTCCAGTCGCGATGGTCCTGCGGCGCCTGCACGTAGGCGATCTTGTCGTCGTCGAAGTACGGCACGACGGCCTTCAGCCAGTCCGGCCGCACCATGTAGTCGCTGTCGATGACGCCGATCACCTTGGCGTCGGGTGCGGTCTGACTCAGCACGTAGTTCAGCGCGCCGGCCTTGAAGCCCTTCATCACGTCGAAGTGGAAGAACTTGAAACGCTCGCCCAATTGCGCGCAGTAATCCTGCACCGGACGCCACACTGCGGGGTCCTTGGTGTTGTTGTCGATGATGATGACTTCGAGATTGGGATAGTCGAGCCCGGCCAGAGAATCGATGGTCTGCATCACCATCGCCGGAGGCTCGTTGCAGATCGCGACATGGATCGAGACCTTGGGCCAGACGCGATCGGGCCGCTGGCGCGCGATCATTTCGGCGGCGGGCAGCGCCTCGCGCACCCAGTGGCGGCGCCAGATCGTCTCGACCAGCTCGAGCGCCTGCACCAGCGCCATGCCCAGGCTCAGGATCAGGAAGAAGGCGAGCGCCCCCCAGCCCACGACCTCAGATACCTTCATATAAGTCCCGGCGGCGACGGAGCCGCCATAGGCCACGGCGCTGGTCGACAGGGCGACAAGACCGCAGAACGCGAATTGGCCCACGATGCCGAGATCGCGCCAACGCCACAGGAATACCAGCATGATCGGCAGCGCCGCGAGCAGCGACCACAGTGCGCACGACGACCATTGCGGGAAGGTCTCGATCGGTCCGGTCCACTCGAACTTCTGCTGGCGGTCGGCGTTCCACAGGCCCCAGTAGCCGCCGGCCTTGCCCTCAAGATCGTAGGACTTCCAGGGCTGGTCGATCGCCTCGACCACGAAGTATTCGATGTTCTGCACCTTCAGCCACGCGACCATGTCGCGGATGTCCTTGGCCTGCTCGGCGGGAGTAGCGCGCTTGATGACGCCAGTCGCGGGACTGCGGCGCTGGGCGCCGTTGGACGGCCAACCCACCTCGGTGACGATGATGTTCTTGTTCGGATAGGCCTGCTTCAGCAGACCGATCTTGTTCTTGAGATACTCGAGCGGGGTCTCGCTCGACTGCTCGTCCCAGTACGGGAGCACGTGGACGGCGAGATAGTCGACCTCTCGTGCCAGCTCCGGATACTTCAGCCACACGTGCCATGGCTCGGCGGTGCTGACCGGCACCTTGACGTTGCGCTTCACCTGCCGGATCTCGCGGATCAGCTGGATCGGGCTGACGGCGTTGGGATCGCGCAGGTCCTTCTGGCCATCCCAGCGCAGGATATTTTCGTTGCCGACCAGCACGCGCTCGATGCCGGCATTCTGGTTGGCCATGCGGATCAGGGTCCGCGTCTCCTCGGCGTTGACCTCGGCGGCATCGCGGCCGAACTGCAGCTTCGCCTCGTTGGCGCTGTAGATCCACGCTCCGGGGACCAGTTTCAGTCCGACCCGGGCCGCGGCCTCCGGCATGTACTCGCCGCCGTCCGAAGTGCGGTAGGTGCGGACGTACTCGACCTTGCCCGCCAGCATGGCGAAGTCGCGCTCGACCTGTTCCTTGCGTGGCTTGATGGCGGGCGTGGTGTCTTCGCTCACAGCCGTGCGCAGGAAGGAGAAGATGCCGCTCGACTTGGCTTCGATCGGATCCTGGTCCTTGGCCCATGGCGCGTAGGTGACGCCGTGCAGCGGGCCCTCGACGTTCGCGGCCGTCACAGACGAGTCGAGCAACCGCCACCCCAGCAGGGTCGCGGCAACAGTGACCAGAAGAACCAATCCAAGCCGTATCATGAAAGGCGCGATCGCTCCGGCAAGCCGCCGGCGGTCAACGCTCGCATCGGAAGGAAGTCCGGATCGCGGTCGCAAGTCTCCTGCGGACGACGATCGTCGACGCAAGGACCGTGCCGGATCAGCTCCATTCCTGCGAGCCGATAACCACGCAGTGCGGGTGACCTCTTCGAGGTTTCCTTGCGCCAGATTTCATCGCTTGCGACCCATCGCACGCGATCAGGCGACCGGAGCGATCTATAGCCCGCGGCCCCTCCAACCGTAAAGAGTCCGCGCGCAATCATGGCCAAAATGTCAAAATCGGAGTCATGAACACGACCCGTCCGGCCTCCCTCCTCCCCGATCGGGAGAACTACATCGACCGGGCGGGCGCGCGGCTCCGCTACGCGGTCTGGAAGGCGCGCGGAACGCCCCGCGGGACGGTCGTCCTGGTTCACGGCCGCGGCGAGTTCATCGAGAAATACGCCATGGAAGTGGCGGGCGAACTGCGCGGACGGGGGTTTACGCTCTATGCCATCGACATCCGGGGCCAGGGACTGAGCAGCCGCATGCTGCCAGACCACGACAAGGGTCACATCGACGACTTTTCGACCTATGTGGCCGATCTAAGGGCTCTGCTCGATACCGTCGTGGTCCCCGAAACGCCCCACCCCCGCATCCTGTTCAGCCACTCGACGGGGGGTAACATCGCCCTCCGGTATCTGGTTTCCGAAGGTTGCCGCCATTTTGCAGCGGCGATCTTCTGTTCGCCCATGACCGGCCTGCCGAAGGCGGGGCTGATCCGCGCGGCGGCCACGATTCTCGGCCTGATCCCCGGAGCCGACAGCTGGTACGCCCCGGGCACAGGTCCCTACGATCCCCGGAAGCACCCTTTCACCACGAACGACGTGACCCACGACCCGCGCCGCTTCGACTTCACCCGACAATGGTTCGCGGCCGACCTGCGACTGAGCTTGGGCGGTCCCACCATCGGCTGGCTGCGCGCGGCGTTCCGCTCCTTCGATGTGCTGAACGCTCCGGACACTCTCGAGGGCATCGCGATCCCGACCCTGATCGTGAGCGGAACCGAGGACACGGTCGTCGATACCGCGACCCACCTCGACGCCGTCTCCCGCATCCCCGGCGCCGAGCACGCCGTCGTCGACGGCGCTCGTCACGAGATCCTCATGGAAACTGATGCGCGGCGGGCGCAATTCTGGGCCGCGTTCGACCGGCTTGCAGCCCGGGTCTGCTAGCCGCAGGATAGCGGCCAAGAAAGATAAAGGGAGGGACGCATGTCCCAGGACTGGCTGCTGGGCTCAGCCGAAGAACTGGCCGACCGCATTCCTAACGGCGCCAAGGTCGCGATCGGCGTCGACAATACCGGCGCCGCCATGGAGACGACCCGCGCCATGATCCGGCGCGGCGTCCGCGACCTCCATCTGGTGTGCGTGCCGATGGCGGGCCTGCAGGCCGACCTGCTGATCGGCGCGGGCTGTGTTTCCATCCTCGAAACCTCGGCGATCACCTTCGGCGAGTACGGCGTGCCGCATCGGTTTCACGACGCGCTGAAGCGCGGCACGCTCAAGATGATGGACGCGACCTGCCCCGCGATCTACGCGGCCATGGAAGCCGGCCGCAAGGGCATCCCCTTCATCCCGCTCCGCGGCCTGCTGGGCAGCGACCTCGTCGTGCATCGCCCGGACTGGAAGACGATCGATAATCCGTTTGCCTCAGACGGAGACAAGCCCGATCCGATCCTGCTGCTGCCCGCCATCCGGCCGGACGTGGCCTTGATCCACGCGCCCTACGCCGACCGCGACGGCAACATCTTCATCGGCCGCCGCCGCGACTTCGCCTTGATGGCGCAGGCAGCCCTGCAGGGCGCCCTCGTGACCGTCGAGGAAGTGCGCGACATCGACCTGATGGCGTCGGAAGTGACCGCGGCCGGCGTCCTGCCTGCGATCTATGTCGAGGCGACGGCCGTGGCGCCGCGCGGCGCCTGGCCGCTCGGCCTTCCCGGCAGCTACGAGATCGACGAGGCGCATTTCCGCCGCTACGGCGAACTCGCGCGCACGCAGGATGGCTTCGCCCGTTACCTCGACGAGTTCGTGCACCGGCGCCAACAGGCCGCCGAGTGAGCTTCTCGCGCCAGGAACTGCTGATCCACACGATCGCCGGGCTGCTGAAGGACTGTCGCAGCATCGCCGTCGGCGCCTCCTCGCCGATTCCGGGCGCGGGCGCGCTACTTGCCAAGCATCGCGCGACGCACCGGATGTTCATCACCATCCTGGGCAGCCGCAAGCACAACGCCATGAATTCGGGCGGCGTCGAGCTGTTCGACATGGCGGCACAAGGAAGGGTCGATGCGTTCTTCCTGGGCGGCGGCCAGATCGACGGCCAGGCCAATATCAATCTCGTGGGCGCGGGCGGGACCTACCCGCAGACCAACGTGCGCTGGCCGGGCTCGTTCGGCTCGGGATACCTCTACTACCTCGTGCCCAACGTGATCCTGTTCCGCGAGGAGCATACGCGCCGGGTCATGGTGCCCAAGGTCGATTTCATTTCCTCGCCCGGCCCGCGGGCCGACGGTGTCTACCGGCCGGGCGGCCCGGTCGGATTGCTGACCACCCTCTGCTGGTTCTCGTTCGACCGGCAGCGCCGCCGCTTCACCCTCGAGACGGTGCACCCCGGTCACAGCGTCGAGGAAGTGCGCGACAACACCGCGTTCGAGTTCGACATCGCAGCGACCATCGGCCCGACGGCAGAGCCGAACGCGGAAACGCTTGCCCTCATCCGCGGGCCGATCGCGCGGCAGATCGCGGATGCCTACCCGCGCTTCGTGCAGCAGGTTTTTCCAGACGCTGCATGACCACCGTTCAGATTCTGGTGATCACGGTGGCCTTCGTCATCGCGGGCGTCGCCAAGGGCGCCATCGGCATGGGCATGCCGCCGATCGCCATCGGCATCATGACCTTCGCCCTGCCGCTCGATCAGTCGCTCGCCATCATGGTGCTGCCGACCATGGTCACCAACATCTGGCAGGCGATCTATGGCGGCGGCTTCGTGCGGCTGATGCGGCGCTTCTGGCCGATGGCGCTGACCGCCACCGTAGCGCTGTTCGCCATTGCCCTTCCGTTCGACCATCTGGGCTCGCAGCGCGCGCTTTCGTGGGTGGGCGTGCTGCTCACGATCTATTCCCTGGTGGCGTTGACGCGGTGGCGGCCGGCCGTGTCGCGCGAGACCGAGCGCTGGGCCAATCCGATCGTGGGCGCCCTGAGCGGCGCGCTGTGTGGCTTCACCGGCGTCGCGGCCGTGCCCTTCCTGCCCTACATGCAGTCGCTCGACATGAATCGCCATGACCTCGTGCAGGCGCTGGGCGTCATGTTCCTGTTCCTGATCGGCGGGCTAACAGTGGCGCTTGCCTGGCAGGGCGCGTTCCACTTCGACACCACGCTGAGCGGCGTCGCCGCACTGATCCCGACCATGATCGGCATGTGGCTGGGACAAAAAGGCCGCGAGGCTGCCTCGCCCGAGACCTTCCGGCGCATTTTCGTCTTCGGCATGCTGGCGCTCGGGCTCAACATGGCCCGCGGACTGCTGTAGAAGCATCCCCATGCCCCTTCCCGACCATCGCGTGACCATCTGCGGAATTCCCGAGCTGCCCGAGCACGTCGGCAAGGGCGTGACGCATATCCTGTCGATCATCGACACCGACGAGCCGCGCCCGCCCGCGCTCGACGCCTATCCCGGCGTCGATCACGAGCTGATCAGCTTCGACGACGTGGTCGCCGAATATCCGGGCTACGAGGCCTGCTCGATCGCCCACATCGAAACGGTGCTGGCGTTCGGCGAGAGGGTGCATACGACACCGGGCGGCCACGCGCTGATCCATTGCCACGCCGGCATCTCGCGCAGCCAGGCGGCGGCCGCGATCCTGATGTGCCAGCACGCGCCCGGCCAGGAGGAAGCGGCGTTCCTGCGCCTGCTGACCCTGCGCAAGCACGGCTGGCCCAACACGCGCATGGTCGAGTTCGCCGACCGGTTGCTGAAGCGCGACGGTGCGCTGATGCGCGGGCTGCTGGTCTATCGCAAGGCGTTGATCGCGGCCAAGCCGCAGCTGAGCG